>NZ_CP124543.1:1248368-1560460 GCF_029953635.1 Halotia branconii CENA392 | reverse complement strand
ATGACTTGGGAGCCAAGCATTTTTTGTGGGAACTAGCCGAAGCAGTGCATAGCTTTTGCCAAGGAGAAACATGGAAACGTCATCTCATTGCCGAAAGTGACTTGAATAATCCCCAAATTATTCGACCGCCAGAACTGGGTGGCTATGGACTTGATGCCCAGTGGAGTGATGACTTTCACCATGCACTACATGCACTTTTAACAGGCGATCGCCAGGGATATTATGAAGATTATGGGCAGTGTGCTGATTTAGCCAAAGCATATCAAGATACCTTTGTCTACGATTGGAAATATGCCCCCCACCGGATGCGCTTTCATGGAATTGATTGCCGCGATCGCCCCTTGTCACAGTTTGTGGTATGTATCCAAAATCACGATCAAATCGGCAATCAAATGAAAGGCGATCGCCTCTGGCAACGTCTATCATTTGAAGGGTTGAAGTTAGCAGCTGGGGCTTTATTGCTGTCACCTTACTTACCGCTATTGTTTATGGGGGAAGAATACGGCGAAACTGCACCTTTTATGTACTTTGTTAGTCACTCCGATCCTGATTTAATTCAAGCCGTTCGCGCCGGACGTAAACAAGAATTTGCCGCTTTTCACTACGACGAAGATCCACCAGATCCCGAATCCGCAGAAACCTTTTTGCGTTGTCAACTAAACTGGGAATTACGCAACGAAGGTCAGCACAAAGTATTACTAGATTGGCATCGTCATTTAATTAATTTACGCAAATCCCATCCCGTACTACTCAACCAAGACCGTAACAGCATCCACGCCACTAGCGATGAAGACAAGCAGTTAGTAATTGTGCGTCGTTGGTGCGAATCAACTGAGTTAGTCTTTGCGATGAATTTCAGTTCCTCAAGCGTAACAACGACTTTGCCAGTGCTGCATGATGCTGAAAAATTATTGGATTCTGCGGATCTGTCATGGCAGGGGTCTGGTTCTCAAGCACCACAATATTTGTCTGCGGGAGAAGAATTACAACTGCAACCTACAAGTTTAGTGTTGTATGAAGGAGTATAGTGTATGGGGCATGGGGCATTGGGCATAGGGCATTGGGCATGGGGCATGGAAAAATATATTTGAATTAATGATGCTCAATTACTTCATGGGAGAGTTAAAAACTCAAGTTTCGACTTCAGAGGTTCAAGTTCCGACTTCAGAAGCTCAAGTTCCGACTTCAGAAGCTCAAGTTTCGACTTCGGAGGTTCAAATTCCGACTTCAGAAGCTCAAATTCCGACTTCAGAAGCTCAAATTCCGACTTCAGAGGTTCAAGTTCCGACTTCAGAAGCTCAAGTTTCGACTTCAGAGGTTCAAGTTTCGACTTCAGAGGTTCAAAGTTCAAGCTTATAACTTCAAACTTTCAATTCCTGACTTCTAATTTCATTAAAAAAACACATGCGAGTTCCCAACGCTACTTATCGGATTCAATTTACACCTGAGTTTGGCTTTGAAAATGCCCAAGCGATCGCATCTTATCTAGCAGATTTGGGGATTTCTGATTTGTATGCTTCCCCTATTTTTCGAGCTCGTTCTGGGAGTACGCATGGCTATGATGTAGTAGATGCGGCTCAACTTAATCCTCAATTGGGAAGTACTGAGGCATTTGAAGCATTAGTCAGTGAACTCCAATCTTTGGGTATGGGCTGGTTGCAAGACATTGTACCCAATCACATGGCATATAGTAGTGAAAATCACTACTTAATGGATGTATTGGAACACGGCCCAGATTCTAGTTATACCGATTATTTTGATCTAGGGTGGAATGCTCCGTTTAGCGATCGCCAAGAGCGAATTTTGGCTCCTTTATTAGGAGATTTCTACGGTGCATCCTTAGAAAAAGGAGATATTCAACTGCAATATGAACAAAATGGCATATCTATAAATTATTACAGTTTAAAATTACCACTGCGCTTAGAATCATACACGAAATTTCTTACCTACAATTTAGGCAAAATCACCCGTACCTTAGGACGCAATCATCCTGATTTCATTAAATTGTTAGGGATTCTCTACGTTCTGAAAAATGTTCCTTCAGAAGTTGTTGGTAAACAACGACAAGACCAAATTGCATTTATCAAAGGATTAATTTGGGAACTTTACACTACAAATGATGCAATCCATGATTTTATTGAGGATAATCTGAAAATCTTCAATGGAAAGGTGGGTGATCCCGATAGCTTTAACCTTTTAGATGAGTTATTAAGAGAACAGTTTTATCGTCTCGCTTTCTGGAAGGTTGGGGCTGAAGAAATGAACTATCGCCGCTTTTTTACTGTTAACGAACTTATTTCCGTTAAGGTAGAAGATCTGCGCGTCTTTAATAACACTCATTCTTTAATTCACAAGCTAGTTGATTCAGGTAAATTCACAGGTTTACGCATTGACCATATTGATGGGCTTTATAATCCCATTGAGTATTTAGAAAGACTGCGAGAAAAGATGGGTGACGTTTATATCACCGTGGAAAAAATCTTAGAATTGACCGAAGATTTACCAGAAAACTGGCCAATTCAAGGTACATCTGGATATGATTTTTTGAATTATGTCAATGGTGTATTTTGTCAAGTTGAAACTGAGTCATGGTTTAATAATATTTATCAAGGATTTATTGGTGCAAGAGTAGACTATCCCTCGCTGGTAAAAGAGAAAAAGCACCTAATATTAGAAAGAAATCTCGCAGGTGACATTGATAATTTAGCGATTTTGTTAAAGAATATTTCCAGCAAATATCGTTATGGCAATGACTTTACCCTGAATGGACTAAAACGGGCGATCGTAGAAGTTTTGATTTTGTTTCCTGTTTATCGCACCTACATCACTGCCGATGGTATTCAAGAAAGCGATCGCGCCTGCATTCAAGAAGTAATGCGCCAAGCCAGAGAACAAACACCGCTGTTGCAGCATGAGTTAACCTTTATTGAAAAGTTAATGCTGCTGGAGTTTGATGAATCTTTGACTCAGACAGAACGCGAACAGTGGATATATTTTGTGAAACGGATGCAACAATATAGCGGTCCCCTCATGGCTAAAGGTGTAGAAGACACCACGCTGTATGTTTATAACCGTTTATTGTCGCTGAATGAAGTGGGAGGAAATCCTAGTCATTTTGGGATTTCTGTAGATCAGTTCCATCAATTTAATCATAAGCATCAAGAACATTGGCCGCACACAATGAATGCTACAGCCACCCATGATACTAAGCGTGGCGAAGATATGCGGGCGAGATTAAATGTACTGTCAGAAATGGCGGAAGAATGGGAACAGCAAGTAAATATTTGGAGCCATTTAAATCAACAGCATCGCCGCGATCGCTCTGCTAATCCCTTCGGCATCAGCCACAAATTTGCCATGCCCGATCGCAATGATGAATATTTTCTCTATCAAACCCTAGTTGGGGCTTTTCCTTTTGGCAAAGAAGAACATTCATCTTTTGTGCAACGGGTTAAAGACTACATAATTAAGGCAATACGAGAAGCGAAAGTACATACAGCATGGTTGCGGCCTGATAATGAGTATGAAGAGGCATGTACTGCTTTTATTGAGAAAGTCTTAGATCCAGCTGTATCAGAGCAATTTTTGGCAGCTTTTCGCCCCTTTCAACAGCGAATTGCCGACTACGGGATTTTTAACTCTCTTTCCCAAACTTTATTAAAAGCGACAGCGCCCGGTGTGCCAGACTTTTACCAAGGAACAGAACTTTGGGAATTGAGTTTAGTTGATCCAGACAACCGCCGCCCTGTAGATTTTGAGCAGCGGCGTGGCTATTTGAGCGACATTCGAGAGCAAATCAAAACCGATATTTTGGCATTAATTGAGGAATTACTGACAAATAAAACAGATGGCAGAGTCAAACTATTTTTAACTGCCCAAGTCCTCAAAGCCAGAACAGAATATCTGGAATTATTCCAAAATGGGGATTATCTACCGTTAAAAATTGAAGGAACCCATGCCAATCACATCATCGCCTTTGCCCGGCGACAAGCAAATCAAACAGCGATTGCGATCGCCCCTCGCTTTTTGACGCGCCTGATCAAGCCCCAAAACTATCCCCTAGGTGAGTCGGTATGGCAAGATACCCACTTGCAATTACCCTCAGGAACTTCCCCCACTTGGAAAAACGTCTTAACTCATCAAACCTTACAAGCTACAAATACCCTATCTATCAGTACAGCCCTCGCTCATTTTCCAGTTGCGCTATTAATTAGTAGTGCTGAGTGAAAAGATAAATCTATCTCACGCAGAGACGCAGAGGCGCAGAGGAACTGAAGAAGCAGGGAGCAGGGAGCAGGGAGACAAGGAGAGAAGTGCGGTCTTGGGGTCTCCCCAAGTGGAGCAACTTCGGGAGAAAGAGGTAATTTTTCTTCATCCCCTTGCGCCCTGCCCCCTGCCCCTTGTCCTCTTTTTTCCCCTCTGCCCCCTGCCCCCTGCCCCTTGTCCTCTTCTCCATGCCCCATGCATATTAATATGACCATTCAATCTACCCAAACAACATTGCCATTTACCACTGCCCAAATTAATGCTGTCCAAGCCCACATCAAAAAAACGTGGAAAACGTTAACGCGATCGCACGAGCATCTATTGCAATCTGCTAAAGATGCCAAACTAGAACACAAACCCGGAAACCCCTGGATAGTTTACATTTCACCACGAGAAAACTGTCCCAACGTTCAATCTATCTTAGAGCGATCGCTATCTCCAGACGAGATGCAACAACTGGAAATTCGCACTCTCCCAACTGAAGTCGAGGCAATTGGGGAGGGTGAGCATGGATTATTGTACTTACCAGGGCCTTATGTTGTGCCTGGAGGTCGCTTTAATGAAATGTATGGTTGGGATAGTTATTTTATTTTGTTGGGGCTATTGCGAGATCAAGAATGGGATTTAGCCCAAAGCCAAGTTGATCAGCTACTATACCAAATGCAAAATTACGGCACGATCCTCAATTCCAACCGGACTTACATGTTATCGCGATCGCAGCCGCCCGTGTTGAGTATGATGGTGCTGGCGTTATTTCAGCACACCAAGGATCAAGCATGGCTATGTTCAGCTGTCCCACTGCTAGAACAATTTTATTATTACTGGGTAGTACCGCCCCACTTGAATCCTGCCACAGGTTTATCTCGATACTATGCTTTTGGCGAAGGCCCTGCACCAGAAGTCTTGTTTTCTGAGCGAGATGAGGAAGGACGCAGCCATTATGATCGCGTCAAGGAATATTATAAAACCTTTGATATTGAAGATTATAATGTCAATCTTTACTACAAACGCGACAAAGACGAACTGACTAGTCTGTTTTACAAAGGTGATCGCACCATGCGCGAGTCTGGTTTTGATATTACCAATCGCTTTGGGCCTTTTAGTATTGATATTCTCCATTATGCGCCTGTGTGTCTTAATAGCTTGCTTTATCAAACAGAGCAAGACTTGGCGCAAATTAACGATATTTTGGGGAATGAACAATTAGCTAAACAATGGCGCGATCGTGCAGATAACCGCCGCGATCAGATTGATCGATGCCTTTGGGATGAACAAAAGGGACTTTATTTAGACTATCACCTGCAAAGTGGCGATCGCCGCCCTTACGAATTTGCCACCACGTTTTATCCTTTGTGGATGGGACTGGCCTCAGAAAGTCAAGCTCAACGAGTTGTAGAAAATCTTTCTTTGTTTGAAGCACCAGGGGGAATCTTCACAAGTACTCATGTTACTGGTAACCAGTGGGACGCTCCTTTTGGTTGGGCTCCTTTAACATTAATTGCCGTCCAAGGATTGCACCGCTATGGATATCATACCGAAGGCGATCGGATTGCCCAAAAATTCCTCGCTATGGTCTTTAAAGAATTTGAGCGTCACGGCAATCTAGTCGAGAAATATGATGTGGAACGCTGTTCTGCTAACGTTTCTGACGAAATCTGTTTTGGTTACAGTTCCAACGAAGTCGGCTTTGGCTGGACTAATGGAGTCGTTTTGGAACTCTTAGCATCATTAACACATCCTCAAAAAATGTAGCAGTTCTTGATTTTGTGTAATACCCTTTCACTTAGTAAGTCAACAATACAAATCCAATGCGCATCAGTATATTCCTGATGGACATTCACTTGAATTGTAAGACTTAATCGGATAATCTGAGCATTCGGGATGATTTTACAAGGAATAAAAATGAACAAAATTATACTTAGTTTGCTTTCTACCCCTGTATTAATTAGCTCTATTCTTTCTATGGGAGCAATAGTAAATCAAGCACAAGCCGTAGAACCAGAAGCAAAAACCATAGACAAATTCTCTTGCATTAAAAACTACCATAAAGCGAATTTAGTATGTGCTAGAGCTTCCGTGTTGGCTCAAATTCCTAACTCTCAGACTGAAGTAGAATTTTCTAATGATGAAGTTCCCATGCTAGCGTTCAATGTTGAAGAAAGCGATATGGCGGTTACATTATTTAACTGCGACTGTCCCGCTTGTATAAATTCTTTACGCCAAATGCGCGGTGTAGCACCATTGGTTTACTAAGCTTTAACGACCTGTCAAAGATACTAGTTTTTGTAGGGGTACAACGATGGTTGTACCCCTAGGCATTTAATAAGCACTAGCCCAAGTCAAATCAATTAAAAATTAAAGACAATTATTAGTGGGAGCTTGTACTCATATAAAGCTAATTTTATAATTAATACATTTTTAGATACGTTTACAATATAAATAATAAAAATATTAATTAAAAAAATATAATTTTATTTGGTTTATTATAATAGCGATTACTAATAAATGAATGCCAATTTTATGATATATTTGATAGATATTATTAGAAAATACATAGTGATGACTAAACTGAATTCTCATCGCCAACCTCGTAGAGGCAGATTATTTCCCGAACTAACTATTTCTCCTGAAGAACAAGCAAAACGCCAAGCCGAACTAGAAGCATTTCGCCAGCGTTGTCGCCCGATTTTTGAGAAACTCCGCCCAGAATTAATAGATAAATACTATAACTGGTTCATAGTTATTGAGCCAGAGAGTGGAGAATATTTCATTGATCCAGATAGCCTAGTAGCAGTACAGAAAGCGCATGAAAAACACCCGCAGGCAAGATTTTTTACTTTCCGGCTCAATGAAACAGGGATCTGCGGTCGGATATGATCCAAGGTGAGTTTGATGAAATTGGTCAGTTATTTTTTGAAATTGAGTTGATTGCTGCCAATGGTGAGAAGTTACCAGTCACAGCATTACTGGATACAGGTTCGACAGAGTGGCTGGCAATTAATGACCAAGATTTAGAGGCTCTTGAATGGTCGCTTTTAAGTGGGCGGAATATAGTAACGGGAATGGGTGAAGCATCTTTTAATAGCTATTCTGGAAAAGTAGTCTTAGATACACAGGAATTTACAGTAGAGGCCGTTGCTGGTTCTGAATTCCCAGAAATTATATTAGGATTGCCTTGGTTAAGAACTCGGCGATTAGTAGTAGATTTTCCAGAAAGATTACTAACTTTGGGATAAAGCGATGTCTACGACGGGCTACGCCTACGCACTGTTCAAACATCACTACACAGTACCAGAGCGATGAACGCTACAATCTATACAGATAAGCAGAAAATATAGTTAAGTCCTCATGAAGGCTGATTTGACATCTACAACTACGCCTGATTTTATAAGTGTGCTATCCCAAGCTACAAATGCATTTCGAGGACAGGTAAGCACACGCCCTAAACCAGAAGTCTTAGTAAATGCCTTGCTACAAGCAGAAAAAGCTGCTAAACAGCAACGGCTAATTTATAATTTTGAATCTCTTGTAGGCAAATGGCGGCTTTGCTTTGCTACTGGTACTAAAAAAGCTAGAGAGCGCGGGGGAATTATATTAGGTAAAGGTTTATATGTGCCTAAATTTGTCGCAATTTATCTTTCCTTGAGTGCAGCTTTAGAACAAGATTTAGGCAGAGGTAAAATTGAAAATCAGATTCAATTAGGCTCAGTATTGTTGCAACTCACAGGGTCAGCACAATATTTAGGCAAGAAAAATTTATTAGCGTTTGATTTTACCCAAATGCTCATAAGTCTGTTTGGTCGTGTAGTTTATCAAAAACAAATACGCTCTGGTAAAGTTCAGTCTGAGGATTTCTACAACCAACCCATAGCTAAACTACCATTCTTTGCCTTCTTTCTAGTGAATGAAAATTTTATTGCAGCTCGTGGTCGTGGGGGAGGGTTAGCAATTTGGATTCGGGAAAATTAAACAATTAACAACAATTTTTTCTGCTGTCTGAGTCTCAAAGAATATATCAATTGTCAGAGGAAATCACTATCTACCAAGTATTAAATTATATTTAGTCGAATAAAGAGGTAACTATGACTCAGGAGTCACGTAGACCGATTAATTTATCAGTTCATGAATCTTCTGATCCAAGCGTAATTAATCCTAATTCGCAGCAAGCAACTTCTGAAGATATCAATGATTTAAACGACTCTGTTCATGATGATGAAAACGTTGATATTAACACTCCAGAACCTTTTGACCCCGCTAGAGAGGAAAAACTTGGAGATCAACAAATTATCTCTGCAAATTTAAGTGCGGGTTAAATTCAAGCCCTACTTCCCCATATCCCATGCCAATACTACGGCGTGGGGGATTGCGGAAGTCTAAATGGATAAGCTAGACTCACTCAATATTTGTAAAAGCGATCGCTCCATAACTTCGCTTACAAGTTGATTGCCTTGTAAATTTAGGTGTATGTGGTCTTGATATAAACTACGTGGTGTAGTGTAAGCATTAAATATCGGTAAAAAATCTATATAAGTAATTTGTTGAGCGTTGGTAAAATCCTTTAAGCGTTGACGGGCTATAATTTCATAATCGCGGGGGCCTGGTTCACCGATTTCTCGCAGTAAGGGAGTCATCGCCAGCAGAAATTTACTATTGCTTTGACGAGTTAATACTTGAATTTTACTAATTGCTTCTAGATTAATTCCCACGCGATCGCCTGCTTCTTTTTGTAAGGCTTGTAGTTCGGGAATTGGCTTTTGTTGCTTGATATAGCGCTGCCAAACTTCTATTAATGCCAGGAAAGGTTTACTATCTGGATAGTTGCGATCGCGTCCTACTGGCAAAGCTGTGGGAGCAGTCGCAAATAAATCATCGGTATTAATTAATAACACCACCACCTGAGCGTTAAAATTACCAAACCTTTGTAAATAACCTAATTCGTTTCTTGGCCCCCAAGAATTAGCTGAAGCATTTAATACTTCCGTTTCCTGATAATTACTAGTTTTAGTTGATGCTAAATTATGCATCATCAGGCTAGATATTGTGTTTATTTGATCCGTCCACCAACCACCATTAACAATAGAGTCTCCTAAAAGCAGTACTCGCAATGTAGAAGGGGCAGGAGTTTTAGAGATTGACCCACTGCGCATAGAATATTCGTTAATCTCAATGCAATTACCAAAACGACGGGTGCGCTGATTAGGGGCTAATAAATAACCAATTTGTTGATCGCCAATATAAATCAAGGGATTACCAAAGCCAAATAGCGATCGCAGCCCTACCTCTATTGCCAGTAACAAGCCAATAACCACTGCCAAAATTGCGATCAGTGCTACTTTCACCCGCTAATACTCCTAAATTTTGGAAAAATTTAACTAAAAACAAAGTTGTGAACTATACTATAGTCTCTAACTCTAACTAGCTAGCAAATAAATGTTCTTAATTCAGTGAATTTACGGTAACTCATCCACCCACACTGGCTAATGAATTGAACTCAGGGTTAGTTGCACACTCATATAAATATAGATACTATGTCTGGAGTAATAGGCAAATTTAAGCATGTAATTTTTGCAAAGTTTAAACAAAATATAATCAGGAATTTGGCTCTATATCCAAATAGAAGGACTACAATCGAAGCGGGCAAATTAGCCCTGTAACAAAGGAGGATTAGAAAGCTATGTCCGACTTAAATCGAGGCATTATGAAATTTAAGGGTGCAGATTCCCCAAAAGTAGTCACTATCTCTACCGTGTTACTCTTGGGATCGATTGCTGCACTGATTATTTGGGCGTTGCAAGCCGCTTATGCGCTAAACTAAAATCATTAGTAGCTTTAGAGGGACACTGGCAAAAGCGGTTTCCGCATCAGCTAAGTGTCCATCAAGCAACTCAATAAAAGCGCCCTCACAACCATCGAAAAATATCAGAAAACTTTTAAAATTTGAGATTGCAGATTTTAGGTGTGAAAATGAATCTAAAATCATGCCACTTGCTACAACTTTGGCAATTAAAGCAATGCGGTGGTTCCAAAATCCACAATGATTGAACTCTGGGGTGCTTTAGTTATTTTAATTGTCTGCCCTCTCTTGGGTGGCTTGCCGCTAATTGCCTGGATTACATACGCCCTCAAGCGCAAGCAATTGGCAAGAATTGGTACGGGAAATATCAGTGTCTCCGCCGCTTTTTACCACGGTGGCACACTGGTAGGTGTTTTGGCAGTTTTATCAGAGGCTTTAAAAGGAATCGCGGCAGTTTTCATCTCCCGTGCTTTTTTCCCTAGCGGTTCGCCTTGGGAAATAGTAGCCTTAATTGCCCTGGTATTAGGTAGATACTGGATTGCTAAAGGAGCAGGTACAACAAATGTCGTCTGGGGATTTGTTGTACATGATCCACTAGTAGCAGGATTCGTCAGTTTTTTTGCGCTGATCAGTTTCACAGTTCTGCAATCCAAACGACTGGTAAAATACGGAGTCTTATTTCTATTTCCTTTGTTTGTGATTATCCTGCACGCTGACGATTTTCCCAAAATACTGGCTACTGTTGCCTTAGCTGCCTTAATGGGGTGGATTTATAGACAAATCCGTGATGATTTGAATTTACCAGCACAAGACGCAGCCACAGATTCCCAAGCGGCGTTTGAGTATTTACGTGGCGATCGCTCTATCTTAACTTTAGATGAAGAGTTAGATCCTGCCCTAGTTGGACAAAAGGCGGCGACACTAGCTCAAATTAAACGATGGGGCTACCCAGTACCCAAAGGTTGGGTAGTTTCCCCAGTTGATGATCCCCAAGAATTGATTGATATTCTCCAACCTTCAGATTTATCTCCTTTGGTGGTACGTTCTTCCGCCATTGGGGAAGACTCAGAACAAGCTTCCGCCGCTGGACAATATGAAACAATTTTGCACGTTACCAGTAAACAGCAATTACAAGATGCGATCGCCCAAGTTCGAGACTCTTACAATCATCCATCTGCGGTACAATATCGACGCGATCGCAGTTTACAAGATACAGCAATGGCTGTGCTGGTACAGCAACAAGTCCAGAGTGTCTATTCGGGAGTAGCTTTTACTCGTGATCCGATTACTCAACAAGGCGATGCGATTGTCATTGAAGCCCTTCCAGGTAGCCCCACTCAAGTTGTCTCTGGACACGTTACTCCAGAACAATATCGCGCTTTTGTTGTCGAAACCGAGAAAATCTCATCAGTACAATTAGAAGGTACAGGGCAAATACCACAGGCAATCATCAAACAAGTGGCACATTTAGCCCGCCGCTTAGAAAGACGATATCACGGTATTCCTCAAGATATTGAATGGAGTTACGACGGCCAAACGCTTTGGGTATTGCAATCTAGACCAATTACTACCTTACTACCCATCTGGACACGGAAAATTGCCGCTGAAGTGATTCCCGGCGTAGTTCATCCCTTAACTTGGTCGATTAATCGTCCTTTAACTTGTGGAGTTTGGGGAGATATTTTTAGCGTTGTTTTGGGCGATCGCGCTTTTGGGTTAGATTTTACCGAAACGGCGACATTACATTATTCCAGGGCTTATTTTAGTGCATCGCTTTTAGGTGAAATTTTCCTGCGGATGGGCTTACCACCAGAAAGCCTGGATTTTTTAACTAGAGGAGCGAAATTAAGTAAACCGCCGTTGCAGTCTACTTGGCAGAATCTCCCAGGATTAATGCGCCTATTGCGCCAAGAAATGAATTTGGAAAAAGATTTTAAACAAGACTACAGCAATCTATTTATTCCAGGTTTGTCGCAATTAGCTCACGAATCGATAGATGAATTAGAACCACCCCAAATATTAGAAAGAGTAGATTTTACTCTAGAATTACTGCATCGTGGAACTTACTACAGCATTTTAGCCCCATTAAGTGCAGCCCTTAGACAAGCGATTTTTCGCGTCAAAGATGGGAAAATTGATAATAGCATTACTCCAGAAGTTGCAGCATTGCGATCGCTAAGTGCTGTAGCTGCCCAAGCTAAACAATTATTACCTGAGTGTGAACCAGATCAAGTGTTTGAGCAATTGACGCAAAGTCCAGAGGGTGAGAAGATTCTCTATGAATTTAACGAACTTTTAGAAGATTACGGTTATTTAAGTGATGTCGGCACTAATATAGCCGTTCCCACCTGGAAGGAAGATCCCCAACCAATTAAGCAGTTGTTTGTGCAGTTGATTCAGGGAAACCAACCCCAGACAGGCGGTATAGACCCGATCAATCGGGCTTTATCAGGAAAACGCCAGCGGGGAGTAGTGCAAAGACGCGTAGATATTAAAGGACGAGTTACCGAAGTTTATTCCCGGTTATTAGCTGAGTTGCGTTGGCGATTTGTGGCTTTAGAAAAAATTTGGTTGCAGTCTGGCTTACTTAAAGAAACTGGAGATATCTTTTTTCTGGAGTTGGATGAAGTGCGGCGTTTAGTTGCCGAGTCTGATACTGAGTTAAAAGATGGTTTATTAGAATTAGTGCAATCAAGGCGATCGCAATTTGTCCAAGATAGTCAAATTTCTCAAATCCCTATTTTAGTCTACGGCAATACACCGCCTCATCCCCTAGCTCCCTCCGAACTCTATGCTGACCAATTTTTACAAGGTATTCCCGCTAGCCACGGACAAGCCGAAGGACGGATCAAAGTCGTGCGGAATTTACAAGACTTGCCAGAAATTGATAGAGAGACAATTTTAGTAGTACCTTATACAGATTCCGGTTGGGCTCCTTTATTAGTCAGGGCTGGAGGAATCATCGCTGAGGCTGGTGGACGGCTTTCTCACGGTGCGATCGTCGCTCGTGAGTACGGGATTCCCGCTGTCATGGATGTCAAAGGCGCAACATGGTTGCTCCAAGATGGTCAACGGGTACGGATTGATGGTTCTAGGGGTATTGTGGAATTATCTAACGACTTGCGACCAGAATGATATTAATTATCATACTTTGACATAGCGTTTACGTTCTTCTACTCACTCTGCTTGTTCTGTGGGAGTTTGAGAATTTACCACCTCTGTTGTGATTTCCTCAACGGATAAATCAACAGCCTTTGCCACTTCAAAGATGCTGTAGCCCATGCTCAAAAAGCGTGCTGCTGCTTTTAATTTGGTTTGACGTTCCAAGTCTTGGTAGATTCGTGTTTCTTCAATGTTCAGTCCCAACATGGCTTCCACCTCTTCACGGCTTAACTGAAAAAACTTGTAAACAGCAATCGTAGTAATAATATCTAAGTAACCAGACAGAATTAATTACACAATGTCATTGCGAATGGAGCGAAGCGGAATGAAGCAATCGCAAGGGCTGGGATTGCTTCGCTTTGCTCGCAATGACTGTAAATATTTTTGTCCAACTACTTATTATCTCGTTTTTCGGCAGTGTGCCAGTTAACTCTAATTGTACCCGTTCAATTAATAGACGAGCTTGCTCTGCCATCACCTTCTCTGAGGCGATTGTCAACTGCATTAAATTAATGCCTATTGGCAGAGTATTAGAAGTACCTAACTCATCCAAATAAATGCGCTGCACTTGGTCGCTGTTTAAAAATATTCGATGAGTTCTTGTATCGCTTGGTTCCAAAGAGCGTGATGGAAAAATTACCACACAGTACCAGTCATCGTATTCAGACCGATTCCGGTTCAAATACATCATTGATTCGGTAAAAAACCGATGATACAAACCTTCATCGCTCTGGAATTGAACTTCTGCAAAAAATATAATCCTGGGTGTTGCACCTTCTGGAGGTAAAAAGACACCATCAATGCGAAAGGAGGTTTCTTTCACCTCAACTGACTCAAATCGATAGTTCTGCACCTGTTCAAGACGGTAATCAACTAGTTCAAAAATTAACGCCGGAAAGCGTTTAAATATTTGGTAATAAATGGAGTCTCGTTTCACTAAAATATCCGAAACTAGTGGTCTGTCAACCCAAAAATGACAGGTGGAGGCAGGCAGGGGAAGCAGGGGAAGCAGGGGAAGCAGGGGGAGAAAAGAACTGGACTTTTTCACATTAACCCAGCAAAGTTAACTTGTCAGACTACTAGGCTGATTATTCAGTACTGGTTTGATCAGTAAAGATTGTAATGGTTACTTCTGCTGATTAAGTTGTTACGCAGCTTACGTGTTTGGTAATGGAGGTACGCTTTTTTTTGCCGCGGTTTCTTCTTTAAGTGATAAGTTGTTACGCAGCTTACCTACTTTGGCTTACAATCATCAGCATCATTTGATTAGAAGGGGGTTCCTTTTTCTTTTCTTTGTCGTTGCAATGCTTCTTCATACCACTCTAATTCATCCAAAAATTGACTAACTCTCTTTGTCAAAGTCGCTTCTTGTGCAGTACCGGCTTCATCCAGAGAGTTCCCTATTTTGGAAATGGAAAAAATGCTGGAAATAGTGGACATCCCCATTTCTGACAAAAAAGCGCGTAACTGTATAGCTGCCCGCACTCCTCCAAAGCCACCAGCTGAGTAGGAAACAATACCAGCCGGACGGAAAAAGTATTCTTCTAGATAGTGATCCATGAGATTACTTAGCCCTGGCTGAATAGAGTGGTTATATTCTCCCGCAATAACTACAAAACCATCTGCTGTTCGGATATGGTCTGCCAATTCTTCCATTTTTGCAGGAGCCTGACCTTGATCATACTCCTTATACATCCGGTCTAAGATGCTAAAGTCATACTCCTTCGCATCTACAAAAATTACCTCATGGTTTCTTTGCTTGAGCTGATCAATTATAAATCTGGCAGCTTTAATACCCTGGCGATCGCTCCTGTAGGAACCATAAAAGACTAATGTTTTAAAATTCATAATTCACTGCACACAACTGATAAGCGCTATTTTAATCAGACAAGTGCCAGATCTTGATTGTACTATCTTCACTACCTGTAACAAGAGTTTTACCATCAGGACGAAAGGTAATAGATGTAACAGTATCAGCATGTCCTAGTAGTGTGCGAATTGTTTCTCCTGTGGCTAAATTCCACAATTTGATGGTGCGATCGCGGCTAGCACTGGCGAGGGTATTACCATCTGGACTAATAGCAATAGATGTGACTGTTTCGGCGTGTCCTATAAGTGTACGAATTTTCGCTCCTGTGGCTAAATTCCACAATTTGATGGTGCGATCGCGGCTGCCACTAGCTAGAATCTTCCCATCGGGACTAATGGCCACGGATGTTATTGTTTCTGTATTTCCTGTCAGTGTGCGGATGGGATAATCTTTACTCAGATACCAAATTTTAATTGTTTTGTCAAAGCTACCGCTGGCTAGGGTTTCACCATCAGGACTAATCGCTACTGATCGCACCCAGAATCTATGTCCTGTCAAAGTACGCCTTAGCCTTCCGGTTGCTAGATTCCACACTTTAATTGTGTTGTCATCACTACCACTGACTAGGGTTTTGCCATCTGGGCTAATGGCTAATGCCTGAACCGAGTCGGAATGCCCGATTAATGTACGTATTTCTTTTCCTGTTGTCAGATTCCATACTGTGATGGTTTTATCATCACTTCCACTGACTAAGGTTTGATTATCTGGGCTGATAGTGACGACATTCACTCTTTGGGAATGCCCTGCTAAAATACGGATTTGTTTGCCAGTTGTGAGATTCCACAGTTTGATGATGCGATCGCGATCGCCACTGCTGGCTATAATTTGACCGTCAGGACTGATGGCAACAGATAAAACCGATTTTTCATCACCTTTAATGGTACTAGCTAAAGAAATTTTCTTGAAAGTATTGTTTGGCAACCGACCCAAACCTGCATTACCCTTGTCTGAATTTTGGCGAAAATGCATCAACTTGGAGAGTACAGTAGTCTGAATTTGATGATATTGCTGATACCAAGACTCTTTAAAACCGAATAATAAAACAAAAGCAGCTACCAAGACTAAACTTCTCAATAGAGTATATCTGGCTGGTAAAAATGGTGCTTGAGTTGCTGGTAATTTTCTAGAAGTTTGACCTGCTGATGACAGTGCGAGTGGTTGTTTAGGAGTTAAATCTTGAATGACTTCATCAGCTGATTGATAGCGCTGCGGAAGATCTTTTTTTAACAGCTTGTCGAGAATAAAATCTAATTCAGCACTCAATGGAGTTCGTAAATATTGCCGCCAGTCATTCACCCAACCATACCCAAATTCCATCCACAACGCAAAAGGAGAAGTTCCTGTTAATAGATGAAAGCAGGTAGCGCCCAAACCAAATAAGTCACTAGCTGGGTAAGCTTTACCGTCTCTAATTTGTTCTAGGGGCGAATAACCATGTGAACCAATTGATGTCCCGACTTTACTTTTAGCTTTTACTGTTAATTGTTTGGAAGAACCAAAATCAATTAAGCTTAATCGTCCATCACCATGACGGCGAATAATATTTTCTGGTTTAATATCTCGGTGAATGACACCGCGATCGTGAATAAATTTGAGGACAGGTAACAAATGCAGCAAAATTGCTTGAATTTCTCCAGGTTTATAAGCTTTGCGCTGCTGTAATTCTTTTAACAAGTTGTGACCGTGCACAAATTGTTGCACTAAATATAAGCAATTTTCTTGCTCAAAGTAAGCTATCAAAGTTGGTATTTGAGGATGTTCTCCAAGTTCTTGTAGTCGCTTTGCTTCTTCAGCAAATAAATCCATTGCTTTCTTTTGCGACCAAGTACCTTGAAATTTTGGTGCTAATTGTTTGATTACACAACGTTCATTCAGTTTATCTGTATCTTCTGATAGATAAGTTCTGCCAAATCCCCCTTCATCAGAAAGTACCCGGATGACACGGAAGCGATTTCTTAAAAGTGGCACTAAGGGTGTGCTACAACTTTGGCACAACTTCTTGCCATTAGGATTTAGGGGATCTAGGCAATCGGGATTCAAGCAGCAGATCATAATCTGACAGGCGCGACTGCACTATAAAATATGTTATGTTACCCCGAAATTTCCTTTGATTTAAATCAGTGAACAGTAACTGATAACTGTTGGGATTGGGGAGTTACTTGTATAGTCAATGTTGGTAAATGCTAGTCAGTTTTCTTCTATGCCAGAAAACTTTAAGAGCCTGATAACTAATATTTTATCGATTATAGAATATTCTGAGATAAAAATTTTCTAAAACTGGAAACTCTGGTAATAATGCTTGATTTTGAATGAATTAAATTTTACTGAATGCCAGTTTTGAATGATAGCTAATAGTTAAAACAATAACTAAATTTATTTATCTTCACTTATTAATTTGATACTGAAGATAAGTAATTATTGAACATATAAGACGACTTTTTGTTTTTGATTTTAGCTTTCCATTCACGGATAGCGATCGCAGTTCGCGCTACAGGTGGTATATATATCGGAGAAGTTTTTTCTGTGGGTTGAGATTTACTGCTTAGTGGTTGGGTAGTCAAACAGTTAGTTAACATTGGTGCATAACTTTCAGTACCCAAAGCAAAAATCACATCATCAACTGTCTGAAAACGCTCCTTTAAAGAAATTCTGACCATTTGTTCCAAAATCCGGGTAAAACTATCGCTGATATTTACCTCTTGATGCCAACAGATCTCCCCAGTATACTTATCATGTGCAAATTCTAAAGGCCATTTACCAGTCAGTAAATAAAGACAAGTTACACCGACTGCATAAATATCACTGGCATAAACTGGACGCAGGGCAAACTGTTCTGGGGGTGCAAATCCCATTGTTCCGACAAAATTAGTAGTTGCGGTTTTACTCATGGAATTTTCGCCAGCATCAGCCAGCTTTTCTTTCACCGCACCAAAATCTATCACTACTAACCGCCGATCATCTTGACACCGCAGCAAATTCTGGGGCTTAATATCTCGATGAATTACATGGTTTTGATGAAGATATCGCACAACTGGCAGTAATTCCCGTAAAAACTGTTTGACTGCGGCTTCACTCTTAACGCCATTTTGCTTGACTTCGGTGGCTAAAGTATGACCATGTATATATTCTTGAACTAAATAAAACTCTCCATTGCCTTGAAAATAGTCTAAGAGTAAGGGAATTTGTGAATGACTACCGAGTTGACCTAAAGTTTTTGCTTCTTTTTCAAAACGTTGACAGGCATTTTGCCAACTTTTAGCACTAGTCACTTTTGGATACAGTTGTTTAATTACACACAGGGGATTCCCAGGCAGTACAGCATCTTGAGCGAGAAATGTGATGCCAAATCCACCTCTACCTATAATTCGCAATATTTTATAGCGATCGCGAAACAGCTGCTTGGAGCCACACATTTGACCAAGCTGATTCTGCTGTAAGCTGTAATCATGAACATTGGGAGTTTTCGCAGTAAAACGATTCATCAGCCAAAGCAATCTACTTTATAGTGTCTTTAATTTAACTATAAACTTTATTTTGCGCTAGTATTATTACGGTATCTTTGCAAAATCGTCACAAGTACTGCATTTGCGTCATGTATTAAAACGCTGAGATATAAAATAAGACAGTCTTAGGACTTAAGCACAGGTAACGGAAAATTTAACCGCTGAGGACGCTGAGGACACAGAGGAATAGGAGTTTCAGAGAGTTATTGCGTAAGTCCTAAGTCTTTGCAATAATTTTTGGCTTCACAATACTCCTAATCTAAAATCGCTCACAATAAATGTGAATATTTTTAATCGCCTTCAATTGCGCTCTTCTGCGTCAAAAAAGTAGTATTTCAAGACGCAGAAGGACGCATAATTTTAGCAATTTTAACGAAATGTTGTACTAAGGTACGTCAATCGGAATCAAAGTATTTTCCGGCAAATAATTACGGAAACATCCTTCATCCGACAGCACTAAAGTCAAGCGCAGGGGATAATCGGGTGGAACTTGCAAATCTGCCCACGGCACTGCCACTTCTAAACAAGTATTGAAACCTACTTGAGCGCGGCTAAAGCGGGGATGCCATTGAAAATGTTCTGCTGCTTCTCGAAACTGAATTGATTGTGTCAGCAAGTTAATCTCTAAATGGTGGTGAAAGAGATAATTAACTGGCGCGATATCAGGCACATCTGCTAAAGGGATGGGGCTGTTGTTCATAGTTTTATTGGGATAGAACCACAGCAAATTCAAATCTGCTGGTAAATCGCGACCTGGTGCAACACCACTTTTAAAATCTAACCGCAAATAAAAATTCAGGTGATCTAGCCCATACCAAAGACGCTGAACAACACTACTGTTATGCATTGTGCCTCGCGCCCCACCGATTTCTATGCGTCCAGCTTTATCCCAGTCTTGTTCATCACCCTTGCCATCAATTACAGGATGAATAAACCCTTCAGGGATATGATCTGCCCGTGCTTCGTGAACCTCCAATGGTTGTCTGAGATATGGCGGTATAGGTTCATTTAAAGCTTTGTAAATGCCAAACAAATGTTCTCGAAATAATTGGTCGAAGATGGCATCTTGATTTGAAGAATGTCCTTCCCCAAACCACCAAAACCAGTCAGAACCCTCGGCGGCATACAAAGCTTCCCACGCTGCTGGGTTATTTTCTTCTGTCGCTTCGGGATGGTTGGCGAGGGTTTCCCTAGCATGTGTGAGGTAGTCCCAAGCACGATTTTTAACAGGATCGCCAATCCAAGTAGTGAAACTGCCATCCACCCAAGAACCGCTATGTAGTTGTTCTTGGTGGATAGTTGCAGTAGGCGGAAATTGTGCAATAAATTCTGAGACAGTAACAAGTTTTAGATGGGGTTCGTGACTGAGGTTTTGATATAAAGCTTCTAGGAAAGGTTTACCATCTTCGGGATAAAATTCCCAGCAATTCTCTCCATCCAAAGCGATAGTGACTAACCAAGGTTGTTCGCTAGGATGATCTTTTTGCATTTTAGCGATCGCTTGCAGGTGTCCCACTAAGTCTGCGGCTGCTTGTTTGGGCGACATTGCCCCGTATGTAAAGCCGATTAGATCCGATAATCTGTGGTCACGAAACACAATTGCCAAATCACCTGCTGGGGTTTCCAGGCGATATGGTCGATATAGTAATTCTGGTTCTTGGACGTTCCCCGCACCATCTCGGTGGAAAAAGTGTTGCTTTGTCCATCCTAAAACGGCTTCATCTGAGCAAATCCACTTAAATCCTTGTTTAATAATGTATGGCAAAATTTCCGGGCTTACTGATTGTTCGGAAGGCCATAAACCACGAGGCTCCTGCCCAAAGCGGTCTTGATATAAATCCCAGGCTTTTTGTAAGTGGCGAGGAATATCTTCTACCCATTGAAATCTGGAGTTAGGCAGTGTCATTAAAGGCACAGCTACCTGCCCAGAATTGGTATCAGCTAATAAAGGTAAAATTGGATGAGTGTAGGGTGTAGTGGTAACTTCTAATTGCCCAGTTTCCTGCATTTTTCGGTGTTGAGGAATAATGCGACTGAGAATTTCTCGCTGTTTAGAATAAATGCGCTGGCGATCGCTTAAACTAAAATTCCGACCCTGTTTTAACCAAGTTGCAATTTCCGGGTCATCCCAAAACAGCGGATCAATCCACGCTAAATTGTGCCAAGCCAACAAATCACTGTAATCTGGCAACTCCCAATTTGCTAAACACCAAGATTGCCCTTTTTCTTGCCTTTGCTGATATAACTCGCTATAGCGAGGATGGGGATCAATCAAGGTGTGGTGATTGGCATCAAAAAAATGTTGGATAATAAATTCTCGTTGTTGCTGAGTTAATTGCTCAGCGGGTGTCAAACTGGCTGTCAGGTAAGGGTCAAAAGCTGTGCCAGCAATGTAGTCTTCCAGTTGTAATATCAGCGATGGAACTAAATTCACCGTTTGGTGTAACTTAGGATACTTTTCAAGGATTAATATTAAATCCAAATAATCTTTAGTTCCATGCAACCGTACCCAAGGTAAACGGTACTTTTGGCTAGAAGAAACTGAAACGCCGCTGTCAGGAGATTTGTACAGCGGCTGATGTTGATGCCAAATAAAAGCAACGTAGAGGGGATGGGACATAGTAAATGATGAAGTATTGGGCATCCCTATCGGGAATTAAAAATTAAAAATTGAATTAATTCAATTTTTAATTGGGCTAAGAGTATTGGGAATGGGGCATTGGGCATGGGGCAATTAAGAGGAATTGGGGCAGGGTGCGGGGTGCAGAGGAGAAAGAAAAAGCAGAGAGGCAGGGCGCAGGGTGCAAGAAGGAAATTAAGAAAATGCCTTGAATTTAAAGATGTGTACCTAATCTTTAATCTTTCTCCCGAAGTTGCTCCACTTGGTGAGGCAGCCCGGTCTTGTTGTCCCAACAAAGAGGAGCCAGCGCGGTCATGGGGGTTTCCCCCAGGAGCGACTGGCGTTGGACTGCTGAACCCGGAGGGGGAGACCCCAAGACCGCACTTCTCTCCTTTTCTCCTTGCTCCCTGCTCCCCTGCCTCTTCCCCTGCTCCCTGCCCCCTGCTCCTCTGCTTCCCCTGCTTCCCCTGCCTCCTCTGCTTTTTCTAGCCCCTTCCAGTTCCTAGGCTACTTGCTCGACTTCTGCAATCTCAGGAATCATTTCCCGTAGACGGCGCTCGATGCCCATTCTCAGGGTCATTGCAGAACTAGGGCAAGAACCACAAGCGCCTTGCAGCCGAAGTTTGACTATAGGCCCATCAAGCTCCACAAGTTCTACATTGCCGCCATCAGACATCAGATAAGGGCGCATTTCGTCTAAAACTGTTTCCACATTTTCAGTTGTCAGTTCCATTGTTTGAGTCCTCTTTCAGCTAAGAAATCTTTATACTGAATGTTTGTTAACTCAATCCTAGATCTAATTGCCTCTAGATTGTGTTTTCCCTAGATGTTGACAAAGCAATAGTCATGAATGCATTACCTATAAATTAACGTGAGTCTCCCTTGGATACTCACGTTAATTTAACTGCTGCTAATTTTAATAACTTGAGTTTTGACCCTGATGTGCGAGACGCATACGCTTAGTGCGTAGCTACGCCACAGGCTTGACGACTGTACTCAAAGTTAAGGCTTCGACTGCGCTTAACTGCCGCGTAGCCGAAGCCTTGACTTTTGATTAAGCCTCTTCTCTACGAAAGGCTGCGCCTTAAGCGTAGCTATGCCGTAGGCTTTACGGGCTACCGTGTACACAGATGTGTGTACAAAACCAATTTATTTTTGCACAGCGGTACTAGCTCATAGCTGCGTTGCTGCTTCCATAAATCATTCGTGTAGTAGGTTCTATCTTCCCTTGAATAGGATTCCAGTAATGAGATGTTTCTTCAGGAAGACCAATTTCTTGTGCAGCACGCATTAACATCGATTGTTGACGATTTTTGACTTGCTGATATTGACGCATCATTAACGCACGAGATTTATCTTGAATAGACATAACCATAGTCCTCCTTATTGTTTTAGATATATATGATTGATTAGATAATTGTCTTTTCAAAAACTAATATAGCAAAAATTCTGTAACCAAAGTTACAAAATAGTAGTTTTATAGTGATATCTTGATAAATCTTTATATTTTTACAGGTATAAATACTGCAATATGGTTAAAAACTGGGAAAAATCTCTTTGATTATGCAAAATAAGCAATTAGCTATTGGTAGCTAGCTTGAGTTTGGTCTTGTTTGGAAAGACACACCTTTCCCAAGATTGATAATTAATTCATTACATTTGTTTATATTAAAAATATTAAAGATAATTTTTTGACATTAAATCCTAAAACCTTATTGACAGTAAACTAAGTTACTATCAAAAAATATAAGTTAACGGAATTCTACGTACGAAATTTATGGCAGTTGTTTATCCACGTAAATTACAAAATGCTTTAAGTGCAAGGGATATCTTAAAGCATACGGTGAGCGATCGCGAACTTCATCTCATAACTCTCAATCGTTATCGCTACAGCGAACAACGCAGCTGTAAAGATCTAACTGAGATAATTGAACAACTGAATGGAAAGCCAAAAGAACTAATTCAGGATTTATCTCATCACATTAGCGATGAAGCTCGTCATGCAATGTGGCTAACCGATGTGTTGGTGGAATTGGGAGCAGATATTGGTAAGCCACCAGGCATGTCTTACATTGATGAATTTGAACGCCTATTGGATAGCGAACAAAAAGATGCAACTAAAGACCTAGAAGATTTTGTGATTTCTGCCTTAGCAGCAATTAACACCACCGAAAAACGGGGTTGTGAGTATTTTTCTGCTCACATTCATGTGCTTAAGCAACAGCCACAAACTGAAGAAAACACCAAGATTCGGGAAACTATTGCTAAAATTTTGCCAGAGGAAGCAGGACATGTCCGTTGGGGCAATCGTTGGTTAGCCCAAATAGCTGATAAAAGTCCAGAACATCGGCAAAAAGTAGAGCAAGCCAAACGCAAATATACCGCAATTGAGCAAGCCGCCTTTGAATCAGGAATGGATATTACCTTAGGTGCAGAACTACGACGGGTGGCTAACCTTCTGGAAGTGGCAAATACTATGTCACCTTGGGAACGTCCTCAATATTTAATGGAGCGCTTGCCACAAACCTTGCTAGCACCAGAGTTGCAGTTTACGAGAATTAGATCTGCACAAAGATCTTGGCAACGTAATCCACAAGAGTTTATGGAGAAGTTTGTCCCAATGTTTTTTAATGGTATTCAGGATCTAGAAAAGAACCGTAAGCAAACAAAAGTGTAAAACTTGCTAGGTTAAGGTGAAGCCTCATTTCACTTTACATTAATCATGATCACATAAATATTGTAGAGACGCGCTATGAGGGTCTCTACAATATCTGTAGTGACGCAAAAGCTATTCATGGATTAACACAAAATACCCTACAATTACCAAAGCAGAAATAAACTATTTCTTAGTTGAGTAGTAAACAACTTGATAAATGAGAAAACTTGTAAAAAACATCTGGATTTAGATGCTCTGGATTTAAAGTGATAGCTTGAGTAACGACATCCTGTAAATAGAAGCGGTAGTGGAGTTTTGCAACAGTTGGTGATGCTGTCGATACAAGCATGAAAGCGGACTTGATCAATAAAAGCAATAAAAGCTTATCCGCGAGATTGAATTAGATCCCTGCGCCCACTACCTCGAAAAGGTCTTGGGCTTTCTGGCTCATTAGATTTAGGTTTAGCTGAAAGCAACTGCTGGGAATCAGAAGAGGAAAGCCGTACTAAAGATAATTTGTTTACTGTTTCTTGGTGGTTAACAGCTAAGGAACCGAACACCAAAATAGAAACTAAAAGTGAAACGGAAATACGCATAGCAGATGTTTAATTTAGAACTCTCTTATCTACTGCTTCCTAGTTTCTTGATATGTACCCGGAAAGTTTACTAAAAAGTATTGGTTTTTACTGAAATAAAACTACTTTCGTAATATATCAGTATCTTCAACTAGTAACCAATGACCAGAATGATTTAAGCGACCCCAAATAGTGAGCAGTTGCCCATCTAAACAGGCTTGTAGACGCTGATCTAGATGCGATCGCCCGGTCACAAGCTGCCAAGTTTGACCTTGATAAGTGGCTGGGGTGGTGATAGTAAATCTGTAATCTTGCTGATTCAAACGGTGAAATATGCCTGTAAAACAATCATTTTGCCGTGTTAATACTTGCTTTGAATCGGCTGCTAAATTTGAATTAGGATAATTGCCACTCAGTGGATAAATTTGAGGATCGTTTAAATAGTACAGTTGCCAATCCAGCCATTTTGGATGTTTGGGTGAGATATCTAAATTAAATAAAGGGATGATTGCTACAGGCGATCGCTCGTCTTGAAGTAAAGCTTCTTGCAATGTTCTTATGGGTAAATCTCTAGGCTGGATATCGAACTCAACGCACATAGCCGCCGCCATTCCCGCAGCTTGACCGATACCCATGACCACAGGTTGTAATCTAGTCGCACCGTTAGCAATATGAGAGACAGAAATATTTTTTTCACAGACTAATAAACCATCTGTTGCAGCCGGAACCAAACAACGATAGGGAATAGTGAACGGTGTCCCAGTCCAACGCCCGCCCCAGCGAATAGATTTAGGTTGCAGTGGCAAGTCGAAATCAGGATAATGATGGTCATTGGCGTAGTTACCAATAGCGATCGCATCTGAGTAAATGGATGCTACTTTACCCCCTGACATTGGCAAGATATCTTGTTCTCGGATAGTAGTTAATCCTATTAAGCGGCGACTTTCTCGGTAGTAGGGATGTAGTGCAAAAGCAGTATCAGCACAGGGAAAAACTTCTTTTGCTAAACCACAGCGATCGCCTAACTGATTTTGGATAAAATGGGCAAAATTTTGACTATACCAGCGGCTTTCTTGAAGAAATTCACTTTTGGATGACTCTGACTCGATTAATCGTCCTACTCCTTCGCCGTAATCATTACCGCAGATAGGCCAATTGATCATAAATAGATCTCCTGGCAAACGTCCGTAATTGAGAAACTTTTCTGCACCATAATTATCCCAAGCACCAATAAATTTAGAATGGTCATAATTAGGAGCAGCAGGAATTTTTGGTGCAACAGTTTCACCAAAGTCTTGCATAATCACAACCCAAGTCGGTGACTGCACAGGATATTTCTCGGTGAAGGAATTAAATACATCTGGGGCGCTGGGTTCTTGCCATTGCGATCGCAACTCCCAACCCCAGCGGTAAGCTATGTCTCCCAGAGCCAATAAATCTCCTAATTCTGTACCATCGAGAATAATCTTAGCGTTGACGGTAAAATCAGCAAACCGAACACCAGTAATACAGTTTCTTAACTGCATAACCTCTAAAGGTACTCGTCCGCAAATCCAATGCAGATTTGATAACTCTTTTACCCAATCTGTAAAAATTTCTGCCCCAATGCGGGGATCATAACTAAAAAAGCTTACCCAACTATTATCTAGCCCTCCTGACTGTCGATGTCGTAATTCCTGCAAAAACGCACCCCATAACCCTGTTTGAAAAGCAACTAATTCATTACCATCGGGTGCAGACACTCCAGCAGTAGTTAGCATTCCTCCCAACCAAGGAAATTCACTCACCAAAATAGTTTTAGCGCCTCGTCGTGCTGCTTGAATAGCAGCAGCAGTGCCTCCAGTTCCCCCACCGACAACTAAGACATCAGCTGTATGCGTTTGATTAACCATGTATAGAAATTTAGGTATTACGTAACATTTTTACTAGGATACAAGAGGATAAGTTTTTTAACTCGATTTCCATCTTTACTCTGCTGTACAAGCATTTTAGGATGACGTAATACTTGCAATAGCTAACAAATAGATAATTTAAATATGAAACAAACTTTAATTTACATTACGTATTTATGCTTTAAATAAATAAGGAACTCAATTATTTTATATAAATTAGGAATTTGTCGCTGTTGCAATGTTAATGTTAGTGTAACAGCGAGTTTGATTACAGCAAATGGTTGTACAATCGTAAGCTAATAAACATTTAAGTTGCATAAAAGTAGGACTAAAGTCCTTACTATAAACGGATCATTCTGAAAAAATGAATGGCGAATCAGCGATCGCTTATCAAAAACCATTTTATAATTAGATACTCTTCGTCTAGGCGAGAAAAGTTTCGTAAAGATAATACTATTTGATGAATACGATCAACTCCTAGTTTCATTGAAGTCAAAAGTTTAAGTAAATCCTCCATTAAAAAATCTAAGTCAACCCCATCTATCTCGTTTTAAACTTTAGATGGTAAAGTTTGATTTTGCTGATAAAGTTCTACTAAACTCATTCGACACCGTTAACTGATGACTGATGGCTGATAACAGTCAATAAATTACGGATCAGTTAACGCAAAATCCCACCCCCCAAAAGGCAGTGCTACTTTATTAGCTTAGATCAAGTTTTGTCAAGAGTATCAGCCAATACGGTTCGGATAAGCTTTTGAAGCATGGAGAAAAGGAAGTTATTGTCTAGTATTTTTATCCCCCTGCTTACCTCAACAGATCAGTTTGTTAACCAAACAGTATTGGGTTACTGGTTCCATAAATAGCAACTGTTTTACGAAATTATACTTGGTTTAACAGTTTATCTAGCCTTCTTAGGTGAACTTTTTTTATTTAAAGTTACATATTGCGGCTATTTTGACACAATCTTGACTTCTAGACATTAGACTAGAGTCCGGTAAACTTAAACATCCGATTCATATTAATTTTTATTTTAAAAATATATTAAACATGATCACTAAATTCTTAATCCAATACTTGCTTGTCTTCATATTTATAATCAGCATATCAGGATGTAACCTGTTTAGTATTTCCGGTAAAGAACAACTACCAGCAGTTTCACCACTTGCCCCACCAAATTTACCAGTATGGATAGAACAAATTAGTCCTATTGGTGATGCAAAATCTCTGAATCAAATTCGTATCCGCTTTCAAGAAGCTTTAATCCCAGTTGAAAGCCTTGATAGTCCAGAAAAACAAAATTTGTTACAAAAATTTGCACTTTGGCCACCTATACCCGGTGAATTTCGCTTTTTAACGCCGCGCATGGTGGGTTTTCAAGCTGAGAAGGCATTACCAAACGCAACTAGATTTCAGGTTACTTTAAAAGCAGGTTTAGCAGATTTGAAAAATCATCGATTAGATCAAGATTTAGCTTGGACTTTTAATACTGAACCGATTAAAATAACTAATCTACCAGGTGTTAACCCGATTGAAAAGGCTGATATTCAACCGATTGACTTGCAGCAAAATTTGCAGTTCACTTCCAATGTAGAGCTAAACTTAGATTCTGTACAAAAACATTTACAGTTAACGCCAGCAGGAAAAAGTAAAGGTGTAAATTTCCAAATTGAGTTAGCTAAAGAAGAAAAAGCATCAGAACAGCTATCAGAAAATCCAGATCCTTTAGAAAAATTTGATCCTTCAGCACGCAATTGGATTTATCAACTCAAACCTCAGCAAACTCTCGCTAAAGCCACCAATTATCGCCTAGTTTTTTCCCCAGGAATCATGCCAGCTGATGGTAATTTACCTAGCGAAAAAGAATTTGTGAGTAAGTTAACGACTTATTCACCTTTAGCGTTTCAGGGAATTAACTATTATGGACAGCCAGATGCAGGCGGAACTTATGGACGATTTGTTAAAGGCAGTCCTCAATTAGAATTTAATAACATTTTAGTGCCAGATTTAGTTAGAGAAAATATTAGAATTAATCCCGCACCAAAAGATATTGCCCGAATTTTACAAATCGGCAATGAAGATAAAATTGTCACTATTAATCCTTATGCTTTAGCGCCAGCTACTAACTATCAAATTACTATTAATGGCAATCTCAAAGATAAATTTGGGCAAACCTTAGGTAAGTCCATCACCGTTAAATACGATACAGGCGATTTAGCAGGAGATATTTGGGTTCCCTCAGATTTACATATCTTCCCCGCAGGTAAAGACTTAAAGCTAAATATTAGTACCGTCAACTTGCCGGAATCGAAATATAAAGCAGCTTATAGCGTAGTTCAACCTACAGATTTAGTTTATTTTAATTCTGCTTATCCTCAAGGTAACGGTAACGATTTACTGCCCAAACCAAGTGAATGGCAAAGCTTTAAAGTACCAACTAAGAAAAACCAATCAGTTGATGTGACTGTTCCGTTACGAGAAAAGCTCAACGGTGCTACGGGGATGTTAGCTTATGGAGTCCAAGCACGGACAAATAAATATCAAGATAATGGCAAAGAACTCTGGCGAGAACCTACAACTTATGGTTTGGTTGAATTGACAAACTTAGGTGTATTTTCTCAATGGTTTCCTGATTCGGGATTAATTCGTGTTAATCACCTCAGCGATGGTTCACCAGTCAAAGCCGCAACTATTGAAATTTATCAATCAAAACTCACAGCAAAATCTCGTTCTCAAACAGTACCTTGTGCTACGGGTAAAACTGATGATAATGGAAATTTAAAACTGCAAAAAGATAATTTACAGCAATGTTTTACTAATAAATCTAGCTTTATCAAACCGCCAGAATTATTAATAATCGCCCGTGAAAATCAAGATTGGGCATTCGCGAGAACAGAAGAATATAGCGGTGTTTTTGGCCATGGAATTGATGCAGGTTGGCAAGATGGTAAACCAGAATCGCGTGGTGTTATCTTCTCGGATAGACAGTTATATCAACCAGGGGAAAAAGCTTGGTTGACTGCTTTTGCTGACTATTTGCAAAACGGCAATATTCAGCAAGATAAAAATGCTGCTTACCAAGTAACTTTAGTCAATCCTGATGGACAAAAAACTGATTTGGGTACACAAAATACAAATGAATTTGGGACGTTTTCTTTAGAATTGCCAATTAGTAATACTGAGCGTTTAGGCTACTATACGATTAAAGCAAAAGCTAAGAATGATCATGAAATTTCTGGAGAGTTTCGGGTAGCGGAGTTCAAACCCCCGAATTTTAAAGTTGAACTCAACTTAAATCAGGAATTTGCTCTAATTGGCGAAAAAGTCGAGGCGAAAGCAACAAGTAATTATTTATTTGGTGCGCCAGTAGAAGGAGGAGAAGCCAAATATTTTGTCACCCGCCAGCAGACTAATTTTATTCCCAAAGGTTGGGAACAATTTAGTTTTGGTAGACAATGGTTTTGGCCGGAAGAAAACCCTACCGTCCCTACAGATGTTTTGCAAACTAATACCCAACTGAACGCTAACGGTAAAACTGAGCAAACAGTAACAGTAGCTCAAGATTTACCTTACCCGATGACTTACCGCGTTGATGTACAAGTTGCTGATGTTTCTAATTTATCTGTAGCCAATTCTCAAACTTTTACAGCCTTACCAACTAATCGCTTAATTGGTCTCAAAAGTAATTTTGTTGCCGATGCTGGTAAAGCTTTACCTGTAGAAGTGATAGTAACTGATCCTACAGGTAAAATCATCGAAAATCAACCGATACGTATAGAATTACAAGAAATCAAATACAGCAGGGTGACGCAGGTAGTTGAAGGTAGCCAAACACCAAAAAATCAAGTTGAATACAAAACAGTTGCACAGGCAGAATTTAAATCCAAAAATAGTCCACAGTCTGTAATTTTAACACCGCCGGAATCAGGATCTTATCGGATTCGAGCGAATTTTAGTGATGTTAACAATGAATTAAGCGCTACAGATTTACAAATTTGGGCAACTGGAAATAACCCAGTATTTTGGGGTTCTAGAGAACAAGATATTTTAGAAGTCAAATTAGATAAAACAGAATTTAAACCCGGTGAAACTGCTACTGCATTGATTCAATCTCCCTATCCAGAAGCAGAATTGTACTTTGCTGTGATTAAAGACAAACCCATTTATCAGCAAATGACCAAAGTCAAGGGAGGCGCACCACAAATTCAGTTTACAGTTACACCAGAAATGTTACCCAATGCAGCAGTGCAAGCTGTATTAATCAGACAAGGCGCACCTCTAAATCAAGTAGAACCAACGGGTTTAGATAAATTAGTCAAAATCGGCTTTGCACCTTTTAAAGTCAACTTGGAAGATAAATATTTAAAGGTACAAGTCAAACCCATTCAAGCATCACTTTCGCCGGGTAAAGAAGAAACAATACAGCTAGAACTAAAAGACAATCAAGGTAATCCCACCCCAGGACAAGTTACAGTCATGGTGGTGAATGAGGCGGTGCTGCAACTTTCTGGTTATCGTCCACCCGATTTGGTAGATACAGTTTATGCAGAACAGCCAATATCTACCCGCTTTAGTGATAATCGACCAGATGTGATATTACAAACACAAGATGTTGCTAAACCTAAAGGTTGGGGTTACGGCGGTGGGTTATCATCTGGTTTGGCAAATACTCGTGTTCGCAAAGATTTCCAAGCTTTAGCTTACTACAACGGTTCTGTGCTGACTGATGCCACTGGTAATGCCCAGATAACCTTTAAATTACCAGACGATTTAACTACATGGCGAGTCATGGCTGTGGCAACTGATGGCAATCTGCGTTTCGGCAATGGAGATGCTACATTTATCACCACAAAACCATTGCTAACTAATGCTATATTGCCACAGTTTGTCCGTCCAGGCGATCGCATCCTTGGTGGGCTATCTGTAACTAACAATACTGGGAATACTGGAAACCTGACAATTAATGGCGAATTAAGTGGTGCAGTCAAGTTTAGCGATAAAAATCCCACCACTACTTCCTTGCAAACTCAAGCTGAAACTGCTACCCATGCTTATCGCTTTCCCATGTTGGCAGAAAATGTGGGAGTCGGGAAAGTCCGCTTTACTACCCAGCTAAACAGTACAGCAGATGCCTTTGAAGTGCCTTTGGATGTGAAGCCACTGGAAATTACAGAACAAGTAATTGAAACTGGTGTCACCGAAAAACAAGTAAAAATTCCCCTCAATGTTGAGAAAAATGTCTTCCCAGCAGCCGGAGGTTTAAATGTACAGCTAGCAAGTACTTTAATTCCAGAAATTAAAGCCCCAGCCCAACAGGTTTTAGTAAATAATGATTTACCATTCGCAGAACCAGCGGCGAGTCAATTAATCATTGCGGCTAATCTGCAAACTTTGGCTAAACAATACAATCAGACATTTGCAGAATTTAATCCTAGTCAAAAAGCCAACCAAGCAATTACACAATTACAAAAACTTCAACATGCAGATGGTGGTTTTGCTGCTTTCCCAGGACAGGAAAAATCAGACCCTTGGGTTTCTAGTTATGCAGCGTCATCTTTGGTGAAAGCTAATCAAGTAGATTCTGCAATGCTATCTCGTGTCAAAGGATATTTACAGAAAGTTTTAGCCAACCCAGGTCAATATGACTTTTGTAAACAGCAACTTTGTAAAAGACAACTGCAACTGCATACTTTAATCGCTTTAGCAGAATTGGGAGATCAACGCAATACCTTCTTATCGGATATTTATCAACAGCGCAATAACTTTGATGTTGTAACTCAAATTAAACTAGCGCGATATCTATCTCAATTTTCGCAATGGCAAGATGAATCACAAAAAATGATGCAGCAGTTGCAACAAAATATCTATGAAACTGGTCGCACAGCAGCTATTAGTTTACCTCCCAGTTGGGGTTGGATGAGTTCACCTACTACAGCCCAAGCCCAAGCATTACGCTTATTTATTGCTCAAAAAAGTCAACCAGAAGTTATAGATAAATTATTTCAAAGTCTGCTGGCACTGCGAAGAAATGGGACATGGCAAACTAGTTTTGATAATGCCCAAGCTTTGACAGCTTTAGTAGAATATAGCCAACTGCAACCAACACCGCCAAATTTTGTGGCTACAGTCAAATTAGCTAATCAAAAGTTAGGAGAAAATCGCTTTAATGGCTATCAAAATCCTAGCTTACAGGTAAAAGTGCCAATGGCAAAATTACCCCGTGGACGACATGATTTAACTCTGCAAAAATCTGGTAACGGTACTTTACATTATTTAGTTGCCTATAATTATCGCTTGCAGGGAAATCAACCAGGAAGATTTAATGGTTTACGAGTCACCAGGGAAATTAGTCAAGTAGGTGAAGAAAAATTATTGCAAAAAACAGGTCTTTACGCCTTTGATAAACCATTAAGTCTACAAACAGGACAAGTGTTTGATATTGGTTTAGAAGTTATCGCCGACCATCCTGTAAATCATCTAGTCATTAAAGATCCTTTACCCGCAGGATTTGAAGCAGTAGATGAAAGTTTTCAAACAGCTACTACTGCTTTACAAGCACAAGCAGATAGTTGGCAACTTGGCTTTAAAACAATTTACCGCGATCGCATTATCGCCTACGCCGACCACCTTGAACCAGGAGTTTACAATCTGCATTACTTAGTGCGTTCCGTTACTCCCGGCACATTTAGATATCCTGGTGCAGAAGTTCACCTGCAATATGCACCAGAAGAATTTGGTCGCGCTGCTGATTCTACACTGATATTGGAGGAGAAATCATAAAGGCGATCGCAGCAAGCTTCAACTTCCAGAAAAATTTTACTAATGAGTCTTGACAAAAGCTATGACTGTAATTAAAAACTTAGCAGCAGCAATGGATTGGAGTGTATTGAAGCGAGAAATTATTGCTGGGAAATCGAGAAACCATGCCCTCAAGCATCCAAACTCGACTAAAATTCAGGCTTGGAAAATGAGACTCTAAATAGATAGCTTTGATGAAGCAATCTCAACTATTATTTATTTACCAAAAGATACCATCCACACTAAAATTCCTAGTATTAAATCAACAGGAGGTAGAGGATAATCTGTTAAATCAATCTTGACAGTTTGCTCTGTTAACTCAAGAAACCGCCAAGCAGTCCCATTGGTAACACTACCATAAATCGTAGAAATAGGTTGATTATTAATTTCATTAAATTTCTGAGCCGCAATCATTTCTGCAATGCACTGTCCAATACCCGGATTTAAATCTGCCTTTTTTGCCTCTATAATCACTACGGTTGGAGCTTCAATTTCTAACTGTTCTGATGAACGACTCAGAAGAAAATCACAGACTCCACTCAATCCAGAAGCAGGATCTACAGTAAAATCTACTCCAGAAAATAAACTAATTTTTCTTTGTAAAAGCTTACGTACTTCTAATAAAACCGGACTAATAATCAACTCAGAACGCGCTTTTTCACTTCCTGTAGCAATAGCTAATGGTAAGCTTTCTTCTAAAAATGCACTAAGAGTAATACCAGGAGCAATCGGTTCTATTTTTGGTAGAAATGGTTGATCTTCAACAGTAGTTATACCAAAGGTTTGTTTAACTTTTTTTAGAGTAAAATCGCTATACGACATCAGTAATTTTCTCCAAAAATTTTGTAAAATTCATCTTTAAATTAATTAACTGCAAAACCTGTATGCTGTCTTACTAATGGAGTTTATGAAAAGCTAAAACAATATCTTCTTTTGGTACTCATAACTTCACTAACTCATTAGCAATACCAATCTCAGTCCCATCATATTGTATCCAAATTTTGCCATTTTTTATATCAAGATGTAGTACGCACCCATACATACATCGGCTGACGATTTTTCCAACCTGTATAAACAACCTGATAATGATCCCGTTCCGTGTCAAAAATCAGTTCTGTTTCCACTTCATCATCCGATGGGCTTCCCTTGGCGTATTCACTTAATAGATTTTGAATATATGTGCGATACTCTTCTATCTTTTCCATTCTAAAATCACCTCATTGTTTGAAAGGATCATGTGTAATCACCTAACCTTCTTTTTCCAATCCTTTCCTAACAGCATTATGAAAAATATCTTTAGCAGCCATTAACTTAAAAATTAGTCTTTATTACCCATAACTATAGTAATATTTCTCCATGCCAAACCTCAAAGATGGAGCAGCAAGCTTCGACTTCCAAAAAAATCTTACTGATGAATCTTGACAAAAGCTATGAATGTAATTAAAAACTTATCAACAGCAATAGTATTAGGCATGGTTGTGAACTTGCTTCCCACGAGCAAAGCCACAGCCGCTGCCATTACTTTTAAAAAAATTATCGATACTACCAGCAGTCCTTTGAATGGTTCCTATCCTAATTTATTCTCTCCTGCCATTAATGACTCAGGAAGAGTAGCCTTTATCGCTGAGGACGAAACAGGTAGAGGCATTTTCACCAGTAATGGCGGATCTATTACCAAAATTACTGACACCATTAGTGGATCTTTCGATACCATTGGCAATCCTGCTATTAATAATTCCGGAATAGTAGCTTTTAGAGCTGCCCTCAAAGGAGGCGTGCTAAATGGAGTCGGCCCTGGTGTTGGCATTTACACTGGCAATGGTGGGGCGTTAAACACTATTTCCTTCAACGCTAATGCTGGCAGTTTTTTGGTATCGCAGCCTTCAATCAACAACAGTGGCACAGTAGCTTTTGCAGATAATGAATCTGGCGACATCTACACTAGCAAGAATAGAAAACTTAACTTGGTTGCTAACGCCGATGGTGGTAATCCTGTAATCAATAATCAAGGAACAGTATCTTTTGTTTTACCAGGTGCGAGTCTGGTAACTCGCAATAATCAAGTGACTACCACCATTGCTGATACCAAAAGTTCCTTTAGTTCCCTGTCTGGTGATGGTTCCCCACTCAACGATGAAGGTACTGTTGCTTTTTTGGCCTATTTAAATTCCGGAGAGCAAAGTATTTTTACTGGTAATGGTGGTTCACTTAATACCATCGCTGACACAAAAGGTGCTTTTTCTACTTTTGTTGGTTCTCCTGCGATTAACAACCAAGGCACAGTAGCCTTTTGGGCTTTCTTGAACTCTGGAGAAGAAGGCATTTTTACTGGCTCAGATCCTGTCAAAAACAAAGTCATTGCTACTGGTGATCAACTTTTGGGTTCCACTGTCACAGAAATTAGTTCTTTTGGATTAGAAGGACTGAATAATCGCGATCAAATCGCTTTTGGCGCTAGACTTGCGAATGGAACTGAAGGCATTTACGTCGCTACCACCGCTGTACCTGAACCTTACACCGTTGCAAGTTCAGGGTTAGCGCTTGCTGGTTTAGTATTTTTTAAACGTCGCTGTCAACCAAGAGGCAGGGGGCAGAGGGAATAATCATCCCATATCGCACAAGAGGCAGTGTTGATGAAAATATCTTTCTTTCCCTGCTTCCTCTGCTACCCCTGCTCTTTCAAGTCAAAGGGGCAGGGAGAGTAGTTTTAGTAACTGCTAAAAACTTTTTATTTGATTAAAATTTTCCACATCGGTTAAATTTGTCGTAAATTCATAGGCAGGGTGACTTCTCGTCAAAGTTCGTCGTAATGGCTTTAGTTACAATCTCATCAAAAGGCGATCGCGTTACCCACTTCTTTAAGGAGTGTCCGTAATAGTACTTCGGCTATGCCCTTCGGCTAGGCTCAGGATAAACTCAGGATAAACTCAGGACAAGCTCAGTAACCATCGCCCCGTCGCCGTCAGGTGTCAGTAGTCGAAACTCAACTACCGCGTAGCCGAAATGTGGTGAGTAGCAAAAACAACTAACCACTGATACGAAATCCCTTTCCTTTCAGGGGTGGGATGAGCTTATTTTTATACATCGTCGACTGGAGATGATTTCAAGGTTGCAAATACGAGATTAATAAGTCCAATAGTGAGAGACTAAAAACGTGAAGTATTTCTTTCTTTCTGAGGGATGGGCTGTTGGTAGAGTGTGGGCATCTGAGGGATTATGGCAGATAACCGCATGGCGACGACAACCAGATATTCAACGTATAAATATTTGTTTAGTGGAAAACGATGAATTACTATGGCTTTATCGGGTAGAAGACGCTATTTTAACCGTGGAAGTTAAACCAACAGTCTCAGCGATCGCTAGTAAGACAATTGGTCAAGTAGTGCTGAAGCGTCTAATGAGTGCAGAACAGGTAATTGATCGCTTGAGTACAGCCGAAGTGAAGTGTCAATTGCAAAACATGCAATCGTTAGTTCAATAGCAATCACCCTCCCCAATCTTAAATCGAATAATACAAAGGAAAAGATTTTGCATCTTTTGGCTTGACATATACCCGCTGTTGTGGTTCTATCTGTAACTCATTAAAGCGATCGCGTGTTAAATGCGCTGCTACTACTTGTCCATCGTCTAAGGTTAATTCCACCTGAATTTCCCAACCCAAATGGATTAATCGAGTCACTGTCGCAGGGGCAGTAGTACCATTGGACTGTCTTTCAATCACCACATCCTGGGGGCGCAAAAATACTTGCGGATATTGTGAGTCAAAGCCACTGCTTTGAAAAATCTTTGAAGTATTGGGTAAAACATTGACTGGGCCAATAAAACTCATCACAAAGGCCGTAGCCGGATTGTCGTAAATATCTGCTGGTGTACCGATCTGTTCTACACGCCCTTTATTCATCACCACAACTTCATCAGAAACTTCCATTGCTTCTTCTTGGTCGTGAGTGACGAAAACAGTGGTAACATGAACTTCATCATGGAGGCGGCGTAACCATGCCCGCAAGTCTTTACGGACTTTAGCATCAAGTGCGCCAAAAGGTTCATCTAGCAACAATACGCTGGGTTCCACCGCTAGCGCCCTGGCTAAGGCTACCCGTTGTCTTTGACCACCAGAAAGTTGTGATGGATAGCGATCGCCTAATCCACTCAACTGCACCAATTCTAATAACTGTTCTACCCGCCCTTTAACCTTCTTGGCGTGGGCTTTGCGAATTTCTAACCCAAAAGCAATATTTTGTCGCACAGTCAAATGCTTAAATAAAGCATAGTGCTGAAACACAAACCCAATATTTCGTTCTTGCACACTTTGATTTGTAGCATCTTTACCAGTGAGCAAGATTTTACCGCTATCTGGCATCTCTAAACCTGCAATTAACCGCAGCAAGGTGGATTTACCAGATCCTGAAGGCCCCAGCAAAGCAACCAGGGAACCACTCTTGATCTCCACACTAACTTGATCGACCGCTTTAAAGCTACCGAAATGCTTGGATACACTCTCAACTACTATGCCCACTGGTGCTGTACCTCTGCAAATAAAATCTACGGCTCGTCGCCGGGATTACCGTGCTTTTATATATATCACATAAGTAAGCAACAGGGAATAGGAGAAAAGTGCGGTAAGGCAGCGCGGTCTTGGGGGTTTCCCCAGGAGCGACTGCCGCACCCCTTGTGGGTTTTGGGGAGGCAATCCGTTGTGCGGCTAGCCTTCGGCAACGTCAAATCAAATCACTTGACAGAATACTTAAGTGTATATACACTTAATCTATGTCAAGCAAAATCAATCAATTAGCTCAACTCAAAAAAGTCCCAACTACCTGTACTTGCTTTCATTTACGCAAAGCATCTCGCGTAGTTACCCAAATTTTCGATGAGGTGTTGCAACCAAGCGGGCTGTTAGTGAATCAGTTTACTTTGCTAGTTGCGATCAATTTAGCTGGGTCGGTAACAATCACGCACTTAGCCCAAGAATTAGTTATGGATAGAACCACCTTGACACGTAACCTCAAACCACTAGAAAGACAAGAATTTATTCAAATTCAGCCAGGTCAAGATCAGCGGATGCGAATTGTCAGTTTAACAGAGCAAGGACAGGCAGTTTTGACCAAAGCGCTACCTTTATGGGAGCAAGCCCAAAGTCGAATTATAGAGCAATTAGGACAAGAACAGTGGAATGTATTGCTATCTGGGTTGTCTCAAACAGTATCTTTGCTTCGTAATAGCTAAATTTTTTCCGCAAAAGGTGTATATACACTTATCTCTCTTAACTAGGAGAAACTAAATGTCTAAATTTGACAATCATCCAACAGTTAAACAGCTACGTGAGCGAGATGCCTGGAATAATTTACCCGTTTCACCTATAGATGCTGATTGGCTACGTCAGCTATGTTTAGATATGGGCGCAGATGACGTTGGTTTTGTGGAGATTAATAGACCAGAGATAGTCGACCAGCACCAGGATATTCTTGCTGCTTTTCCACCAACAAAAACCTTAGTGAGTTTTGTCTGTCGGATGAACCGCGAGAATGTGCGTTCTCCAGCGCGGTCAGTTGCCAACGTGGAATTTCATACTACAGGGGATGAGGTTAACCAGATTGCTCGTGAGATTGTAGCAACTCTGGAGCAAAAAGGTATCCGAGCTTTAAATCCAGCAATGGGTTTTCCGATGGAAATGGATCGCTTTCCTGGCAAAATTTGGGTTGTTTCCCATAAACCTGTAGCAGTAGCAGCAGGATTGGGTCACATGGGGATTCATCGCAACGTTATTCATCCCAAATTTGGCAACTTCATTTTACTAGGGACAATTTTGATAGACGCTGAAGTGACGGCATATAACAAACCAATTGACTATAACCCCTGCTTAGAATGTAAGCTGTGCGTAGTAGCTTGCCCAGTGGGAGCCATTGGTACAGATGGTCACTTTAACTTTTCTGCCTGTTATACCCATAACTATCGAGAATTTATGGGAGGATTCACAGATTGGGTAGAAAATATTGCTGAAAGTAAAAGCGATCGCGAATATCGCCAGAAAGTGAATGATTCAGAATCAGCATCAATGTGGCAAAGTCTGGCTTTCAAATCAAATTACAAAGCAGCATATTGTGTGGCTGCTTGTCCAGCAGGAGAAGATGTAATTGGTCAATTTTTGAGAGATCAGAAAGGGTTTGTACAGGAAATAGTTAAACCCTTACAAGATAAAGCAGAAACTATTTATGTTGTTCCTGGTTCTGATGCTCAAGACCATGTAAAAAAAAGGTTTCCTCACAAGCAAATTAAGCAAATTGGTAATGGTATTCGCCCTTCTTCCATTCAGGGGTTTTTATTCGGATTACCTTTATTATTTCAACGCGATCAATCAAAAGGCTTAAATGCTACTTATCACTTCACATTCTTTGGTGCAGAGAAACATCAGGTCACAGTGATTATTCAAAATAAAACAATTCAAGTACAAAATAATCATATTGGTACAGCCAATATTCATATTATTGCCGATAGTGACACTTGGTTACGTTTTTTAGCTAAAGAACAGAATATTATTTGGGCAATAGTGCGAAGAAAAATTCAGATTAAGGGATCACTGAAATTACTCCAGGCTTTTGGTAAGTGCTTTCCTTCATAATTAGCGAAAATTAGCATTATTGCACCGATAAAGCTGATAGGGAATACCTATACGATAGTGGTGTGTAGAATCTATATTGCAGGTAGTTTGCCTAGAAAGCGCTACTTGCTTTGGATAATCTCGTCTTCTCATTCCAGGGCCAACTATCCATAAATTCAATTTAGATATTTTTGGTACAGGCATTTGAGCAAGTTTGTTCCATAAAACAGATAAATTAGGTTTTTTATCTAATAAAACCAAACTATCGGAGTGAATTATAGATGTACTTGTATAACTCCTAAGTTTTTCTAATGCCAAAGCAAAACTCAATCCCAAAGCTATATCTTGATTATTACTGTATCCTATCACTAACATCACTGGTATGGCAGGTTCTAAATTGATGTTGTGAGCGACTTTTTCGGGCTGGAATGGCTTTTGAAAAGCTAAATTATTAACTATAAAAAGACAACTAATTAAGCCAATAGATGAAACTATGAATTTAGAACTTTTACTTGTGTTAATACTGGCTGCGAGAAGAGCGCAAAAGCTAGGATAGTAAACAAAGGCGTAGCGGGGAACAGCAGTAATATCTTTTTTGAATAAATAAACAATCGCCAAAAATTGCAAGATAATAAAAATAGTGAAACTTAAAAGTGTAAATGTCGCTAAATGAGTTGTATTTTTTAACCACAATATTTTTAAACCTTTCAATACTTGCCGCCCTATCCAAATCGCAAAACTCACCATTAATAATCCACAAATAGCTGTAATTAGTGGAGGCTGATTTTCCACAGGTAAGGCAATTATCATCAGTACCCAACTAATTAGAGTTTGATATAGGGGTGCAATAAAGTTAGGAGAAGGCAACCAATTAGTTTCCGAACTTTGAAAATGATGCCATGTTACTAATAACCAAGGAACAAAGCTAATTACTACTGCACTGGTTGATAGAATAAGAATAAGCCAGATTTGACGTTGGTTTGTGATTTTTGCTTTACCATAGGATATTAATATAAATAATGTAGCAATTTCAGCAACGAAAGCCAGCACACAAAAGTAGTGAACATAAAAACTGACACTATTAATAATCGTCCATAAAATCCAAACCCAAATTCTTAAGCGTTGCCCGTCAAAAATATTTCGCTGAATTTGTATGAGTCCTAATAATGATAAAGTAATTAGGAACATAGGCATGGTATAGTGTCGTGCTTCTTGGGAAAGGTACACAGCAAAAGGCGAAACAGCCATAATTAATGCTGCAATAATTCCAGACTTAGGGGAAAAGGCAGTACGATTGACACCATAAATTGCCATGATCGCACCGATACCAAATAAAGCTGGTAGCGATCGCAATTTTTCTACCCACTCTGAACCCAAGGGAGTCATCCACCCCAACCATCTATACATTCCACAAAAAAACAGCGGCGGATGGGTAGAACCATTAGCAACATTTTCGGCAATTTGATCACAACTTACTCCAGGCTGGAATGTAAAAAGTTCTTGCACCCGTTCTAGAGGAAAGGCTACATTCAAAGGTAAATCGTGATAATTTTTACCTAAACTAAAAATTGCAGTAATTACCTCATCCATCCACAGAGGTTTTAAGTCTAAATGCCAAAAGCGCAAAATAGCACCCAGGGCGATCGCCCCAGCTAAACTTAGATAATGTCTGGGATTTGTCATTATTTAGCTATTAGTAATTCATTAAAATAGTGAATAATCAAAACTAGTGGTCTGTTTTATTCATTATGATGATGGTACATGTTTGTAATCAGGACTTTAGTCCTGACTACGAACCAAGATGTAGTTTGATAACTCAATTTCAAATCTAAAATTTTATATGTCAGATGATAATTTTACCGCTACTGTGACTCAAGAATCTCTATCATCTCAGCGATCGCCTATTATTTCTCTGCGGGAGAAGAGTTTAAAAATTCGCAATAGCTTACGTCCAGGACAGCAGCAAATGGCTGACTGGCAATCTGGGCCTTTGGCTGTTTCTGCGGTTCCTGGAGCTGGCAAATCTACGGGAATGGCAGCGGCGGCGGCGATCGCGATCGCTCGTCAGTATGAAAGTTCTACTACATCGCGCTCGTCTTCTCGCCGTCAAATTGTCGTTGTGACTTTTACTCGCTCTGCTGCTGCCAATATTAAAGCAAAAATCCGCCAATATTTAAAAGATGATTTAGCTTTACCTCAGACAGGTTTTGCTGTTTATACTCTGCATGGTTTGGCATTAAATATTGCTACTCGTCACCCTGATTTATCGGGTTTACAGTTAGAAAATGTCACATTAATCACGCCTAGTCAAAGCCACCGCTTCATTCGCACAGCCGTAGAACAGTGGATTAATCACAATCTAGAGCATTATTTACGTTTGTTAGAAGGTCATCAATTTGATGGAGAAGAAACAGAAAGATTACGCCGCCAATCGGTATTACGCACAGAAGTATTACCGGATTTAGCTACTACAGTTATTCATGAAGCTAAAAGTTCTGGTATCCTGCCAGAAAAGTTACAAGAGTGGAGTCAACAAACCACAGACGAATATGCAATTTTACGAGTAGCGGCGGGGTTGTATGAGCAATATCAAAATATCATGCGATCGCGTGAATTTATTGACTACGACGATATGATTTTAGCCGCGCTGCGCGTTCTGGAAAATGACAGTGCTAGACGCATTGAGCAAAACCAAGTTTTCGCCGTCTTTGAAGATGAAGCCCAAGATTCTAGCCCTCTACAGACACAGCTATTAGAGATTTTGGCGAGTGATTTAACAGGGGAAAATGAAAAAGATTCTTCTTCTAACTCAACATTCAATTTAGTACGAGTAGGCGACCCAAACCAAGCAATTAATTCGACTTTTACCCCAGCTGATCCAATTTATTTTCGGCAATTTTGTGAAGAGTGCGATCGCCTAGAAAAATTAGCCACAATGGATCAAGCTGGTCGCAGTACTAGAATTATTCTAGAAGCTGCTAACTTTGCTTTGCAATGGGTCAATAGCTTTTATGGCAGTCAAGGAAAAGTTGACCCTGAGCGCAGTCGTTCGCGTAGCGTCTCGCAGAGAAAGGCCAAAATTTCTCCTCTTCCCTTCCGTCCTCAAACAATTCTTCCTGTTGGTCTTGGTGATCCTCAACCCAATGCTAACCCAGCGCCCGTAGGCAGGGGATTAGAAATTTATAATCCTCGTGATATTCATCACACAGTTGAATTGATTTCTCAAAGGGTAATTGAGTTATTTGCTGAAGACCCGACAAAAATTAGTGCGGCAATTTTAGTTAGAGAAAATCGTCAAGGTCGGTGGTTAGCAGAGGTTCTGACTCCGATATGCAAAGAGCATAATATTACACTTTACGATGTTGGAGAACGCGATCGCCGTTCCCATATTCCCCAAGAAATTTTAGCATTATTGCAATTTTGCGATCGTCCTCATTCCCCTGATTACCTCAAAGCTGCCCTAGAAGCCTTAGTACAGCGTCAATTGATTCCTACCCAAGACCTCAACGCCTTGGCTAGTCTACCAGAAGATTTTTTGTATCCTGGCCCTTTGGCTCCACCCCAGTCAGAAGCAGTCCAAAAAGCCTCTCATTTATGTCGGAGTTTACTCCGCGCTCGATTAGAACTACCTCTATATCAACTAATTTCTTTCCTGGCTTTGGTGTTAAATTACGACCAAGCAGAACTTGCAACCGCTGACAAACTAGCAGAACGAGTCAATCAGCAAATAGCTGGTAACAGTTCAATGGGAGCAATATTGTCAGCTTTAAGTGAAATAGTCAGTTCCGAAAGATTTGAACCAGTAGAAACAGAAGACTTAGAAGCACGTTATACCCGTACTAATCAACTGACCATTATTACCATGCACAAAGCCAAAGGGCTAGATTGGGACTATGTTTTCATTCCCTTTCTGCATGAAAATTTGATTCCTGGTAGGTTTTGGATTCCTCCCCAAAGCCAGTTTTTAGGTGACTTTACTTTATCAGAAGTAGCTCGCGCTCAAATTCGCGCTGCTCTCCACGGTGAATTAGAAATACCAGATGTTGCCCAAGCATGGGAACAATCCAAACACCTAAAAACCGCTGAAGAGTATCGTTTGCTTTATGTTGCTATGACACGGGCAAAAAAATTATTGTGGATGTCTGCGGCACAGAAAGCACCTTTTACCTGGAGTAAACCGGAGAATTTACAAGAGCAAGCCCCTTGTCCTGTATTTGGGGCATTAAAACGGCAGTTTCCTGAATGCGTAGTTACTGATATTTTCGTGAAATTAAAAATTAAAAATGAATACAGCGTCAAGAAATAATTAAGTTTATCTCACCTTTGGAAGGGGCGGGATTTTGTGTTAGTGGTCAGTTGTCAGCGATGCACTGAGTTTCGACTTCGCGGTAATCGAGCGAAGTCGAGATTCAACTGCCGCTTGTCGAAGTGTTGTTTTTACTACTCACCACACTTCGGCTATTTGATGCTTTTTCCATCTGTTGCCAGCCATTCTGAACAAAAATTTCGTTTTGTCTCAAAAAGTTTGACATATATCGTAAAATTTTTATTGGAAAAAACAAATTTTTATTTCCAGTATGGAAAACACACAAGACTTGTATATTATCAAGCGTCCTACTGGACATTGCGAAATTATCCCCAGCAAACAAGTTGGGAACGATAATCTAGAAATTATAGAGCAATGGGGGCCTTTTACTTCAGAAGAAGAAGCGATCGCTCGCCGCGTAGGATTAATTAGGGCTGGTAAATGCCAACCCGTCTAAAAGACCAAAGGCAAAAGAAACATGATCTATCTTTTACCTTTTGCTTTTTTAATTTTTTTCGGCGCTGGTGAGTCCTCTAGCTGCAATTTGTTTTCCGATTACTTCTACTGCTTTAGCGAATTGGGGATCTGCTAAGGTAGCAAGTTTATCACGCTCTCGCAGCCACAAATCTTGCCGCTGGGCATCGGTCAAATCCACTTTGACATCTGGATCAACTCCATGCTTGTTAATATCTTTACCACTAGGCGTATGATATTTAGCAATTGTCACCGCTAGTCCTGAACCATCATCCAAAGGACGTACTGATTGTACCAATCCCTTGCCAAATGTTTGAGTACCCACTAAAGTAGCACGCTTATTATCTTGCAATGCTCCTGAGAGGATTTCACTGGCACTAGCTGAACCTTTATCTACCAATACCACCAATGGTTTAGTAGTCAAAGCACGTCCGTTTGCTACTTCTTTTTCTTGTTCACCTTGACGATCAATAGTAGAGACAATTGTGCCGCTATTTAGCCACATCCGGGCAATTTCTACACTAGAGAAAAGTAGACCACCAGGATTACCACGCAAATCTAGGATATAGCCAGCTACCTTTTTGCTTTCTAAATCTTTGATGGCGTTTTGCATTTCCTTACCAGCATTAGCACTGAACTGGTTGAGGCGAATGTAGCCAAGCTTACCTGCTGGCGTTTGTTTTTGCGAATACTTAACTGGATGAATTTCAATTCGCGCTCGTTTGATTTGAAACTGTTTTGTTTGGCCGCTGCGCTGAATTGTCAGGTTTACTGTCGTTCCTGCTTCACCTCGGATCAAAGATACTGCTTGGTTAGTATCCATCCCCTTAGTGCTTTTCCCGTTAATTTGGGTAATTTCATCCTTTGCCAGGATTCCCGCCTTAAATGCTGGTGTATCCTCAATTGGTGCAATTACAACTAACTGCTTGGTTTTTTCATCTTGACTGATTGTGATCCCAATACCTGTGAGTTCTCCAGAGGTATCCACCTGCATATTTTTAAATTCCTCTGGGTCCATAAACCGGGTGTAGGGATCATCCAGCTTTTTCAGCATTTCCCGAATGGATTTATAAGCTTCTTGCTGACTACTGTAAGACTTGTTCAAGTACTCCTTACGAACAGCCTGCCAATCTACTTGGTTAAAAGTACCATCTACGTATTGGCGGTTAACAATTTGCCAAACTTCGTCTACCGTTTCCTTGGGACTTGCTTTAAATAAAGCCTGACCTCGCGAGTGGATGCCTAGACTAGTAACAGCAATCGTGGAGAGTGTCACTGCCGTAGCACCCAAAACAAGTCTACTTTTTGTAATCACCATAATGACAGCTTTGTCAGAGGGAAAAATTATAGTCAGTATGCCCAATCTAACACAGGGTACATCGTAACAGGCCGAGCATATATTTCTAATTCATGAAAAATACTTAATAATTAGGCTAACTTGGGCATGGGGCATGGAGAAGAAGAATTGGGGCAGGGTGCGGGGTGCAAGGGGATGAAGAAAAATTACCTCTTTCTCCCGAAGTTGCTCCACTTGGGAAACCCGCCCAACGCACTGCTTCACCGCGCTGCCTTACCGCACTTCTCTCCTTTTCTCCCAGCTCCCTGCCCCCCTGCCTCCCCTGCTTCCCCTGCTTTCTTATGGATCTACCCAACGTCCGTCTGTTTTAATTAGGTTAATCAACTCTTCTACTCCTTGGGTTTCTGGGACTTTTTTAATTTCTTCTCTGCCGCGATATAGGGAAATATAACCAGGAGTTTTACCAACATAACCGTAGTCGGCATCTGCCATTTCTCCAGGGCCATTCACAATGCAACCCATGACGGCTATATCTAATCCAGTCAAATGTTTGGTGGCTTCCCGGACTTGATGTAACACTTCCTCTAAATTAAACAAAGTGCGTCCACAAGAAGGGCAAGCAACGTACTCCACCATTGTTTTCCGCAATCCTAAAGCTTGCAAAATGCTATAGCAAACGGGAATTTCTTTTTCTGGTGGTTCTGTAAGTGACACGCGGATTGTATCGCCAATGCCATCGGCAAGTAATGTGGCAATACCAGCCGTAGACTTAATACGTCCGTATTCGCCATCACCAGCTTCTGTAACGCCTAAATGTAAAGGATAATTCATACCCAGCTCATCTAAACGCTGAGCCATTAAGCGATAAGCGGCTACCATCACGGGTACTCGTGAGGCTTTCATCGAAATGACCAAGTTTCGGAAATCTAAAGATTCACAAATGCGAATAAATTCTAGGGCAGATTCCACCATTCCTTCTGGAGTGTCGCCGTAGGTAAACAGCATTCTTTCAGCCAGAGAACCGTGATTTACACCAATTCGCATCGCTTTATCTTGATCTCGCAGAGAAACTACTAAAGGTGCTAAAGTTTCACGGATTTTTTCACCAATTTCATCAAATTCGGCTTTAGTATATTCGCTTCTATTGGAGTTGGGTTTTTCAAATACATACAACCCTGGATTAATTCGCACTTTTTCTATGTGTTTGGCGACTTCTAGGGCGATTTTCATACCGTTGTGATGAACATCGGCAACAATTGGCACGTCTTGATAAGTTTTATTTAATTTTTGTTTAATTTCCGCCATCACTTTAGCGTGAGCCATGCTTGGCACTGTGACGCGGACAATTTCACAGCCAATTTCGTGCAAACGACGAATAGCTGCAACAGAACCATCTATATCAAGTGTGTCTTCATTAATCATTGACTGCACCACAACGGGATAGCCCCCTCCAATGGTGATGTTTCCCACTTTTACGGGGCGAGTTTTGCGCCGCTTGATAGTGGTATCAATGGTGGGTTGTTCTGCTGTGGTATTGGAAGTTGTAAAAGTCGGCAGAGTTTGCATAACCCCATTAGGTAAATTTGCTGTAGCTAAAATATCAGATTGAAAAGTCTCTGTCTCTCAGATTGCCACAGGAAGGACTTTTTTTGATGATTAGGTAGCAAAAAATAAAATTAAGACTTCAAATCAAGAAAGTGTGTGCGATTTTAAGCGATATTGTTGTGATCAACATTGTCGCCATGTTCGGCTATAAATTTTTCAAAAGTGAAGAGTTTGGGTGGAGTGTAAGTCATAGCTCATATAAATATTTAGCAGCTTTTATTGTGATATGCTTCTGGCTCGACAATCTCGCAACCAAGTTTTAACACCTTGAGCGATCGCCCCATTACTACTATTACGTGGAGGTGATGGTGGTTGTTGTTTAGGATAACCGCCAGTTTGGGTAAACATCATCACCAAGCGCCAACCACTTTTAGTTGGAGTCAACAATAGCCAATGAAATTGCTGTACTTCTACTGCTTTTCCACCTGTATAATGCCGTTCTAAAGTAGTGAAGAAAACTTGCTCAACTTTTGTTACTACTTTTTTTTGCCTCTCTGCGGTATATCCTTCCGGGCTGAGGGGTAGCGGTTGAAATACTGGTTTTCCTGCTATTAAAACATAACTGTAAACCTCATTGTTGACACTGCGGCGGGCGCGTTGAGTGGCACGATTAGCATAGCTTGGTAAATCTTGCAATAACTGAGTAGTTAATGTATCTAGATTTTGCTTAGAACAAGCAGACTGCGACTGATTTTTTACTACCCCTTCCTGGGTTAAGGGCTTAGAAGAGAGATTTTTTGAGAATGCCGAATTATTAAAACTATTTGCTACTAACAACCCCAAGCTACAAGTGACAACCCACAAGCCATAATTATGCTGCCGAAATCCTGACTTCATGCAACTGTAGTTAACTCCTGAGAAATCCTTCTCCAGGCTAACTCAGGCTCAGCAGCAGCAGTGATGGGACGACCAATTACTAGGTAATTTGCACCAGCTTGAATTGCTTGCGCTGGAGTCAGCGATCGCTTTTGATCGCCTTTTTCTGCCCAAGTTGGTCGTACCCCCGGACAAACCAGCAAAAAATCATCTTTGCAAGTTTGCCTTAACTGTGCTACCTCTTGAGGCGAACAAACTGCCCCATCTAACCCCATCTCTTGAGCCATGAGTGCCATCTCTAAAGCGTATTCTGGCAATTCTAGGGGAATTTTTAAATCAAATGCCAGTTGTCTAGAAGAGATGCTCGTCAGCAAGCTAATAGCGATTAATTTAGGTGGTTTTACACCCGCTTGGGCTGCCCCAATCTGTACAGCTTCTGTTGCAGCTTTCAGGGCATCTCTACCAGCAGTAGCATGTATTGTCAGCAAATCTACCCCATAACTAGCTGCGGCACGACAAGCACCGGCAACGGTATTAGGAATATCATGAAACTTTAAATCGAGAAAGATGCGCTTTTGCCGCGACTTTAGTACTTCCAAAATTGCGGGGCCAGAACTGGTAAATAATTCTAAGCCTACTTTCCAGAAATGTACTTGCGGTAGTTGCTCGACAAGAGCGATCGCACTTGCCAAATCTGGCACATCCAAAGCCACAATAATTTGTTGTTCTGCATTCATTAAAAATTCTCCATGCCCTATGACGGCAGTTGCTCCACTTGGGGAGACCCCAAGACCGCACTGCCTCCCCCATGCCCAATGCCCAACTTAAAGTACAAGTCGAACAAACTTGTTTTTACCGACTTGCAGCACTCGCCCCTGTAATTCGCTGGGTAGATCGAAAGTAGTATCAACATCATGAATGCGATCCCCATCTAAGCGTACTCCACCTTCTTGAATTTTTCGCTTACCTTCCCCAGTACTTTTACACAAACCAGTGGCATTAAGAAGATAAGCTAATTTAGCTGGAAACTGCGATACTTCAGCTAAAGAAAATTCTGGGATTGAACCTTCTTTACCACCAGTTTTTGCTGCTTCTTTCGCCTCATTGGCTGCTTGTTCGCCGTGATACTGTTTGACAACTTCCCAAGCTAAAAGCATCTGGCGATCGCGGGGGTTTTCTGGTAATTTATCTAAAGGTAAGTCTGTCAGCAGTTCAAAATACTGTGACAGCAGATTATCCGGCACACCTTGTAACTTCTGGTATTTTTGTGCAGGGTGTTCTGACAAGCCTACATAGTTACCCAAAGACTTAGACATTTTCTGCACACCGTCTGTGCCGATTAAAATAGGTAATAGTAAACCAAATTGAGGCTTTTGCCCAAAATGACGTTGTAAATCTCGCCCAACAGCAAGGTTAAACTTTTGGTCAGTTCCTCCTAGTTCCACATCTGCCTTGACAGCGACAGAATCATAACCCTGCATTAACGGATATAGGAACTCATGAATAAAAATAGGATTCTCTTTTCTATAACGTTCTGCGAATCCCTCTTTTGCTAACATTTGCCCGACTGTCATCGTGGAAAGTAACTCCAAAATTTCCCCTAAATCAAGCTGGGATAGCCATTCGGAGTTATAACGCACCTCTAACCTTCCTGGTGTGTCAAAATCCAAGATAGGTCGCACTTGGTCAAGGTAAGTCTGAGCATTTTGTGCTACTTCTGCTTTAGTCAGTTGACGACGCACCTCAGATTTCCCTGTCGGATCGCCAATTCGAGCTGTAAAATCACCAATAATTAGGACTGCTGTATGACCTGCATCTTGAAAAGTTCGCAGTTTTCGTACTGGTATGCTATGACCAAGATGAATATCGGCACCTGTAGGGTCGATTCCCAATTTGATCCTTAAAGGCTGGTTTGTAGTTTCTAAGTACTTCTCTAAACTTTCACTGTCAGCATCAGTTGGTTGTGGGAAAATTTCTACTATGCCGCGATGCAGCCAAGAAAAATTTTGCGTCATACTAGGAGACTCGTTCTTAACTACGCTTTTTACTTTAGAAGTTAGGTTGGTTATATTCACTGGCAATTTGTCCGTTCTGTGATCTGCCAAACTAATATAATTGCAAAAAATTAACCGTCTTGCTTAATTGAATTAATTACAGTTACATTTACAAGTGAGGAAGTGGAATCGCCGTGTCGTCTAGGACTTTTGAAAACAAGCAGCCACAACGTCGGTCTTCATCTGGGTTTGAATTTTTAAAGGGAGTAGGCCAGGTAACTGGCGGTACTCTGTTATCAATAACGATGCTAGGAAGCTCTATTGTCGCCGGAGGATTAGTCGGCTTAGCCATTAGTTTCCGCAATTTGCCAGATGTAAGACAGCTACGAAATTTTATCCCATCAGAAACGACTTACATCTATGACATCAAGGGCAAGTTACTAACACGTATCCACGGAGAAGCAAACCGAGAAGTCGTATCTCTAGATAGAATTTCTCCAAATCTCAAACGGGCAGTGTTAGCCAGCGAAGATAGTCATTTCTACGATCACCACGGTATTAATCCTACCGGGGTTGGCCGAGCTATAGTAGTTAACTGGGTAGCAGGTGGTGTACGAGAAGGTGGTTCTACTATCACCATGCAATTGGTGAAAAACCTGTTTTTGTCTCAAAAGCGTGCTTTCACCCGCAAGTTAGCCGAGGGAGTGCTGGCAATTCGCTTAGAACAGATTCTGAGCAAAGACCAAATATTAGAAATGTACCTCAATCAAGTTTATTGGGGTCATAATAATTATGGTGTACAAACGGCAGCACGCAGTTACTTTGATAAGTCAGCAGAATATTTAACTTTGGGCGAGTCGGCAATGATGGCGGGTTTGATCCAAGCGCCAGAAGAATTTAGCCCATTTGTCAGTATGAAACTGGCAAAGCAGAAACAAAAAGAAGTGCTAGGGCGAATGCTGGAATTGAACTGGATTAGCCAACAAGACTACGATAATGCCTTAAGGCAAGAAATTAAGCTTGGTAGAATTAGGTCTTTTCAAGGTAGTGCCTTACCCTATGTTACTAACACTGTGGCACAAGAATTGGCTAAAAAGTTTGGCCGTGAAGCACTACTAAAAGGCGGAATGCGGGTACAAACTACTGTTGCAGCTGACTTTCAAGCAATGGCAGAGGAAACTGTTACCAAGTGGCATAAAACACTTTTAGGTCAAGGATTATACAAGAATCAAATAGCCTTAGTAGCAATTGATCCACGTACACATTTTGTTAAAGCTTTGGTCGGTGGTGTAGATCCTAAAATCAGCGAATTTAACCGAGCAACTCAGGCTCAACGTCAACCAGGTTCTTCTTTTAAACCGTTTGTTTACTATACTGCTTTTGCCACTGGCAAATATGCACCAAATTCGACAGTGGTAGATTCACCAGTCAGTTATCAAGACGGTAATAATCGATACTATCCCAGAAATTATGATGGTAGTTTTAGGGGGCCAATGTCAATTCGCACAGCCTTAGCGCAGTCTCGCAACATTCCTGTGATTAAGATTGGCAAGGCTGTTGGGATGAACAGGGTAATAGAAACCTGCCGTACTTTAGGAATTATGAGTCCTATGGCACCTGTAACTTCTTTACCACTTGGTGCTATTGGTGTTACACCATTGGAAATGGCTAGTGCTTATGCTACCTTTGCTAATTATGGTTGGCAGTCACCGCCTACAATCATCGCCCGTGTCACCGATAGTAGTGGTAACGTGTTGCTAGATAATACCCCCAAACCCCAACTGGTTCTCGATCCTTGGGCATCAGCGGCAATTATAGATGTGATGCAAACAGTAGTTAATGAAGGAACTGGCAAAGGTGCAGCAATAGGCCGTCCAGTTGCTGGTAAGACGGGAACAACTTCCTCAGAAAAAGATATTTGGTTTGTAGGAACTGTACCACAGTTAACAACAGCTATCTGGGTAGGTAGGGACGATAACAGACAATTGGCTGGTAGTGCTACAGGTGGTGGGATGGTGGCTCCCATCTGGCGCGATTTTATGCAGAAGGCACTGAAAAATGTGCCAGCAGAAAAATTCAAATCACCTTCCCAATTTTCTCGTCCCAAATCATAAATAGATTGTGTAAAAATTTGTCGAGAACGGCAAAGTTAGGGGAGAGTTTCCTTGTCCCCCTCAAAAAATTTTCTAGCTAGACTTTAGATTGAAAATTAATCCAAAATCTCAAACCTAGAATTTTTAAGAGACAGAGGACACAGGGAAGAAAAGGAATTGGAGAAAGAAATGTCTCTTTTTCTCCCTATTTCCTTGTCTCTGTGTCTTCTTGTTGCTCCCTGCTCTCCTGCTTTTTTACTAGGGCTGTTTTTCTAGTTCAGTTTTCATCCGTTCTAGAGTGCCATTCATTTGATCAAACATCTGTTGCGGAGTGACACCAAACTGACCTAACTGAGTTTTAAGCTGCTCCATTGTCATTTGTGCCATAAAATCTTCTGATAGCTCGAAGCGTTTCATAAAAACGCGATAGCGATCCATCATGGCTTCCATCTGATCAATAAACAGCTTTTTGCCCTCGCGGTCAAATTTACCATAGCTATTTCCCAGCTGAATTAGGGCTTGATAATCTTCAAACAGCTGTTTTGCTTCTTGCTGAACTATATCAGAATCAAAGAATCCCATAATATTTATACTCAACTGAGTAATGACACTCAGCAGCTTATATTTTTGCCTCTATTTTTATTCTAGTCTAGTGAACTCATCTAGAGAACAAGCTTCGGTTTAAGTACGGTTTTTTACCGAAATTTCAACACTTGACTGGAATTTGCTTTTGTTTTGAAAATAAATTTACCTAAATTTTGTGCAACTACTTACATAGTGGTTAATTTATTTCTTGCCAATGGTGATGTCAATAGTGGAAGTAGGTTAAGGTGATTGATGCAGCCAGCACTAATGAGTTTCAACTTTGCTGTTCGTGCAGAGTAAAGATCGTTTAAGCTAGCTGAAAGATTCTTTGAGTTGTGGCTAAGAGGCGGTAGTGTGCCTAAACATATTAGTTTAATTTCTCTTCTAATTGTCTGTAGTTTGTGGAGTATGCCTAAAGCAGCTCATGCACAGGCACTTGTACCACATACACTGCAATTAGATCCAACAAAGTTGGAGAAGCAGGGGTTGAGTTTAGCACAAGAAGCGGCTCAACTAGGACAATTTCAACAGTTTGAATTGGCTTTACCAAGGGCTAGACTGGCCAGTCAACTAGCTCCTCAGAATGATAAGGTATGGTTTTTGTTGGGTGGTTTGCAACTGCAAACCAAAGATTTCGATGCGGCGATCGCTGCCTTGAAAAAGGCACAATCAATCAATCCTAAAAATCCTGACGTTTTATTTGCTTTGGGTTCAGCTAATTTTCAACAAGAAAAATATCAAGCAGCTATTAGCAATTATCAAGCGGGTTTGCAGTTAAAACCTAATGACCCAGATGGATTGTTTGATTTGGGTAATGCTTACTATATGCTAAATCGATTGCCCGATGCGATCGCTCAGTACAATAAAGCCGTATCTCAAGATCAAAAATTCTGGCCAGCAATTAACAATATTGGCTTAATCAAATATGAGCAAGGTGACACTGAAGGAGCAATTAAGCAATGGCAAAGTGCTGTTAGTATTGACAAACAAGCCGCAGAACCATTGTTAGCACTGGCAGTAGGACTTTATAACAAAGGTGATCGTCAACAAGCTCTAAAAATGGGAGAATCTGCACTCCGAATTGATGGGCGTTATGGCGATTTAGACTTCCTCAAGCAAAATCTTTGGGGCGATCGCTTACTGTCTGATACGAAAAAATTCTTAGAACTACCCAGTATCCAAGCTGCCTTAGAACAAAGCCAAAGACCAGAACCTACTCAATAAAAATAGGGCAGGGGAAGCAGGGGGAAAAGGACAAGGGGCAGGGAGCAGGGAGCAGGGGAGAAGAGGAAAGAGTGTTAACCACAAATTAATAAGTGCGAAGTAGTTTCAAACTCCCCCTTGCACCCCGCACCCTGCTCCAATTCCTCTTCTCCATGCCCCATGCCCCATTTCAATTAAATACTTGCGAATACTACCTTTTCGTAGTACATATATACTATCTTGATGAAAAAGATTCGCCCCAAACTTTTGGGCGAATCTTTTTGAAAAGATATCGTTAGTTTTTAGTGATTATCTATGGGGAGAAGTGCCAAGATTTGATCAACAAACTGTTGATGGTCTACAACAGGTTTAGAGATGTAACCATCAGCGCCGCTTTGCTTGAGAAAGTTCTCGCGATCGCCTTCCATTGCGTGTGCTGTTACCAAAATAACAGGCAAATTTGCTGTCTTGGGGTCAGATTTCAGCATTTGTGTAATTTTAATTCCATCAACAGATTTACCTTGGTAAACACTTCTGGAAAGAGAAACATCCATTAAAATTAGGTCTGCTTCTCCTGATTGGGCAATGCTTATTACTTCTTCTACATTTTCAGTGTGTTTCACATCCAAACCGCCGCGCTTGGTCAAAATTTTGGAAAAAACACGAGCATTAATTAAATCGTCTTCAACAATTAGAACGGTTTTCATGAGAATTTTATTTATAGAGGTGAGGGAGATTACAACCTGAGCAAAACATTTTTTGAGTAATCAAAGTGCATCCCCGTCATCAAGGATGATACTACTGCTGTTTATCTTTTGACTATCAAGATTGTGTTAGTAATCCCATTTCATCCGTTATGCTGTGTTTGCTGCGATGTTCAGTTATAGCGACTTTTGTGTAGTTAAAATTCAGGGAAAAAACTCATGGCCAAACAGTTAAACCTTCTCTCAACGGGACAGGTGATCACAACAGCCCTGCACACCGAGATGCAACGGTCTTACTTGGAATATGCCATGAGTGTGATTGTTGGGCGGGCGTTACCAGACGTGCGTGATGGCTTAAAACCTGTGCATCGGCGGATTTTATATGCTATGCACGAGTTGGGACTGACACCCGATAGACCCTATCGTAAATGTGCTCGTGTCGTGGGAGACGTGCTGGGTAAATACCATCCCCACGGGGATCAAGCGGTTTACGATGCTTTAGTCAGACTAGTACAGGAATTTTCTAGTCGCTATCCTTTACTAGCAGGACACGGTAACTTTGGCAGCGTTGATAACGATCCACCAGCGGCGATGCGTTATACAGAAACGCGTCTTTCACCTATTAGCCATGAGGGAATGCTGGCAGAAATTGGTGATGAAACGGTGGAATTTATTGGTAACTTCGATAATTCCCAGCAAGAACCAACAGTGTTACCTGCTCAGTTGCCGTTTTTATTGCTGAATGGTTGTGCTGGTATTGCTGTAGGTATGGCAACGAATATTCCTCCACACAACTTAGAAGAAGTGGTTGATGGCTTAATTGCTTTAATCGATCAACCGGATTTATCAGATGAAAAATTATTAAAATTAATTCCTGGCCCAGACTTTCCTACTGGTGGGGAAATAGTTGGTGATACAGGAATTAAAGAAGCATACAGCACTGGTAAAGGTGGAATTTTATTGCGAGGAGTCGCAACGCTGGAGGAAATTGCACCTGTTAGAGGTAGTAAGCGGCGGACAGCAATCATTATTACAGAATTGCCTTATCAAGTGAATAAAGCAGGTTGGATTGAGAAAGTAGCAGATTTAGTCAATCAAGGCCGTCTGCAAGGAATTTCTGATCTGCGGGACGAAAGCGATCGCGAAGGGATGCGGGTAGTAATTGAACTCAAACGTGATACCGATCCTCAAGAAGTTCTCCAGCACTTGTATCACCAAACCGCTTTACAAACAACTTTTGGCGCAATTCTCTTAGCAATAGTAGATGGACAACCCCGCCAGTTAAGCTTGCGGCAAATATTGCAGGAGTTTTTGAACTTCAGAGAAGAAACGTTAAATCGTCGCTACGGTTATGAGTTGGATAAAGCGGAAAGTCGGTTGCATGTAGTCGCAGGGTTACTCAAAGCCTTGTCTAATTTAGATGCAGTCATTGAAATTTTGCGCCGTGCTGCCGATGGTAGTACAGCAAAAATCAACCTTTGTACTCAATTAGATTTGAGTGAGGTACAAGGAGATGCAATTTTAGCTATGCCGTTGCGCCGCCTCACAAGTTTAGAACAACAGAACTTGCAGCAAGAGTTTGACCAACTTAGTGAGCAAATTAGTTTATTACAAAGATTACTCAGCGATCGCCGAGAATTACTCAAGTCAATGAAAAAAGACTTGCGATCGCTCAAGCGTAAGTATGGCAATCCCCGACGCACTAAACTCTTACCTAATATTAGTGAAACAAAGCTACAAGAAAATAAAAAAACAAGCAAAAAAGGATCTGATTCAGATAATCCTAAATCCCAAATCCTAACTCCTAAGTTAGAACAATCACCAGAAGCAGCGGTTTTAGAATTTACCCAACGGGGTTATGTACGCCACACTCAACCATCAGGGAGAAAGTCGAAAACAGAAAACGGTCTGCACGATCATGATTTCATCATCCAAACCGAGTTGACCGATACAGAAAAAGAATTGCTGGTATTAACTAGTAGTGGCAAACTCTACCCAGTGCAGGTAGGAGAAATTCCCTTAACTACTGGACGTTCTTCAAGAGGAACACCATTAATTACTACACTTACTAGTACTGCTCAAAGCGCTCAAGAAGCTGTAGTAAGCCGCCTTTTACTACCAGAAAATTTAGATACTCAACAGCTAATTTTGCTGACAAAACACGGACGAATCAAACGCTTGTCTTTAGAAGAATTGACTAATCTGACTCGTCGCGGAATTACGATTTTGAAGCTTAAAGATAACGATGAATTGTCATATACTCAGTTCACCACTCCAGGGGAACACTTAGTTTTAGCTAGTTCCAGTGGGCGAGTATTGCGGTTTGCAGCCAATGATGAGCAATTACCTGTCATGGGTCGCACAGCAATGGGTTTACAAGCATTTAGACTGTTGAGAAATCAGCAAATGGTTGGCTGTGTCACTGTAGGTAAAGATGACCAACTGCTATTAGTTACTCAAGAAGGATATGCCAAGCGAATAGCTGCAAGTCAATTAAGAGCAGCTAGTCGGGGTGATTTAGGTACGCAAGCGGTGAAATTTGGCAATAAAACTGACAATTTAGCTGGTATGGTGAAGGCGATCGCTTCTGCTGAAGTAGCACTAGTTACTAACAAAGAACGAGTAGTCAAAATACCTGTAGAAACAGTGCCTATTTTAGGTAGAGATGGTAAGGGTGAAAGCATCCTGCAACTTAGCCGTGATGAGAAAATTATCACTGTTGCCGAAGTTCGTTAGCCAGGGAGATTAAATAAAAACTCTATCTCTTTGTGGATAGAGTTTTGTCATTGGTCAAGTTAATTAAAACAGGTCATTAGTAAGGCTAAAAATTGAAATTGCAAAATATTAAGCAATTTTAGTAATTATATCTAAAGATAGATGTATTAGTTATTCACTTATTAATATCCATTATCTAGTCAAGCTATAGAAATAAAAATATAAATTAGGGTTGCATCAATGAGAAAGATTGTTATATTAGTTTACATAAGGCAACAATCCTTCGTAAATCCAGTTTGGAGTGCCAATCATGACTAACGCAACTACAACCACCACAAAAATTACCACCCCCGTAATTGAAGATCGCAATGCTTGGCGTTGGGGTTTTACTCCTCAAGCAGAAATTTGGAACGGTCGTTTGGCAATGATCGGCTTTTTAGCAGCAGTACTAATTGAGCTTTTCTCTGGTAAAGGCTTTTTACACTTCTGGGGTATTTTATAAAATTATTAGGACAGAATCTTGTCAATAAACTAAAAAACCTGGAGTGATCAATTCACTACCAGGTTTTTAATTTTTGACTTTTCGTCAGTTACCAATTGTCAGTAAAGAATGACAATTAATTACCGAATATATTCTTTAAGAACACTGTTACGATTTGGGTGGCGTAACTTGCGGAGTGCCTTTGCCTCAATTTGCCGAATCCGTTCACGGGTAACGTTGAAAATTTGTCCAATTTCTTCTAGGGTCTTCATCCGACCATCGTCTAAACCATAGCGGAGTCGAAGAACGTCTCGCTCACGAGGGCTGAGACTATCTAGGACTTTTTCGAGGTCTTCGCGTAAAAGATTTTTGGAAACTTGATCTTCTGGGGTCTCACCATCGGACTCAATAAAATCGCCCAGTCGAGAATCTTCTTCTTTCCCAATGGGCGTTTCTAATGAAATAGGCAATTGAGCAGATTTAGCAATGAACCGCAACTTCTCGATGGTCATTTCCATGCGAGTAGCAATTTCTTCTTCAGTGGGTTTGCGACCCATTTCTTGAGAAAGCAATTTGGTGGTTTTCTTAATCCGCGAGATGGTTTCGTAGAGGTGAACCGGAAGACGGATAGTGCGGGATTGGTCAGCGATCGCTCTGGTAATTGCTTGACGAATCCACCATGTAGCATAAGTAGAAAACTTGTAACCTTTTTCGTGGTCGAACTTCTCAGCAGCACGAATCAAGCCAAGACTGCCTTCTTGAATTAAGTCTTGGAAGGATAAACCACGATTCATATACTTTTTGGCAATTGAAACCACAAGGCGCAAGTTTGATTGCACCATCTTATCTTTTGCCCTGCGGCCAACATGCAAACGATAACGAAATGCTGGCAGCGGGAGTTGTACTGCTTCTGCCCATTCGCTGTCTCTGGGATCGCGTTCTAGTTGCTCATAAAGTCTTTCCCGCACCCTTTCTAATTCCAGCAAATCGGCAATTTTCCGTGCCAATTCAATTTCTTCATCTGCCCGCAACAGACGAATCCGACCAATTTCTTGCAGATACAGACGAATTGAATCTTCAGTGTAGTGCTTTTTCTTGGTCTGGGTTCGACGACGCGATTTAGCGGCTTTTCCAGACTTTGCGTCGTCCTCATCAGACTGAGGCTCTAAAAATTCATCGTCGCCATCATCGGTAATCAGCAAGTCCTCTTCTTCATCCTCGATTAAGAGTTCTCCTAACTCGAGCTCAGGCTGATTTATCATTTCTAGGTCAGGCTGATATATGCTTTCGAGTACGTTGTTAGCCTGGTTCATGCCGCGTTCCTCATGCTCCTTGCAGAATCAATTACTCAAGATGTGTTTACAGCTCTTTTATTAAAAGAGCTAGTTAATAACCGAAAATAGGGTTTTAGGCTGATTTCCCTGAGATACTTTCGGAAGTTTTTTTCCTCTTTGAGAGGAGTTTTTTACTGAATGTAGAAAGTCGCAGTTAATGCTGACTTAATCACCTTAGCAAAAGTAATTATGTGTTGCTGTTACACACAACTTTTAATCGCTTAGTCTCAAAAAAGACTTGCCCTCATAAAAAAATTTACCACTCCATATATAACAAATATGACTGTTGGCATATTTCCTTATTAAGACTGTTCCGATTGTAGCCTGTTTCACAGAAATTGCACTCTTTTTGTGTATCACTCATAAAGTTATTAAGCAGGGTAAAGTCACTATTATCAATAAAGACATAGGAAATCGTAGGCATACGCTTAAATTTTTCCTAAAACTTTTTTCAATTGCAGTGACATTAGGTTTACATGAAAAGGAAACTACAAGTACCCTTACATAATTTTAGGTATTATGTACAACATTAATTACTTAGAAAGAGCGTACTTGATGTTAACTTCGGTTCAATGTATTAAGTTACCCATTTTTACATTTCCTTCATAAATGACTTCTTTTGGAGAGTTTTAGCGGGATTTCCCCGCAGGATAGATCAAAGTAAAAGTGGTGATGCTTATTTTAAGATGCTTAACCTGATGTGCGCCAACTGCCTGAACTAGGGAGCTAAGGCTGTGGCAGAATCAGCTAGATCGCGATTAATTAAGATTTAACTGATTCAGTCTTATTTACACATTAGCGCACTGTTGAGATTTCAACCCTATGAAACTTGACAAACTGTTTTTATTGTATCCACCGATATTTTAATCAATTTAGAAAGAATTTAACAGTTGAGATTACAGATATTTAACCTACTTCAGACAAAATTTTATCGGATACTAGGAAAACAATAGCCATTACTACAGTAATCTTGGAAGTTAATAGCAAGCTGTTATCTGCTGATAGTAGCAAGAAGTTAGAACATACAGTATTCAGATGATTAGTTTAAATAGAGTTACCAAATTAGATTCAGTAATTAAGTTGTTAAATATAATACTGCTATCTCCGGCAAAATATTGTTCAGAATACGATATCTAATCCTGGAAATAGTTAAGCAATTGCATTTGAGTACATGGGATGGATATTGGCTTTTTCAGCATAACAAATGCTTTTCTAGCTTGTGGGATAAATTCATTAAAAGCGACGGTAAACTCCATCCCCTGGTGGTGGAGAGGGATAGTACTTCGGCTACTTCGACTACGTGGTAGTTGAATCTCGACTTCGCGGCAGTTGAATCTCGACTTCGCTCGATTACCGCGTAGTCGAAACTTGATTACCGGGCAGCGCTGCACTGAGCCTGTCGAAGTGTCAAAACTCAGCACAAGTACGCTCAGTAACCATCGCCCCGTCGCTTGGGGCATAGGGCATAGGGCATAGGGCGTAGGGCATTGGTAAGTTTTTTCCCATCACGAAGTGCTGTGTCCCGGTCACTGAGCTTGTCCTGAACGTTGGTTGCTGAGTTGAGCTTGAGCGTAGCCGTAAAGCCTACGGCACAGCTACGCTTAGCGCGCAGCGTCTTTGACAGGAGAAGGGCGCAGTTGAAGCAAGTCGAAGTACTGCCTCTTTCCCATGCCCAATGCCCCATAACCAATGCCTAATTAACGCGGTGTTGGTGTTGGCGTTGTATTAAAACTGGCTGGAAAATTAGGTGGCAGAATTACTTTATCAACTATATGAACAATACCATTGTTAGCTGGGATGTCTGCTTGAGTGACTTTAGCACCGTTGACAGTAATTGCTTTGCCCGTATCCTCAACCTTGATTGTAACGGGAGTTCCCTCTAGTGTTTTGACTTGTCCGGGTGTGATTTGGCTGGAGGTAATTTGCCCCGGTATCACATGGTAGGCAAGCAGCCTTACTAATTGTTGTTTGTTTTCTGGTTTCAAGAGATTATCTAAAGTGCCTGTTGGTAAAGCAGCGAAAGCAGCATCAGTGGGTGCAAAGACTGTGTAAGGGCCTGAGGTAGTCAACTGTCCATTTAAGCCTGCGGCTTGTACCGCTTTTGTTAAAGTTTGAAACTGTCCTTGACTGGCTGCTGACTGTGCTAGTTCTGCTAAGTTGCGGTTAGCAGTTGTACTAGTGGGAGTTTCTGTAATTGGAGAGTTGGTTGTGATGGGAGTTGGCGCAGCAGGAGAAACGGTTGTTGTGGGAGTTTGCGTAACGACAGGTTGGGTACAGGCAGATAAAGCAATTAGACTACCTACACTAATATTGCACAATGTTTTTTGTATGCTTTTGTTCGCGTTCATAATTTTGCGGAAAATCTAGAGATATGGAGATTTACTGACAATAGTTAATAAACTTATCTATAAAATCCCTCAGCCTAATGAGGTAATTTCAAAAACGATCGCTCCAAATATAAATGGGTAATTGGTGTCTACCAACTACCCATTTGTTCCCCTGTTCTGCTACCTGTTTGATATTAGATGTCTAAATCGGTGAAGTTGAGTTTAGAACCATAGGTTTCAATAAATTCACGTCTAGGTGCAACACGATCGCCCATTAAAATTGTGAAAATGCGATCTGCTTCGGCTGCATCCTCAATTTCCACTTGCTTGAGGGTGCGGGTTTCTGGATTCATGGTAGTTTCCCAGAGTTGCTGCGGCATCATTTCACCCAAACCTTTGAAGCGTTGAATACTGTAGTTAGCGTTGCTGGGAAACTTAGCTATTTCTTGTTGTAGTTCGCGATCGCTATAACAATATTTTGGCTCACTGCGTCCTCGTTCTAATTTATATAGTGGAGGACAGGCAATATAAATGAAGCCTTGTTCAATCAGCGATCGCTGATACCGATAGAAAAAAGTTAACAACAAAGTACGGATGTGCGCCCCATCCACGTCAGCGTCAGTCATGATCACAATCCGGTGATAGCGCAGTTGAGACGCATCAAATTCCTCACCTTTGACACCCAAACCGAGGGCGGTAATTAAGGATTGGACTTCGTTGTTTTTATAAATTTTAGCGTCGTCAGTTTTCTCAATATTGAGGATTTTACCACGTAGGGGCAGAATTGCTTGGGTGCGGCGATCACGTCCTTGTTTGGCACTTCCACCCGCGGAATCACCTTCCACAATATAAATTTCCGATTCGCCAGGGTCACGAGAACTACAATCTGCCAACTTCCCAGGTAATGGCGAAGATTCCAGCACTGATTTTCGCCGTACCAATTCCCGTGCATGACGGGCTGCTTCTGCGGCTTTAAAGGCTTGGATAGCTTTATCTAAGATCGAGTCTGCTATACCAGGATGAAATTCTAAATACTCAGTTAAAACTTCTCCTACTAGAGAGTCAACAATCCCCCGGACTTCGGTGTTACCAAGTTTAGTTTTAGTTTGTCCTTCAAATTCCGGATCTGGGACTTTGACAGAAATTACTGCTGTCAAACCTTCGCGGACGTGTTCACCACTAAGGTTAGATTCACTTTCTTTAATTTTATTGCGCTTGCGGGCGATCGCATTTAATGTCCGAGTCAGAACCGCTTTTAAACCTTCTAAGTGTGTACCACCATCAATGGTGCGAATATTATTAGCAAAACCCAGCACATTATCTGTGTAAGCATCTGTACACCACTGCAAGGAAACTTCCACCTGTACGTTGTTACGTTCCCCTTGCACATAAATAATTTCTTCGTGCAGTGGCTGCTTTTCACGGTTCATGTAAGCAATATACTCTTTGATACCACCCTTGTATTCGTAGCTTTCTACCTTGGGTGTATCACTTTTGAGCAGTTCTAAACGATGGTCGGTAAAGGTAATTTTGACACCTGCGTTTAAATACGCCAACTCCCGCAGACGACCTGCTAAGGTGATGTAATCAAATTCAATGCCGTTAGTAAAAATTTGAGTATCAGGCTTAAATCTGACAGAAGTTCCGGTTCTTCCCTCTTTTTCAGGTTTAACTTGCAGTTCTGTAACTGGTAAACCACGTTCGTAACGCTGGACGTGAACTTTTTTGTCTCGCCAAACTGTGACTTCCACCACCTCAGACAGGGCATTAACTACAGAAATACCAACCCCGTGCAATCCTCCAGAAACTTTGTAACCACCACCGCCAAACTTTCCTCCAGCGTGCAATACGGTTAATACAGTTTCTAAAGCCGATTTTCCCGTTCGCGAGTGAGTATCGGTAGGAATCCCCCGACCATCATCTATTACAGTCACGGAACCATCAGCATTGATATCCACCTCTATATGAGTGCAGTGACCCGCTAAAGCTTCATCAATAGAGTTATCTACTACCTCATAAACTAAATGGTGGAGTCCTCGCGGCCCAGTAGTACCAATGTACATCCCTGGTCGTTTGCGGACGGCTTCCAGACCTTCCAGAACTTGAATCTGATCGGCACTGTAACTGCTCGTCATGAAAATTCTCCTGATGCGTGGGGTTGAAGTCGCCCAAGGGCAAAAAAGTCAAAACACACCAAAATTCTAACACAAAAGCCTTAATGGCGACTGTAGGTCAATCTTATGAGAAGTTTATATAGGGGATATAACCCTATATGTTTTTTGAATGAATTGCCTCAATTTTAAGTTAATTTGTTTATTAAGTATAAATACTTTATTATTTGCAATGTGAATCTCTAATCACTTATGAATAGCTTCTAGAATAAAAGTCTGGCTAATACTGTAACTGATGGTGATCAAAATTGTTGTGAACAGTGGGGTTGAAACCGTCCCAGGCAAAAAATGCAAAAAAGCTTCAATATTTTAACACAAAAGCCTTGTCAATAACTCTAAGACATTGTAAACAAAACGAAAATAATTAATGACCACTGACCACTAACAACTGACCACTGACAACTAAACTAATGACAAAATTGATTGTAATTTGTGGAGCAACAGCAACGGGTAAGTCTGGGTTAGCTTTGAATTTAGCGATGCGGTTGGGTTCTGTAATTTTAAGTGCTGATTCTCGTCAAGTTTACCGCGAGTTTGATATTGGTACGGCAAAGCCAATATTGGCAGAACAAAAATCAGTACCACATTATTTAATAGATATCTGCAATCCCACAGACATCATGACGGTAGCAGACTACCAAGAACAAGCACAAAGTTTAGTTGCTTCCCTTAGTGTTTCACCATTATTATTAGTTGGCGGCACTGGCTTATATATCCGTTCCATTGTTCAAGGCATGAAAATTCCCAGAGTTGCACCGGATAAACAACTGCGATCGCAACTTGAATTTCTTGGTCAAACCACGCTCTATGGAATATTACAACAAGTTGATACCTTAGCTGCACAAAAAATTCATGCTAACGATATTGTGCGGACTTTACGAGCTTTAGAGGTATTTTATATCACTGGAAAACCTATTTCTCAACAGCAAGGAGAAAATCCACCAAATTATCCCATTTTGCAAATTGGGTTAGACTGTGATGTGAAAAAGCTAGAGCTACGTATTCACAAGCGCACTGAGCAAATGATAGCAAATGGTTTGGTGGCTGAGGTGGAATATCTTTGTCAGAAATACGGTGCTGATTTACCTTTGTTGAATACTTTGGGATATCAAGAAATTAAGCAGTATTTAGCTGGGGATATTTCTCTAGATGAAGCAAAAGAATTAACAGTTTTACATACGCGGCAATTTGCTAAACGACAACGCACTTGGTTTAGAGCATATTCCCACATTGAGTGGTTTGATGCAAATGATCCTGATTTGTTAGAGAAAGTTTGGCAGCGAGTAAAGAATTTTTGCTGTTCTAAGCTTTAAATTAGCGCAAAGACAAGACATTTTTTAGCGCTCATACATCAGTATCTGAGAGAGTATCAGGATCTATACCCATAGCTCGTAGTCTTTGTGCAAGTAACTGGACACGTTTTTCAGCTTGTTCGGCGCGTTGTTGTTCTTGTTCGGCGCGTTCATCTCCAGTCAGTAAGACAGTTCTATCTTGATAGCACCAGCGTAACCAAGTATCTTGTCTACCTTCAAATTCACCTTCCCATAAAGTTACACCTAAACCCACTTGTTCTAACCAAGTTTCTGAAGTTTCAAAGTAACGCATTCCTCTAAGTTCATAAATGCGTAGTACTTGCTCTTTTAGTTGCTGGTTTGGGTCATATACAATATAGTAACTAGCCCGCATGTGTTCATAAATTTTTAGTTTTTTTCCTAGTTCGTCACCTTCTTTGTTAGAGACAATCTCAATGACGACTTCTGGAGGCTTACCAAAACGCCACACCATATAACAACGGTTCTGTTTCTCCCACCAACTTTGAGGTAATTGGACATCTAAGCTGAGAAAAACATCAGGTACAATAGCGGGCTGAAGGTCTGTATAGTAAATACCTACATTAGCCTCAGCTACGAAAGTCTGGCTTTGTATAGAACTGTAAAGAGAGCCAACTAAAAGGCGTTGTTGTTTGGCAGATGCGAAATTGTCCACAGGTGTATCATCTTCAGTGACTAACTGGTTGGCATCTGGCACGTAGTAATCATCATCATTAATTAAGAGTTGCTCAACCATGACTTTATCCAAGAATTGAGGGTGTTACTTCTAGGTTACTTAATTAGGCGTTGAAGGATACTTAGTAACAAAAATATATTATCAGTTAATTTGTATCAAAATCTATACAGACTATGGTGTATGTAGATAATCAACTCAGGGAGCATCCCACTTTTTTGAACGTCATTGCGAACGTAACGAAGTGGAGTGAAGCAATCGCAAAATCTCTGACTACAAACAAGTCAATGCGATTGCTTCGTCGTTCCTCCTCGCAATGACACTTATTCTCTTGTTGTCAAATAAAAACTGGGATGCACCCATCAACTCATACCTAACTATAGTAATCCGGTTTGATTCGGTGAGTTTATTTGTGTAGGTAGGGAACAGTTAAGAAGGGATAGATATGTACTGAATCGTGTTCCTTAATCAAATAGGAGTCCTATACAAGTAATGCGTATACGATTGAGCCATAATATCTTTGTTTCCTATCTGGATTGAGTAATTTTATTATATTAAATATTGTTTTATTCATATAAGTTTACCTACATTTAGTAACTTTTAATTTAAGTATTGTTTGTAGACACAAATATGTTGTTAAGTTTAGTGTTTTTACGGAAATTAATCTCTCAAAACTATATTTTATTTTCAATACGAGTATTAACTACATAAGCTAGACTAACTAATTTTACTAACTCCAAAAAACCTGTAGGCTATGGCTAATAAAAATAAAATAGTTGCTAATTAAGCAAACTTTTAGTCAAGCAAGTACCCCAATATATTAGAGATTGATTATCATAGAATTATTGACTTTTAGGTTGAGTGAAACTAAAAAAACATATTCACCTTAGCAAACGGGCTATTCTAACATGTTCGCCAGTAAAATTCTAGTTGTTGAGGATGAAAAGCCCCTAACATTAAATATTAGAAATAGTTTACATAAGTTAGGATACAATGTTGCATAAATCATGGATTCTAGCAAGGAGGCAATAAAAAAAGTAGCAGAAACTCGTCCATATTTAGTCTTAATTGATATCTGTCTATCAGGAAAAACAAATGGTATATAAGTAGCAGATATTATTCTGAATAACATCCAAATACACGTATTATATTTGACCAAGTATTCGGAATATATAAAATGACATGCAAAACGTCTAAGTGAGCCTTTTAGTTATATTCTCAAACTACTTGCTGAGACGGACTTACAGATTGTCGTCAAGATGGCTACATCCAAGCATCAAAGCAACAAAAAATTGCAGGAAGAAAAGCAAATAATGGTGGCAATTATTAATAGTATGGCTTATGGAGTTGTTGTCACATATACCAATGGTTGTATCCAAATGATGAATCCAATGGCAGAAGCTCTAACTGGTTGGAATCAAGATGAAGCTTTAGGAAAAGATTTAACAGAAGTTGTCAGTTTAATTGACAAAGATATGGACGAATCAATTGATAATTTAGCTGTACGAGCAATGGCATTAGGCGAAGTGATAAATTTACCAGAAAACTGTATACTAATCACAAAAAATGGCAAAGAAATACCAATTGGAGATAATATTGCACCGATCCGCGATGGAGATGGTAATATTACTGGTGCAGTGTTGGTTTTTCAAGATATTACTCAACGTAAACTGATGGAAGCACAACTGCTGCGTAATGCTTTTTGTGATGGGCTAACAACCTTACCCAATCGAACTTTATTTCTAGATAGACTTAAGCAAGCAATAGAGCGTAAAAAAAGACGCACTGATTATTATTTTGCAGTTTTATTTTTAGATTTAGATGGTTTCAAGGAGATTAACGATCGCTTAGGACACGGAATGGGAGATGATTGTTTAGTAGCGATCGCCCGTAGGTTAGAATCATGTGTACGCAGTGGTGATACTGTAGGCAGATTTGGCGGCGATGAATTTGCCGTACTTTTAGAAGAAATTAGAGATGTTACCGACGCTATTAATGTAGCTAAACGTATTCAAGACACCTTAGGATTGCCATTTAACCTCAATGGACATCAAGTAGGTACTACAGCCAGTATTGGTATTGCTTTAAATTGTGGTGGTTATCATGAACCTGAAAGCCTATTAAGGGATGCTGATATTGCTATGTACCGTGCTAAACAACAGGGAAAAGCCCGTTTTAGTGTATTTGATGAAGCTACTAATTGTTAGCGGCTTAATTATATGAACAGCTTAAAAATATGGTTTTACCGTACTTGTTATGCTAAATTCGCAGCTTTCTTAAGAGGTGAAGAGGCAATATAAAGCGATTATCTTCGTTAATAAGCATGATTTATCTTATATATCTACCTTTTCGATATTTCGCTACGTCAATTTGGCATACTAACTACTGATGAACCAAAAATATACGTTCTAATTGGGTGCATTTAACCTCATATTTTGAAAATAAAACTTTGTTTTACAATAATAAAGTATCCACTTTTCAAAAATATTTTATTGATTAATACGTAAAAAATTCTGCAATGCAGCTTGTACTTCTGGTTGCTTAATATAAACTTCTGTCGCCTCAATTAAATTGCAGATATTTTCTTGACTTACATCATCAATATCATCATTCAAAGGTTTATTAGTTAGTTCTCGATCAAGTTTAAATTGCAATCGCAAAACCCGATCATGAATTATCTGATTGGTAATATACTCGTGAATATTTGAAGAGGCATCAAATAATATACCAATTAATGGCTGTGCCCATTGTATCAGACCCCAACTTTGAGCTTGCTCAAATGGTATTATTCGTGTGCGATGTCCAGTTCCTACTGAAAGAACGGTAATTTCTTCAGCTTTATAACCTAATCTTAGTGCTTCGGCTACAGCACAACTAGAAGGATTATTAGCAGCAACCCCGCCATCAATGGCAGAATATATGCATTTAATCGAGTAGGTAGAAGTATTATCTGGTATCTGTTCCCAAGAAGCATTTACAAAAGCTAGTCGAGTTGTTCCTGCATACTTATTAATAGTACGAGTTTGACCATTACCTTTGCCGCTAGTAATTCTGATTTGTGTATTGTTATATATATTTTCTATTGAGGATGCATCATGATCTAAAGTAATGGTTTGGGCAGTTCCATTTTGCACGATTCCATTGACTCTTTTTTCTAGTTGATGTGCCGGAAAATAACTTGGAGCCGATGCTGAACATAGACAAACTTCCCACAATGGCACATTACCATATCCTTTATCTTGTCGCCAGCTTTTAAATATGATTGGTTCTCTAGTAATTGTGTCATAAGAAACAATTAATAGCTTTGGTGTTGTAATATCTAATAATCTTGTATTACCTAGACATTCTTGAAGGGCTTGAATCAAACCACTATCGGCAAATTTGGGAGCAGATAAACCATATTTTAATAGTAAAGGAATCCGTTGGAGAGAAAAACGACTTTTGTATGGAAAGATGATTTTGCCTTTTTGTTTGTATAAATCAATTATTTCATTGCTACTACGTCCTCTAGCGATCGCAGCTGCTAAAAGCGACCCTGTAGAAGTTCCCGCAATTAAGTTAAAATATTTATTTAAAGGTTGATTAATTCGCTGTTCAATTGCGGCTAGAATGGTCGCTGTAACCACTCCCCGAATCCCGCCACCATCCAAGCTCAAAATACGAAAAGGCATATTACTCCCAACTGTCTGCAATTTTTAATTTGACCTATTTATCTGAATATAACTTACATGTTATATCTGATTAATAATCTTGATTTTTTTATCAGAATAATTGCAGTATTTATTGAAAGTAAATCTTATTTTAATCAGTTTAGAGATTTTGTAATGGAACAAACCGAAAAACAAAAGATGCTAGCAGGTAAGTTATATCTTGCCAATGATCCTGAATTAGTTGCGGAAAATAAACGTGCTAGTCGTCTATTGCGAATGTACAACGCAACTACAGAAGAACAGCCCGAAGAACGCAAGCAAATTTTACAAGAATTATTCCAAAAAGTAGGAAATAAACCATCGATTGTGCCACCATTTCACTGCGACTACGGCAACAATATTTCTGTGGGCGATGGATTTTATATGAACTATGGTTGTGTAATTTTAGACTGTAGTACAGTTGAAATTGGTAATCATGTTTTGTGCGCTCCTTATGTACAAATTTATGCTGCTTATCATCCTATAGACCCAAAAATTCGGCTTTCAGGCAGAGAATTAGCTGCTCCAGTTAAAATTGGCAATAATGTCTGGATTGGTGGCAGTGCGATTATTTGTCCAGGGGTGACAATTGGCGACAATACGACCATTGGCGCTGGTAGTGTCGTTGTCAAAGATATCCCAGCCAATGTAGTTGCAGCAGGCAATCCCTGCCGCATCATTCGACATTTGCCCTAAAATGATTATTTATTAGAACTTGTATCCTCTTGCTAGCCAATAGTGCCAGTCTGCGATCGCTTCTTGAGTTTCACTATCCGCATCAATTGCCTCTAATTCCGATAGCTTGACAGAAAAAACATCTTCATCATTGCCCTCTGGATAAACTACTTCCAGATACATATCTTTTAAACATTCATCATCTGGGGCCATTCCTATCACCTCGACTTGTTTTTCCTCAATCTCAGACGATTTGCGTGACTTTTTCTTCCACTTGGCCATAAACGGAACGTTCAAAGTATCGTCGAGGTAGTAATACCAACCCATTGCCCGTTCTTCTTTATCATTATCGGTATCGACAATGATCTCTGTCTCAATACGATGTTCTCGCTTTTCGTCACGTTCAACACTAGGCATAAGATAAAGGCTTGCGTATGTTGGACTTTGATATGGTATATCCTTTTGACGATTTCGTGTCAATTTTTTTTCTGCTGTTTTACCCACGCCCTAAATGATTTAATCATGGGAATCTCGCCTATTTTCAGGCTTTCTTGCAGAAAACGGGGAATTTCAGTTGTTAAAGGTAGATTGCCAAAAGTTGGTGAAACATTACTAGGGACATACACGCCATCTCGCAATTGATAAATCTGCATTACAGGTTCGTCATAACGCCAAACCTCCAGAACACCCAAAGCAAAATATATGGAGAGTCTATCAACAGAAGCGCTAGTGTAGTCTACCTCAACTACTAAATCTGGTGGTGGATCTTGGGTCAAGTCAAGATTTTGCTTTTGTCGCATCACAGGTTCATTCTGGATGTAAAAACTCGAATCTGGCTCTACACCCCTTAGTAAATCTGGACGCTTACAAGTCACTGAACCAGTGCTTTTTAAGTTGAGGTTGAGTTCTTCTGCTAGATTATCAATTAGTTTCTCAATCAGTCTTTTATTATGCTCATGAGGCATCAAAGGAGTCATAATTTCCAGTATTCCCTGGTCATAAGCCAATCGCGTAGCACGATTATTCCCCATTTCTGCAAGAATAGTTTCAAAAGTTTGCCAGCTGATATTAGGCAATATGACCCGTTGAGAACTAATCGCTTTTGCTGCTGTTGCTACCATAGGTTTTACCTCAGCTTTTCTACCAAGATATCAAGGAATTGGCTAGAAGCTATTTGAACAGGACTTACGCAACTGGCATAATGCGATCGCCAATCAATAAGTAAGTCAGTGAGAATAAATCAAACTATGTTAACTAATCTAAAGTTAGCTTTTTATAAGGGTTTTAGCCTTATTTTTATGACTAAAGTCCTTACTAAAAACATGATATTTTTACGTATTTATACTTATTTTTAAGTATTTAATTAACAATAATATGTTTGATTGGCTTGACTCGAATAAGTAACAATATTCAATGCTTTTGATTTATCTAAATCTATAAAGGATACAGAAGAGGAAATGGAATGATGAGAAAAATAAAGTTTATTTTGTAGTTATAGCTAAAAAAATGCGAATAAATTATGGATGCACAATTAAGCAGTAATGAAATTAACACCGCGCGTGAATTATTGTCAGATTACACCCCTGCACAGCACGCATTAGATCACTTGGAAAGACACAATGGCAAATTTGACACGTCTTTTAATGATTTGTGGGTAGAAAAACATGGCGTAACGGTAATGCCACAGGGAAAATCTCTTTGGCAGACAACATTGAAAGTATTGCGTCAAGAACTCTGCGGCGACGATGGCTTTCGTGGTCAACTCAAAGAGTACACTAAAAATCAAGGAAATGCGCCCTTACTGACAGGATTGATTGTTTCTCTTGTTGGGATAGCTACGGCACATGGTTTACCAATTGATCCAGCGATCGCTACTGTGATTGTTTTATATATCCTCAAAATTGGACTCAATATATTTTGTGAGTATACCGAACCACCGACAGATAATTTAGCAACTCAGCCCGTTTAGTCGCAGATTTGTTAAGACTGTATGAATGAGACACCGTACAAAAAAATCATCAACAAAATGTGAACTTCAGTTTTTTGTGGCGACTGATTCTGCTAAGTTAGTAAACTAAGTAGCTGGTAATGCTTGCACAACTTTCTGATCCGGCGGAAGTGTTGATTAAAGCAGGCACATATCGATTTAATATAAAGTTATGGCGCTCATAGTTCAGAAATTCGGTGGTACATCTGTCGGTTCAGTCGAACGCATACAAGCTGTTGCTCAACGTGTTCATAAAACTTTTAAAGCAGGAAACTCTGTAGTTGTAGTGGTTTCCGCAATGGGTAAAACCACCGATGGACTAGTTAAACTAGCTAAAGAAATTTCGATTAATCCTAACCGCCGAGAAATGGATATGCTGCTTTCTACTGGAGAGCAAGTCACCATTGCCTTACTCAGCATGGCATTACAAGAAATGGGACAACCAGCAATTTCTATGACTGGCGCTCAAGTCGGAATTGTAACCGAAGCTGAACACACCCGCGCCCGAATTTTGCATATTGAAACTGATCGCCTAAGTCGCCACCTCAATCAAGGCAAAGTAGTTGTAGTAGCCGGATTTCAAGGTATATCTAGCGCCAAAGAAATGGAAATTACCACTTTGGGACGTGGTGGTTCCGACACCTCAGCAGTAGCTTTGGCAGCCGCATTACGAGCTAATTTTTGTGAAATTTATACAGATGTACCAGGAATTTTAACTACAGATCCTCGCTTAGTTCCTGAAGCTCAATTAATGGATGACATCACCTGCAATGAAATGTTGGAGTTGGCAAGCTTGGGTGCAAAAGTACTCCATCCTCGTGCTGTGGAAATTGCTCGTAACTACGGCGTTCCTTTAGTGGTGAGATCTAGCTGGACTGATGCCCCTGGTACTTGGGTAACATCACCTCAACCCCAAGAGCGATCGCTTGTAAATTTAGAAATTGCCCGTCCTGTAGATCATGTAGAATTTGACACCGATCAAGCAAAAGTTGCCTTGTTACGCGTACCCGATAAACCAGGAGTCGCAGCGAGGCTATTTGGAGAAATAGCAAGACAACAAGTAGACGTAGATTTGATTATTCAGTCAATTCACGAAGGTAACAGCAACGATATTGCCTTTACTGTAACTACACCCATATTAAAGCGGGCAGAAGCAGTTGCCGCAGCGATCGCCCCAGCCTTAAGGAATCAATCCCACCCGAAACTAGAAGAAGCTGAGGTGATGGTAGAGCAAAATATCGCCAAAGTCAGTATTGCTGGTGCAGGAATGATCGGTCGTCCTGGGGTTGCTGCCAAAATGTTTGCCACCTTAGCAGCCGCCAAGGTGAACATCCAGATGATTTCTACCAGTGAAGTAAAAGTCAGTTGTGTAGTTGATGCCACAGAATGCGATCGCGCCATCGCTGCACTTTGTAGCGCCTTTGAGATCGAGGTAAGAGAGCAGGGAGCAGCACTTCGGCTACGCTCAGTGACCGGGAGCAGGGAGCAGGGGGCAGGGAGCAGGGAGCAGGGGGCAGGATATCAATTTATCTCAGAACCTCTGTCGAATATTCCCCTCGTTCGCGGTGTCGCCCTAGATATCAACCAAGCACGTCTGGCCATTCGCCAAGTACCAGATCGCCCAGGAATGGCGGCAAAACTGTTTGGACTATTGGCACAAAATAATATCAGCGTGGATATGATTATTCAATCTCAACGCTGTCGGGTAATTGATGGTATTCCCAGGCGAGACATTGCTTTTACAGTCTGCCAAGTCGATGGAGAAAGTACACAAAAAATGCTCACCCAAGTCGCAGCAGAATTAGGATGGGGTGAAGTTGTCTTGGATAATGCGATCGCGAAGGTAAGCATTGTTGGTGCAGGTATGGTAGGACAACCAGGAGTTGCTGCTAAAATGTTTGAGGCGCTAGCCCAACACCAAATTAATATTCAAATGATTGCTACCTCAGAAATCAAAATTAGCTGTGTTGTGTCACAAGAGCAAGGCGTACAGGCTTTACAAGCCATTCATGCTGCCTTCGATTTAGCAGGTAGTGAAAAATTTGTAGTTCCAGCTTAAAAGACTAACTCCCGCCGGGAAACCCTCCCGCAGAACTTTTCGCTTTCTTGAAAAGTTCTTAAATTTTTAATTTTTAATTTTTAATTTTTAATTTCCGTAGGAGGTTTAGCTTTGCATGACAGCTACGATTTCAGAAATTCGATGTTCACCGCACCAAACTAAATCAAGTTCCTTGAGTTGTTTTAGACTAATACTTTCTGCTTCTGCAATGCGATAAGAGTTAAATTCTCCCATTGCTGCTAGTAAATCTTGGAAGATAACGATTTCATCGAACTGGGGATTTGTTTGTTCGTCATTCAAGATTGCCGTAGCACGTTCCTGTGATAGTCCTTGGAGAGATTGAAAAATGAATTTTGTGGGGAAATCCACATCTTGGAGTGCAGGATGACGTTTTACTAAACCAGCCAGTACTACTCCCAAATAAGCTGCTGCTTGATAATTAGTTAATGATTGCACCTTTTGGGATGCTATTTTGATTAAATTTGTAAAAAATGCACACCCCAGTTGTTGTTCGATCGCCATCATGGGATCTAAGACTGAGGAAGTTTGTACCTGTGCCTCAAATAATGCCCGATGTTCTGGCGGTAATTGGTTGAGTAAAATTTGTTGAGCGCGATCGCTAATGATCATCTCATCATCTAGCCCGAAACTGAAGTCCTTGCCTGGTTCTAAGCCCGCATTCACGAAAATATGAAAAACATTATTTTGGGCTTGTTGCTGCAATTGTTGATATTTTGACTCTCCCAAAAAATGTTGCATTAACCAACAGTGGCTATCAGCATCGCATTCGACTATTACCTCGTTAATAATTACCTCAGTTAACTTTTCTCCCCCCAAAATTTCTTGCCACCGTTCTATTAAATTGTTAATTGCAGTTATATCACGCCGATGTAGCGCCTCAAACAATTGACGCTTCGCATTAGCCGCTTGGTTTTTGTTTCCTCTAAATACGTTGAATTTCAATTTACTATTGGGGGTTTCTAGTGTTTCCGTTTACAATACCTTGTACCTCACCTATAAATAAAGTGTCATGAGTGGGATCACTGAAAAGCAACTTATATGTTATAATACAAAACTTTATATATATTTGATTTATCTCTATAAGAAAGTTAGATAAAATTAATAAATACCAGTAATAACACTAATATATAATCAAATAATTTTAGTATAAAAGCTTATCTAAAATCATGGATGGACAAATTCTAGATGCACGCTACCGAATTATCAAAGTCTTAAGTGTGGAGGAAGTAGTACAAACTTATTTAGTTGAAGACACTAGTCTTCCTGACCAACAATTTGTAGTGAAACAGCTACATCTTGCTAAAAACCATCCCCAAGATTTAACAGTTTTACGGCGTTTATTTGCAGAAGAAGCAACAGCCATAGCAAAACTAGGAAAAGAACATGACCAAATTCAAAAGCTAATTGCTTCTTTTGAAGAAAATGAAGAATTTTACTTAGTCCAAGAATTTATTTTTGGTAGTCCTTTAACTGAAGAGGTTTTATTAGGAACTCCTCTAGAGGAAGACCAAGTAATCAGCCTCCTCTTTGAAGTATTAGAAATTTTGTTATTTGTCCATAGTTGCGGGGTAATTCACTTAGACATTAAACCAGCAAATATTATTCGCCGAGAGTCAGATAATAAATTAGTTTTAGTAGATTTTGGTGCTGTACAGGAAATTGTGACTACGATAGTTGGTAATCTCGAATATATACCTGTAGAACAATTGCATGGCAACCCTCAATATAATAGCGATATATACGCTTTAGGTATAGTAGCGATCGCCGCACTTATTGGTTTACCAGCTAACGAAATATCTAAACTCCAAAGTCAGAAAAATGTGCTGACAGGCGAGATTGTTTGGCGCAACCGCAGTATGAAAGTTAACCAAAATCTTGCAAAAATTATTGATAAAATGGTACGTTTTGATTACCGTAAGCGTTACCAATCTGTAACCGAAGTTTTACATGACCTCCAGCAGTTAACAAATCAGGAACCTGAAGGTAAAAAATATAATTCTAAAAAACTATGGTTAATCACAGCAGGTATAGCAAGTTGTATAACATTTAGTATCGCAAGTTGGTTTTTTCAGTCACCAAAATTTGTAGATAATACCCAACAATTATTTCAGGAAGGAATTACCAAATACAACCAAGGCAACTATAAACAAGCAGTTGACAACTTAACTCAGGTTATTAAACTAGAACCAAAAAATGCTCTAGCTTACAATCGACGAGGTGATGCTTTTTATCGGTTAGGAGATTATCAAAAATCTCAAGCAGATTCTAGTCAAGCAATTTTGCTCAATCCTCAAGATGCTAATGCTTATTATGATCGAGGATTTTCTGCTTACGAATTGGGTAAATATCAAGAAGCGATCGCTGACTGTACCCAAGCAATTAAACTTGATTCTAAAAATGCCTACGCTTACTATGGACGAGGTTTAGCTAATACTCAACTTGAACAACATAAAAAAGCAATTGCAGATTTTAGCAAAGCGATCGCCCTCAAGCCTAAATATACTGACGCTTATTTACAGCGGGGTATTCTCCACCGTCGCCTCAAACAAAAGCAAGCAGCAATTAAAGATTTTAATGCCATCATTGAAATGAATCCTAACGATGCTAGAGCTTATTATCAAAAAGGTTTAACTGAATCTTTGAATCAACAAAAATCTGCTGCGATTAGTGATTATACCAATGCAATTAATCTTAATTCTCAATATATAGAAGCTTATCTGCACCGTGGGGATATTTATAGCGAACTAGGTAATAAAGTAGAAGCTACTGTAGACTACAACACGGTTTTGCAAATTAATCCTAAATTGACTGTAGCCTATATTCACCGAGGTACTCATTTGTTATCTTTTGGAGATTATCAAGGAGCAATCAAAGATTATACCCAAGCAATCAAACTAGAGCCGAATAATGCTGCGGTTTATAATAACCGTGGTAACGCTTATCTCGATATGGGAAATAAAAAAGCAGCAAATCAAGACTATACCAAGGCGATCGCCATTAATTCTGACTATGGTTTAGCCTATTACAACCGAGGTATTACTCGCGCCAAGTTGGGGAATAAAAAGGAAGCGGTTGCAGATTTTAAGAAAGCAGCACAACTGTTTAAAAAGAAGGGAGATAAAAATAGTTACAAAGATGCCCAAAGGGAACTTAACTTATTGCGAAATAGGTGATACCAATTCTGTATAATAATTAATCATTTTTACTCCAAATCAGGTTCTACACCCAAAGCCCGCAGTTGTTCTATCAACCGTTCTTTTTGCCGCCTTTCTTGTTCAGTGCGCTGTCTTTCTTGTTTAGTACGTTGTCTTTCCGCTTCTGTAGGAGTCAAAACCCAATTACCTAAGGCATCATACCAACGTAACCAAGGCTGCTGAATATTATGATAACTGCCTTGCCAAACTCCTAGACCTAACTCTATTTCTGGTATCCAAAAACGAGAATTTGATAAACTCACTTCTGCATAACGACCACCATCTAATTTAAACATTTTAAATTCGTATTTATAGCGGTCAAAAATTGCGTAATAGGGTATCCTTAAAATTTGTTCATACACCTCCCATTTTGTTGGAGGTTTTGCAGCATCCCGCAAAGTTTGTCCTAAATCTTCTTTTTCAGTTCCCGGTGAAAGTAATTCCACAATAATAAATGGACTAATTCCCTCTTGCCAAACCACATAACTCAGCCGTAAATCCCCATTTTTATATAGAGGTGAAATATCCACAGCCACAAACCAATCTGGTCTTTTGTACCATGTGGGATGATGGGGGTCATAATAAAGATTCATGTCACTAGCAGTAAATATTTTGTCGCTAGGATAACTAGGAGAGTTAAAAGTTTCGTCTAATAAACGGGGTTGTAATAAATGAAACTGATCAGGCAAGCCAGGTTCCTCTGGATCTTCACTCTTGAGATCGTACATGGTGGGTAACACTTCTTCGGGAGAACGGGGTGGATCAGTTTGATACATTGGAAAGCAGTCCTTTAGAAGTTCTGACTCTATTATGAAATAATTCCTCCTTCTACGTTCTCTGCACCTGTGTGGTTTGTTAAATTCTGCCTACCCTATTGCACATCTTTAATTAATTGATACACTTGTTCTTCATTAGCCGTTAGCCCAGTGAACCAGCGCCTATGGTGCATGTGAAGCGTGTGGAACTTACCAATTTCAAATCCTTCGGTGGTACTACCTCAGTTCCTCTGCTACCGGGGTTTACTGTCATTTCTGGCCCTAATGGTTCGGGTAAATCTAATATTCTAGATGCGCTGCTGTTTTGTCTAGGACTTTCCAGTTCTAAGGGGATGCGGGCCGATCGCTTGCCGGATTTGGTTAATAATAATCAAACGGCTAAGGGACGGGCGGCAATTGAGGCTAGTGTGACGGTGACGTTTGATTTGTCGGATTTGTCAGATGTCAGTTGTCAGTCGTCAGTTGTCAGTAGCGGCGAAGAATCGACACAAACTGAACAGCAATCAACAGAAAATGGTCAACGTCCGACTGAATGGAGTGTGACTAGAAGGCTGCGGGTGACTCATCAAGGAAGTTATACGTCGAATTATTATATTAATGGGGTTTCTTGTACGCTGACAGAGTTGCACGAGGAACTGAGTAATCTGCGGATTTATCCTGAAGGTTACAATGTTGTGCTGCAAGGGGATGTCACTAGCATTATCTCGATGAATGCTAAGGAACGGCGGGAAATTATTGATGAGTTGGCAGGGGTAGCAGCGTTTGATCGCAAGATTAATCAAGCGAAGAAAACTTTAGATGAGGTAAAGGACAAAGAAGATAGCTGTCGGATTATTGAGACTGAGTTAACTGCACAACGCGATCGCTTGTCTCAAGATCGTGCTAAAGCTGAGAAGTACCAAAAACTCCGCACGGAATTTTTACATAAGCAATCTTGGGAAGCTGTTTTATCATGGCGATCGCTCCAAGCACAACAAGAAAAGTTAGTCAATGAAATTCAAACAGGCGATCGCAATTTTGCAGAACTCACGACTCAACTGACAAATCTGAATACAGAAATTGCTCAAAAAACCGCACAACTTGAAGAACTCAATGCTCATGTGAAGGCTTTGGGAGAAGAGGAAGTTTTGGCGGTACAAGCTACTCTGGCTACTCAAGAAGCGGAACGTAAACAATTACAGCGTCAACAAACGGACTTAACTACAGCTATTCAAGAAACTGCCAAACATCTAACTCAACAAGCGCAAGAAATTCAACAACATCAAAATTCTCTGGTAGAAATTGCCCAAACCCAGGTTGTGGAAGGGCAATCTATTGTTTACTCTCAGCAGCAAAGAAATGAAGCACAGCAAGCTTTAGATGCTTCACGGGAAGCAGCAGCAGAAATCGCCTCGGCTTCGGAAGCTTGGGTACAACAACAAACAGCTTTTAACCGCCAAATTGAAACTTTGCTGCAAACGCTAGAACCACAACGTACAGAACAAGCACAACTTCAAGAACGCAATCATCAATTACAGCAATTGATCACCGAACAAACTCAATTAATTGCTACTTTAGAACCTGAATTAGTAGAAAAACAAGCTGAGTGCGATCGCCTGGAAACGGCGTTTAATACTTCTAGTGAACCTATCCAAGATTTAGCTCAAAATTTAGCTGCAACAGAGCAAGAACTGCAAATCCAACAAGAAACCCAAAACCGTTTATTGCAAGAGCAACGAGAAAAACAACGGCAATTGGATAAAATAGAAGCGCAAGCGCAAGCACAGCAAGAAGTACAGGGAACCCAAGCCAGCAAAGTCATTTTACAATCGGCAATGCCTGGTGTTTGTGGTTTAGTTGTGCAGTTAGGACGGGTGGATTCTCGCTATCAGTTAGCTTTGGAAATTGCGGCTGGTGGACGCTTGGGACATATTGTGGTGGAAGATGACGGCATAGCGGCGGCGGGTATTGCACTACTGAAACAAAAACGCGCTGGGAGAGCAACTTTTTTACCGCTGAATAAAATTCATGCTCACAAACTTACTCAAGATGCAACACTGCGGTTAGCCAACGGCTTTGTTAACTATGCTGTTAATTTAATTGATTGCGATCGCCGCTATAAAGATATTTTTAGTTACGTTTTTGGCAACACGGTAGTTTTTGCCAATCTGGAAACGGCGCGTAAAAATTTAGGACTGTATCGCATTGTCACTTTAGACGGGGAATTATTAGAAACTAGCGGGGCAATGACTGGTGGTAGCAGTAACCAGCGTTCAGCATTGCGGTTTGGCAGAGGCGAAGCGACAGAATCAGATGAAGTAATTAATTTGCGAAATCGCTTAGTGGATATTGAGCGAATTTTAACTCGATGTCAGGAAGCGATCGCTTCTTTGTCAGCCAAGACAAAAAAATTCACCCAAGAACTCACAGAAGCGCGCCAAGCCAGGCGAGAGCAGCAGTTACAGTTGGAGCAGTTACAAAAAGAGATTAAGGGATTAACAGCGCAGTTATCAGGGACGCGATCGCAACTTGAGCAAAATAGCGAAAAGTTTGCCACGGCTCAATCTCGTCTACAAGTTTTAGAACAGGAATTACCAGGACAAGAAACTCAATTACAACAACTACGACACGCTTTAGCAGAGTTGGAAGCATCCCAAACCCCTAGTGAATGGCAACAAATCCAAGGGACAATTAAAACCCAAGAGCAACAATTACAACAGCGGGAAGCAGCTTTACGGGAAGCCGAGCAAAGATTAAAAAATTTGGAAAATCAGCAGCAACGGTTGCAAGAACGCATCCAAGAAGCCGATGCGCGAATTGTTCAATATCAGCAGCAGCAACAAACGCAGCAAAATCAACTCAGCGAACTGAAGAATACTGTTGAGGCGTTTAATAATCAAATTGCTGCAACTCGCGCCAATTTGAGCCAAATGGAGCAAAGCCTGGGCGAAGAGAAACATAAACGCGATGCAATGGAACAAGAAGTGCGATCGCATCTTTTGCGTCAACAACAACTGGAATGGGAAATCGAAAAACTTCAAGAAAGCCAACAAAAGCGGCGAGATGAATTAATTGCTTTGCAAAATCAGCTGCGCGATGTTGGTGCAGAATTGCCCAATCCTCTGCCAGAAGTGCCAGATCAAGTAGATTTAGAAGAATTACAAAAAGAATTGCGATCGCTTTCCAAACGCTTGCAGGCGATGGAACCCGTAAATATGCTGGCCTTGGAAGAATACGAACGCACCCAAAACCGCCTCGAAGAATTAACGCAAAAGCTGGAAACATTAGAAGCAGAGCGTACCGAATTACTTTTACGGATTGAAAACTTTACTACATTGCGACAACTTGCTTTTAAAGAAGCCTTTGATGCTGTCAATGAAAACTTTCAATCGATTTTTGCCACCCTTTCCGACGGTGATGGCTACCTGCAACTCGAAAATCCTGAAGATCCTTTTAGTAGCGGCTTAAATTTAGTCGCTCATCCCAAAGGTAAACCTGTACAACGTTTAGCTTCCATGTCTGGGGGAGAAAAATCCCTCACAGCCTTGAGTTTTATTTTTTCTTTGCAACGTTATCGCCCATCGCCATTTTATGCCTTTGACGAAGTCGATATGTTTTTAGACGGGGCAAACGTAGAGCGATTAGCTAAAATGATTAAACAACAGGCACAACAAGCTCAATTTATTGTTGTGAGTTTGCGTCGTCCGATGATAGAATCAGCCGAACGCACAATTGGCGTTACTCAAGCACGGGGAGCTTATACCCAAGTTTTGGGAATTAAGTTACAATCCTCGAATACATCTGCTTGAGTTTTTGTTAATAATAGTGTATAGATAAACCGGATTCGAGATCAGGACTCGGTATAGAATGACCTCTGAACAGATAATTAGGCGTTCCGACATATTAAACACCCAGGTAATTACCCGTGACAACGGTAAGCGGCTAGGTATTGTCAATCAAATTTGGGTTGATATAGATCAAAGAGAGGTTGTGGCTCTTGGCTTACGAGACAGCCTGATCTCTATTTCTGGTCTACCACGCTATATGTACCTCAACAACGTCAACCAAATCGGGGATGTCATCCTGGTTGATAATGAAGATGTTATCGAAGATATTGAAGTTGACACCCTCAGTAACCTGATTAACTGGGAAGTAATCACAGAAACAGGTGAAGTACTAGGCAGAGTCAGGGGCTTCAAATTTAACGGCGAAACAGGTAAGCTAGAATCTATAGCGATCGCTTCTTTAGGATTACCCCAAATTCCTGACCAGTTTCTCAGTACCTACGAATTTTCGGTGGATGAAATCGTCAGCACAGGCCCTAGTCGGTTGATTGTGTTTGAAGGAGCCGAAGAAAGAGTCAATCAGTTAACTGTTGGTGTACTGGAACGCTTGGGTATTGGTAAAGCCCCCTGGGAGCGTGATATGGAAGAGGAATTTGGCTATAGCGCTCCTCGCACCACTCCAGCATCTAATCAACTACCCAGTGGCGTACCATTACAGCCACCTCAACCCAGAGTTCGTACCCCCGAACCCATAGCACGGGAAGAAGAATGGACTGAAGACTATGTGGAAGAAGAAAGACCACGGCGCGAGGTAATGAGAGCGCGACAGTACGAATCCATTCAATACGAAGAAGACGAGGAAGATAACTGGAGCGAGGCTACAGGTAGTGATAGGTATCAAGAACCGCCCAAGTATGAACCCAAGGCTTACGTTGATGAATACGACGATTATGATGACCTAGAAAGTGATGCTTGGGAAGATACACCGCCACAACCAGTGAATATTCCTAAAAAAGTCAAGGAAAGGCAGCCAGAATATGAAGAGGAAGGCGGATACTAAGTTTACCATTTTCCCTGAGTAGGTTGGGTTGAGCGTAAGCGAAACCCAACATCAAACCTCAACATTCCCAAACACCTTTTAGCTTAATATTTTAAAGTTCTGAGCAGCAACTTTGCTGCTCAGACTTTTTTTTACTAATGCCTCTTCTGGTGCGTCGGCTGCACCTTATACCATTTCACGAAATATTTGAAACAGATGATTAGTCTTTAATTCTTTCCCCTGCTCCTCTGCTGCCTATTTGTATTAATTTTAAAGTGAAACGGTATTACTCATGGGGGAAAGCCTCACCAAGACCGCACTGCTTCACCTGTTGACCGTTCCCTGTTCCCTTTCATGTTAAAGACTAATATTCAGACCGTTTACTGAGCAAAGAATGTGTTACCCAACAATAGGCTTTTGCTTCAATAGTTCTCTCGGATTGATAGACTACTTTGATGTGATGTAATCCCCTCATAAAGACGTTTTCATGATTCTGACCCAAAAACTGAGAAAGCTTTAACAAGTGAGATGGCCAGTAATTTTGATGATTTTTTTCACGCACATATCCGGGATACGTCAAGAGTGCCTCTTGTTTCTGAGGAAAGCATAAACCGACCTTAACTAAATAATCTAAGAAAGCCCTCCACCGAGGCTCGTATTTGGGCTGTAGAGTCAAATAACACTCTAAACCAATTTTGGCTGCTACCCCAGCTTCACCAATATCCAAATCCAGGTCAATTCGTTCTACGTAAATCGAGAGTTCCTGCAACAGAGTTTTGAGACCATCAATCGATCCTGACCAACCTATATAACTGAGGTAATCTATAATTTGTGCTGGCGATATACTACGCAAGCAAATTCTTACCATATCTGACTGACGAGCCAACATTAAACCAACCTGAAAGACATAGACGTGAGTTGGTAATGCTTCCAGGCATCTAAAAAGTTGTTTCTCAACAATTGGTAACAGGGAATGACCGCGCAATAATTGAATTGCTGTTTGAGTCACCCATTTATGAGGATAAGAAACATTAGATGATAAAGCATGAATGGTCTGGGAACCAAAAAAGCAGCTTGGTATTGGAGACCTATCTAAGTGACCATCAACATCAAACTCTAACCAGATGTTATCGACATTAGAGTAGAGGGGCGAAGTCTGACTCTGCCAACAGTTTGCAAAGTTGCGAATTTGTCTCCACACAGGTTCTTTTAACAAGTCATCTGAGAAAGCGGTTTGACTCGTCAATATTTTCTGACCTACTTCTGCTGCACCGATACAAAGTAAAAAGTCAGCTTTTGCGGTTTCGGTTCCCAACCGACATTCAAAACCAAAAAAGTTAGTAAGTTGACTGGGTAATAAATTAGCGATCGCCTCAATATTATCCCAACTTTCTGTATCAATCAGTTGGGAAGATACATAGGGCTTTACTAAGGTTAAATATTCTGTGAGTGAATGCTCTTGAGTACAAATCATATTTTGAAAATAAGATAAATAAAAAACGAATATGGAAAATTATTCTACGAACTTTTCATCGTTGCGCCTGATAGAATTTCAAATTCAGGAATTAATTGCAACCTTTCTGGAGCTAAAGTGTATTGTTCGCAAATTAAACTGATCCGTGGTTGCGAACTTTGCACAGAATTGACTGAATGAAATAAGTTGCCAATAAAATAAAGCAGAGTGTTAACTTGAGGAGTGATTTGGGCAACTCGGCGATCGCCTTTTTCTAAAATTAGTTCTCCGCCTTGTAAATCTTCTGGAACTTGAATGTAAAGAACGCTGACTAAATTGGGAATTGTCCACACTTTCCCATAATCAGAAAGACTACAATCAACATGGGTTTCTACACAACCGCCACTTTCTATAATTAGAAAGTTGAGATAAAAGGCATTACAAGCTGACTTTAATGCCGTTTCTAAATAGAGTTGAAAATAAGGAAATAGTCTGACAACTTCCAGAATACTAGAACGCTTAAAGACTACAGAAAAGCCTCTAGTTTTATTGAAGCGATCGCTCAACTGACTATCTGCTAAATATGGAGATGACATAATAGCAGACTTGAGTTCGTCTAGATATGTCAATGGAAAAATATTGCATTTTTTAGCATAACAAGCAGTAGAAACGTTTTGTTTCGCTTGCATTAGTTCTATCAACGACTCTTTAAAGGTTGTCGGTTGGTTTGATTGAGATAGAGGTTGAACCATAAAATTTTACTAATACAAAATTCTGTTGTTTAATCCCGGACTACTATCAGCAATATATCCATCGCCAATTTTCCAAGGAATCACTTGAGTTGAACAGCCTACTTTTGCAAGTTCGGCGATCGCATCTTCGATTAGCTGTTCGTCGCTTTTAGTGTATTGTCCTAGTTCTGCCCAGCTATGAGCATAAGGTAAACAAACTTTGGCATCTACAATCGCACAGATTTCTGCAATACCTTTAGCCCCCAAGGTAGCGAGGTGAAATCCTTCTTTTTTATTGGTAACAGAGAAAATTTGAGGGTTACTAAGTAAATTACCTAAGATATCTGCTCCCCATCCAGACAGATCAGTGCCGATTGAGTTGTAAGATAGGGATAAAAAATTGCTCAATACTTGGTCAACTCCACCAAATTTTTGTTTGACATACTCTGCAACATCTCTCATCGATCCCATCGGATCGTCACCAGCATCAATCAAAAACCAAGAAGAGTAATAAGGTGTACGCAGTAAATAAGTATTACCCCAGTTTCGTAAATCTGGATGTTTAGGTTGATTGTACTCTGGAACTAAAGGTTGCTCGCCATAAAAGGGCAAGACATGAATTTCCATATCTCCGATCGCGATCGGCTCGGCATACCAATCTACTGCTATTACTTTTTGAAATCCCAAACCTTCGAGACGGGCTTTCATATCTTCGCAAGTCATCGAACCACGAGGCACTTTAGGAACGATAATTGGAATTTCTGGCGCAAACAACATCAGCGTGGGTAAGTTCCAATGGTCGTAGTGACTGTGAGAAATGAGAATGGCATCAACAAACCCCTCCAGCATGGCACGAGTAATATCTTGCTTGAGATTCGTTAGACCATAGTTGGAGTGTAATTGTGGGTCAACAAGTATCCCCGTTGTTTTTGTGCGATAGAGTAATGCTGCATGTTGTAATCGAAAAACCCCAGGTGTTTCTAGAGGAACTCCTTTATTTGGTTGGGGTTGTTCTCTGACAATCCACGACTTCAGCAATTTATCTAACAGGATTACCATCTCATCGCTTACCTGTTGACAAATTTGCTCGTAGTTAAATTTTGCTTGACCGCATAAATAAAGTAAATGATGAATTTCTGGTAAGACTAACTGATTTTGAATCGTCTGGGTTGCATGAGTGGATAAAAATGGAGACAGACGCTTGTTATTAAAAGATAAAGATAAAACTGGATTTTGCTCTGGAAATAGAAAAGGTTCTTTGAGGGAAAAACTTTCAACGACATTATTTGAATCAATGTCAAAGAAAGTTTCAGCTATTTGCGGATGATTTTTAGCTGCTTGAATAATGGACATTTTGAGATTGTCGCATTCAACAAATTGATTCAAGATGTCTTGAATAAAAGGCTGAATGCTATAACCAAAATATTCACTAGCAGTTAATGCTTGAAGTTGCGATCCTTTAGTAAAAGAAATGACTTGTTCCATGCTTGGTTTAGGTAGGGGGTAGGGGGCAGGGGGCAGGGGAGCAGGGGGCAGGGAGCAGGGGGATTAGAAATTAGCGTTTTATGAGCCAAGGAGATGAATTGTTGATTATAGTTACTAGAATGCCTAAAACTTGGTTGTAAACTGCATAAAGTTCTCTGCCTGTATCAACGTCTAAATAACTACATTTGACAGCAAATTTCAGCCAAGTTTGAGTTTCTGCTGCTTCGGCTTCACTGTCATTCAACTTAGCTACAAAGGCTGCTTCATAACGACGTTTTCTCCAAGCTACCCTTCGGGAACGCTCCGCGAACAGCTAAATTAGCACATACAGAACGGGATGATCTACGAATCTGATCGGTTAAAGAATAACGTTCTTCAACAGGAAACTTCTTAGATAATTCAAAAATTTTCATGGCTACATCAAATGCCATTTTATATACTTCCAAATCTTCATGACTTTTAATTGCTTCCTTTTCCATTCCCCCTGCCCCCTGCTCCCTGCTCCCCTGCCTCTTTGCTGCTCATTGCCAAAGCAAAACAGATGGTAATTTGTCAGGATAGGCTAATCTCAAAACTTCGTAGCCGATGCCAGATAAGCCGTGAAAGAAACCGGGATTCATCACTTGAGGAAAACCGCGAACGAATAAGGTAAATTTACTTTGTATTCGAGCATTTTCTAATACAACGGCTGTAGCTTGATGAGCAGCAGTCAGTAAATCGGGACGGTTCAGCGTTTGAGCAGCTACCAACAATGTTTCGATTCGACCAAAATTGCCCCAACACAGAGAATCAACACCCCAAACTAGAGACTTTTGCGTTGTTTCCAAAGCGATCGCAATTTCTTGACGAATCATTTCTGTATCTAAAACCGATAGACTTCCTAATCTGGCCAATGCAATACCGGGCGCTCCATTTGCCCAATTCACTTGAAACTTAGCTAGCTGCGATCGCAGATCCGGCCAGTTTTGAGCGTCGGCAGAAAACTGTGTTTGTTCGTAAGCGATGGCTTGTGTTGCTGCCTCCAGCCAGCGAGAATCTTCAGTGACGGCGAACAATCTCAACAGCGCATAAGCAATCCCAGCAGCACCTTGAGAAAAACCTACAAGCTGGCGATCGCGCCAAGTTTTCCAAGCTTTTGGTTTGCCTTCAGACTTGGTTTGATGGTCGAGTAAATGCTGTCCGCAAGCGATCGCCGATTCTAAAATAGCAGGTGTAGCATTCTCTTGATTTGCCCATAAAGTTAAAAGTCCCAGAATCGTACCAGCAGTTCCCCCCATGACATCAAAGATGCGATCATTTGCAATTAATTGTGGGGTAATTAGCTTTGTAATTTGCTGCGCTTCTACCAAGAGTGAAGGTTCGTCAAGAAACTGACTGATGCGAACAAGTCCGTAAATCAACGATCCTAGTCCTTCACTTGCGCCGATTCCTAACTGGTTGACTAATTTGTGATTTGTATCGTTCGTAAATTCTGGAAGTATTTGACGTAGCGGATGTAAGCTTCTCAAAGCTAAATCCCGCCATTGCGAATCGCCAGTAACTTGGGCTAAGGCTGCTAGAAATAAGCTAATTCCTACACAACCGTTATGCAAATTTAATTCCCCATTTTGGATATAAAAGTTTTGGCTATTGTGTTTATATCCCATACCGAGCCAAGCGACGCTATTTTCAGATGTTGTAATTGCCTGTTGCTGAAGCGTCTGAGCAATATTAATAGCTTCATCTCGCAAAACATCCGATGTTATCCAATCTCCGACTGTATGAGGAGAAATCAAGACATCAGCCTGATGCAGTCCAGGTTCTTCTAGAAACCTTGAGCAAAGCGAAAGATTAATTACCTGACTTTGAAATATTAAGTCTGTTTCATCCAAAGATTGAACGCGCTTGAGTACTCGCTCAAAACTGGATTTGTCAAACAAATCGGCAATCATGGTTCCATTACCAAGATGCAGGTGCAAACCAGAAGTATTAGCCGTCAACATGGGAATGTCGAGCTGTTCCATATCCTGCTTTTCTGCTTCCAAGATTGGCCAAAAGTCAGGTTTATCCGAGGCTTTGAGAAATCCTCGACTTAGTACGTCCAATCCCACACTGCGAGCAATGCCCACTTCCATGAAATCTGGTTGGTATGAGTTCGCTAAAATCACATCATAAGTTCTAGTGTTGCGAAACAATAGACGACACTCTCGATTGGCAAACAACATCAAGGGGCTGTCTGGAGATAAAAGCTTTTCTCGATGGAGTATCAACCAGCGATACATCTGCTCGAATCCAGTGACAATTTCGTCAATGAATTGCTTTGGTGCTACAGGAACTCGATCTAAAGTTGGTACATTGGCTTTGGAGGTAAAGCAGACTGCTTCATAGTCCATCGTCATTCCATCGGTGTTGATGTGCTTCCAAACTAGACTGGGTACAGTTTGCTCGTCTAGTTTCCCCAAACCACTCATGTCAATTGACAACAAATCGTTGCCAACTAACAGTTCCTTTTGTGGTAGTAAGGCAGTACGCAATACTGAGTTTGCCAATTTTTGAGTAAATTGTGTGGAAACATCTATTTGAGCCGATTCTGGAGTTTTAATTTCTGGGTGCAACAAAGTTTCCATATCAACTAAAACTGGATGTTCGCCACTGGCTATCAGGTTTTCGTAGTGACAATCCTTTCCTTCTAGAACGTGAATTAGGCACATTAACATTCCCGATCTTTGATAAAATCGCCGGACGGCTGCTTCTGTATCACAAGATAAAGACTCCACATACTGCACCCAACCGTGGGTAGAACGATTCAATACTTGAGAAAATTTGAATGTCAGTTCTAGTTGATGTTGGTTGTACCATTGCAATAGGTTGTTAAACGCGACTTCTAGTGACAAGTCTTTGGGTTTGTAAACCAGCTTCAGTCCGGTATCAAAGGTAAGAACAGTTACCGAACGACCCCGTTTGTGTCTATCCGATAATCCTGTGGTAATGTCTACAACTTGATTTAAGGATTGATCAGGGGAAAAATGCTCTTGAATTGCCGACCAATCAGTTAGCAGTCGGTCGAGTAGTTCCGAGGTAGACTCAACCCAGAAGTCGATGGTAGTTGCTACCAAACGTCCTAGAACGCTGTATTTTTCAAATAACCAGAGCAATCCATCCTGTAAATGAGTATCGAGAAATGCTTGATATTTATCGCGTTTAGCAGAGCCTTGAACCGCAAGAGTCAGAAAATCTCGTAAGGCATTTCCCGATGTCCGAAATTGGGCAAACTCGCGCATCAAAGTGGGAGCGAAGATTTTTAGCAGAGATTCTAGTAATTTGCGTCCCAGAATAGTTTGAACTTGACTTGCTAAAATTTTGTTGCGATCGCTAAACTGTTTTTGCAGTAAATTCTCAGCTACTTGCAGACATGGAAGATAAAAATCTTCAAATGGTAGGGGACTTTCAGGATCTATGTAGCGTTGAAATCTAGCAGAATCTTGAAATTGAAATTTTTGTGTCGCTTCAATGACTTGTTTGAGAGTATCTGTCCAAGCAGGTAAAGTATCTAATTCAATTCGGTCGGACTTACTGACAAGCAGACGAACTGTTTCATTGCTTAATCCATCCCATGCCAAGCGCCGTTGAAACTTTTCCCAGTTTCCTTTTGCAACCACCTGACACCAAAAATCTAGTCTTCTTTCGATCTCTTCTGAGTCGTTTTCAATTAGATCGTCGTCAAGAAACTGATGAGCAGACAAAGCGTTGACACACTCCGATAGCGAACTGGCTTTGATAGCGATCGCTTTTAGGGTATCAGTCAATGGATGAGCTAAAAGCATAGGATTGTATGAGGAATAAACAACGAAAAAGAGTTTTTTTTAAATATTTGTTAGGAAATAAAAAATCGTCGAAATGCCAATTTTATTTGGCTCTCGACGTGCAAAACTTAAGCGTTAGTATTACCCCACCCTAACCCTGCCCTTTCTAAGGGAGAATCAAGGGGGGTAAAACCCGGATCTAAAAAGAAACTCCGACTTGTGCTTACACCGTAGCCTTTACCACTTAATTTTAGAAACACCGATTCCAGTACCAAGTCCAGCGGCAGCAGTTACAACAGTGACGAGTGCGGCGGCAGCAGGTGTCATACCACCCGCTACTGCTTCTAATTCCTCATCCGAAAGTTCTCCGGCTGTTTCCTTAGCGCTAAATTCTGCTTGACGCTTTTGGATTTCAGCCCAAAGTTCATTTGATGAGAACTCATAACCTCTAGATTTAGCTAATGCTGTTACCGCTTCGCGATCGTTTTCTGATTCCAAAGCTTGAGCCAATTCGCCTTGCAGAGATTGATCTGCTTCGATCTGATTGAGAAATTGTTCAACTTTTGGATTAGACATAATATTCAAATTTCCTTAAGATTGTTCGCATTCAACTTATTTACACCAGCAATGATTACCACTTGATTTTGGAACCAACACCAGTACCAACGGTATAACTAACACCAAAGATAGTAGCGGCTGCACTAGCAACAGCAATTGAGGCAATTGTTGGTGTGACACCACCAGCTACCGCTTCTAGTTCTGCGTCAGAAAGTTCTCCAGCCGCTTCTCTAGCGCTAAATTCTGCTTGACGCTTTTGGATCTCAGCCCAAAGTTCATCTGATGAAAAATCATAGCCCTTAGACTGAGCCATTGCTGTGACAGCTTCGCGGTCATTTTCTGATTCCAAAGCTTGAGCCAATTCGCCTTGCAGAGATGGATCTTCTGCAATCTGGTTAAGAAATTCTTGAACTGTAGTAGGCATAAAATCTCCAGTTTTTCTATTGCGATCGCAGCAAAATCAAATTTTACTGCGTATATTGTAAATCTTATTTTATACATTTTAACTAAAGACAAGTTCAGTGTTAATACTTAATTAATCACAATTTTATTTTTTATTTGCCAGAAATATACAGAGTCATCGTTATTAATAGAGACTAAATCAGTAAGTATACGGGAAAAAAAGATCTCGACTATATAGTCTCTTCTTTATCTTTGTTTCTATTTTTACGTTTAATTAAAAGGTTACCTAAGCAGATCATGGAAGCTTCGTCTTCAGTTAAAGATATACTTTCATTAGCTGGCATCCATTTAGCTAGTTCCCGATAAATGTTATTACTAGCAACGTAACTAGAAGGAAACTGTAGCTGGATCGGATCGACAAAAGTAGCTGTTTCTGCAAAATTAATTTTCTCTTTACTAATAGAATAGATTTTGTGAAACGTCCTATAGTCTCCACTACAAAGCAAATAGTCCCAATCGCGTTTCTTATCAATCAGACTATACAAGGTCGATGCTGTAATATAAGTAAACAGATTAGCTAATGGATTTCGCCCTTGTTTGGTTTGAATCACAGCTTCCGATAAATCGATATTCCATGTTTTAACACCGTCGGGAAAAGTAATTTCTATTTGATAAACAATTTGCCATTGACAATGTTCTGTAAATAAAGAATTTCGATTTTCGATAATGAATTGAGGTAAATCGAGACAAATTTTTTCTTCAATGATTTGTCTCATATCTTCTAAGCTATAATTCTCTGGATTAGAATCAATTAGTGTATTTGCGATCGCGACAGGATTAAAGTCAATAGATTCACGATTATCTACGAGCATTTGGGCATAATTAGATTTACCCCTGATGTAATCATATTTACCGCCATCAAAGGTCAAGATATCGCCCGGATCGATGGGAAATATTTTGTCTGCCAATTCTGGAAAAGCTGTTTTGAGGTCATGACAGAATCGTTCGCGGGTGACGGGAAAGACAACTTGATTTTGCCACGCAGACTCGCCAATATATTTAAATCCCTGAGCGCCTGGAGCGATCGCTTGCGGTTGAATTAAACTAATAAGATAGAATAAATAACTGTATAATTCAAATGGAAATGAAATGCTCTGGTTATATTGAAATTTTCCTTCCATGCTGATGTGCCAAGTTGTCAGCAGAAAATCAATTTCTGGAAAAAACTTCCGAACTTTTTGAATGGTTTCCGGTGAAAAATATGTATCGACCGTATTCCAAAAAACCCCAGAATCATCGGCAAACACCATACCAAACTCCGGAACTCGCACCTCAGAACGAGTTGCCATTAATGTAGTCGATCCTGACCGGACTTTTGTAAAGTCAGCCAATGGATAAATATGAGAATATCCGAGGTGACGTAAACAATCTTCAATCAGTCGATCTTGTGGAATCAAAACATCAACTGTTTTGGGCAAATAAGCTAAAGAACGAATATCAAAATGATCAAGATGTTGATGAGAAATCACCAAAAAATCAAAGTTAGATAATTTATCGGCCATGACTTCCCGTTTGGGACAGGATTCGTTCAACCCTTCGCAAAACGGGTCCCATAGCACGGGGTCCATAAGAATTTTGCAGTCTTTGGTTTCGACAAAGAGAGTAGCATGGCCAATCATATCAATTTGCATTGGTCTTTCCTCAGTTTATTCATAGCGATAGATAACTTTGCCAAATCGGTCTTTGGCGTTATAAGTTCGTTCAAAAAATTCCTTGATGCGATCGCCTTGAAATACGGAATCAATCGCTACCGAAAAATTACCATTCGCACAGTCTTGAATCGCTCGTTGTAAATCTTCAGTTGTGCCGACACAATTGCCAATCAGATGGATATTATTCACCATCATGTTTACTAATATCTGGTTGCATGGCAATCCGTAATATTGAAATTCTTTACCTGTAAATTGAGAATATTGGTCGTAAAATCCACAAGTAATATACTTCCCTCCAGCACGCGGTACAAACAGAGAAATCACTTTTCCCAGATGGAGATCGAAAAAAGGGTCAATAATATAGTTAAAACCACCTGTTTCGTCATAAACCTCTCGCATCTGGGCGGATGCCAGCCAATCATCATCCTCCTGATTGACTCGAATCAATTGCTTTACTCCCATGTCCTTGAGTTCTTGGGCAAAGCGCATAGAAGTAGATGTAGCATAGAGGTTAACTTTATACTGTTTTAAAGCATTGATCGCAAATAAAGAGGTATTCGATTTAGCAGCAGTTACTAGAACATTAGCGCCTGGTTGAATGTTCAGTTTCCGAATCATGCTGTATGCAGTTTGTCCGCCAATACTAAAAGCAGCAGCCGACTCGTCTGACATCTTAGGGGGAATTTTCAAGAGTTTAGCTTGATGAAAGCTTTGATATTCTTTGGAAGCGTTATTAGTCGGAACCCCAGGCAGCAAACCAACTACACCGGAATCAGGATAGCTGTTATTTCCAATTACGCGATCGCCAACCTGAAACTCACTAACTTCTGCACCAACAGCTACAACTTCCCCAACAAAATCAGACCCGACTGTATAAAAGCAATCTTTTGGAGCATTAACAGCTGTTTTGAGAATTAAATTTTTGTCTCGATAATTACAGGAAAAAGCCCGTTTTTTCACCAGAACTTTCTGAATATTCTCTGGTGCATTAACATCAAACTGAGGATCTTCAGTATGAATTAGCCCGCAGAAGACATCAACGCCTTCAATTTGCATTGCCTGAACAATGTTAGGAAAAGGCATTAAGTGTTGGAGTTGACTGCCACAAATAGATACATTTTTCATTAGCTGAGTTGGAAGAATGACAAATGATAAGTAAGTCGGTGAAATAAAATTAAACTATGTAAATAAAAGCAAATAAGGCTCAAACTCTTTCTCCCCCCTGCTCCCTGCTTTATTGACATACTAGACATTCACTAATGCCTGCGTAGCTAAATAGGGCGGCAGGGCAAACTTAGCAATATATTCACAGTGGCGATCGCAAAGATAACGCGGGTGAACATCTTGCAGTTTGTCAGGTAAATCTTGTTGAGTGGGCGAACAAGGTTCTGATAAAGCTAGAAATGCCAAAGATGTAGAAATACAGCGATGGACATCCCAATAAAGAGAAATACCGTGGTACTGATTTTGAATATTTCTCACCTGTCGCTGTTGGTGAATTGAGGTTTTTGGGACAAAAGCATTAATCATTGATAACTCAAGCAAGTCTTTGGTGGGAATTTCCGGATCTAAACGCAGACTGGAATAAAAAGGAATTGTGATAGGCCAACGCCCTTGGGTATCGATAAACTCTAATAAACGGATTTGTGCAGCCCGCATCGTTCGGCCTCTAAATCCCAAAGCTGCCATAATCAAAATTCCCAAAGCTGTGGAGAGGGCAACATCATACTTACCAAAAGAATAGTCTGCGTTTAAGCTGGCTAAAACCTCAGACAAAAGTTGTTGCCGTAAGAGTGCGGCTGATTCTGATTGATCATGGCAAATAGCACGAGCTAAAACCCAATCCACCAAATAAGGATTAGCAAAATATAACCCACTGCGATTTGCCATACCAACAGTTAAATAATCCGCTGGAGTTTTAGTTTCTAATTTTGCTTCTTGTCTGAGTGCCTTAACCATGCAGGTTGTGGCATAGTCGCTTTGACACCAATGACGGCAACTTTGATCTAATACCATCTTTTTGGGTTGCTCATCTATAGACCACAGTTGAGGATAGTATCCTCCCAGGCCATCAGCAAAACGTTCCAATGCCTCTACAGCATTTGGATCATTAAATCCTTGCAAGATTAAGGCAGAGTCAGTTGCTGTAACTAATCGATTGGAGTGAAATGCCCAGAGATGATCTTGACGTTGATTTAATAAGAATTGACTTAATACTTGACGCGCATCTATAGTTGATTGAGCTATTGAGTTATCAAGGGTTTCGCTGAAATTCGTAGCTGTGTTTAAAGCGTTCAATAAAAAACCCAGGGGAACTAAATCACCATAGGGAAAACTGGGATTTGGGGGTGGTGATTGACAAATCATAGCTAACGAGCGATCGCTTGTCTTTAGTGCTAGCTTAGTCAAAGTTTTAATACTCAGATTTCTAGCCCAAGTGATTCGACCTTCTGCTGCTTTAAGTAAACCATTTTCTAAGGGTGGATCGATATTGCCGTGCTGGAGAAAAAAGAGATTGCAATGGGCAGTGCGACTAAAGTGCGACAATATGCCGGCATGAATATGAACTGGCAGACGATTTTGGAATTGAGCCAAATAATAGCCTTCTTTAGCTTCGCCTCCTAAAAACTTGACTCCGACTGCCTGAAGCAATTCATAATGTTCTTTAGTTGGTTCTCGCTCAAAAATAGCCTGGGCATGGCCAATTCCCTCTTGAATTTTAATATGCAGTAAAACTGGAGGGTAAATATCTAGTTGTTCTCCTAATCCCAAACAATCAGCTTCGTCAACAGGAAATAATGCTAATTGCTTGGCAAAGCGATCAAAAAGAGAATGGCGAATGCTTTCACGAGACCAACCTTTACCAGAAACAGCCTCCACCAGTCTAGATTGATCGGCTGATGCTAAAAATCGTCCTGAACTGGCTAACACCACATGGCTGTAAGCAGTTAAATCGATTTCCATTGGCAAGTGGTACATTGCTTTAATCGTGTCCTCATTTGCCAAATGACGGATGGGTGAAAGATTAAACAAAACCATCCATTCTAACGGTGCAGGTAAAGTGTGAAGAATTTCTGAAACTAACATTTGACTTTAAATAAACATCAACTAATATCTGGACAAATTCTGAAATCATTAATATTGCGATGAAATTTTTCCGGAATTATCTTGAAAATTAGATTTACAGACTACCAGTTATCTTTTCCCCCTTCCCCCTGCTCCCTGCCCCCGGTCACTGAGTTTCGACTACGCTCAACTGCCGCGTAACCGAAGTGCTGCCCCCTGCGGTCTAAATGACAAGTCTTTAACCGGACACGATATTACGCCACTTGTCGCGCCATGAGTTCCGCAAACATACCTTTTTGCGCCATCAATTGCTCAAAATTACCCTGTTGTAACACCTGTCCCGCAGCAATTACATAAATGCAATCGGCTTTGCGAATGGTACTGAGGCGGTGAGCAATAACGATACGAGTCACCTTCAACTGTTCTAAACTTTCACTAACAATTGCTTGAGTGCGATTATCTAAAGCACTTGTCGCCTCATCAAAAATCAAAATTTTCGGTTTCATTACCAAAGCACGAGCAATTAATAACCGCTGACGCTGACCACCAGAAATGTTTGTACCACCTTCGGAAATGACTGTGTGCATACCCATTGGCATCTGTTGCACGTCTTCAGCAAAGCCGGCCATGCGCGCCGCTTCCCAAGCTTCATCTATTGTTACTAATGCCCCACTGGAAATATTTTCAAATATAGATGCACTGTTTATGCGACCATTTTGCAAAACCACACCCAACTGTCGCCGCACCGCAGAGATATCTAAACCTGAGACATCTTGACCATCATAATAAATCGTGCCTTCTTCTGGCTGCTCGAAACCCAACAGCAACCGTACAGTAGTTGATTTGCCACTACCAGAAGGGCCGACTAAAGCAATAAACGAGCCTGGTTCTGCTTCAATCGTGACTCTATCGAGTGTTAAGGGAATGTCTGGGCGGTAGCGAAAACTCACCCGATCTAACTTCACCCTTCCAGTCAGCCGACCTGGATCTGTTTTTTCACTATCAACTTCAGGAGGCTCTTCTAAAATTGGTTTGGCGCGTTCCCATAACACTGAAACTTCCGAAACTTGGATAAGTGTATTACTCAAACTGGTTGCACCCGAAACAAATATACCAAAAGCTGCATTGAAGGCGAGAAAAGTACCAGCAGAAAATCCCCTACCTCCTTCTGCTTCAGCTTTGGCAATTAAGCTGATAACGACGGCATAAATTATAATTGAACTAACAGTAGGTAAAAGTGTATTAAAAAAACTGACGGCATTTTCTATAGCCTCTGTACTCAGAATTAACTGTAGTTCCCGACTAAATTTTTTAGACCAGTAAGCAAATGCTCGTTGTTCAGCACCAGCAACATACAACTTAGATACTCCGCCAATTAGCTCTACTGTTAGGCCAAATACCTCACCTTGTATTTCTTCTAGTGGCTGCATTTTTTTGCGATTCAGGACACCTGCAACGTTAGTGACGATAATATTAACCACAGCAACTCCTACAGCTATTAATGCCAACTGAGCGCTGTAGAAAAATAACAATCCCAAATTGAGGAGAGAGAAGAAGGCATTAAATATGGTTCTGAGAACTGTGCCACTAAGTATGTGGTGAATTTGACTAATTGCAGAAACACGAGACTGAAGATCGCCAGTTGAATATCTGCGAAAGAAAGCAACTCGTAGTTTGAGCAAACGATCCCAAACAGCAGTTTGGGTTTGAATATTAGCAAAGGTTTGTAGCCGCGAGGTAGCAATACTTTCTATTAATTCAAATGAGGTGCTAGCAGCTGTTACAGTTAGCAAACCCAGAGCAATTTGAAATATTAAGCCCCGATTAGCATCAGGAATTGCACTATCAATTAGGATACCCGTGGCTTGAGGAATGAGCATTCCCAGTAATGAAGTTAAAATACCCATCAATAACAGGGTAATGATGTCTTTGATTCTTCCCTTGACAGCAAACTTGAGAATATCCAGTGTTTTGAGTGCCTGTTCAGGGAACGGGCGATAAAACATAAAAGCTACTGGGGAAATCAACCTAGCTGTATTGTGATTCAGAGGCAGGCGGCGACGCTGTTCGGGGTCAAAGATTTCGTATTTATTGTTACTCGCTGGTAATAAAGCTACAGGTTTTTCGCCTTCAACTGTATAAGCTAACAAAGACCCGCTATCTGAATGCCACCAATTACCGCTTAAAATTACCCGTCGAGTCCGAATACGCGATGCTCGTGCTATGGCAGCTAAGGGATCTTTGATTCGCTTAGGATCTTCCGATCGCGCGGGAGGACGAATCTCAATTCCTATAGCTCTACCTACTGCTCCCGCAGCCATTAACAGTGCTGTTCCTTCCTGCACGGATGCAACTGCTTTGGGTCTAAAAATAGCGGTGAGATTACCAATTGAGCGTTCGCTAACTTGTTGATTAAGTTGTAGGCGATCGCGAAACTGCGTTGCTTTTATTTCCTCGTCTTGTTGGTTGAGTTCAGATAAACAGTTGATAAAATTAGTTTGTAACTGATATAGATGCTCGACTAAGGATGTTGAGAGATCGAGTGTGTGGCTATTGATCCCATCAAAAACAATGTTAGTATCCTCAAAAACCGCTACGAGGCGATCGCTCCACTGCTGCATCAAATTTGGAATCTGAGTTGAGGTATTACTATTGATACAATTTTCCTGTTGTATCCAATTTTCAAGACTAGCTGCTACTAGATAAGTTTCTTCATAAGCAACGGCAATCAGTTCGTAAGACTGCCCTTGTGGAATTGTAAAAATACCAAATAAGGCATCCTCAGTATTTACATCAAACAAATAACGACGCGCTCCTTGAGAAATACCATCGACAATAGTGACTGCAAACACCGCCATTGCTCCCGATGATACTAGCCAGACAGTATCAGCATTATTCAGAGCTAAGTAACTGTTGCCCTTGACAACAACACTTTCAGAAGCGCCAGTTTTGTTTAGCACATTGGTCATTGTGTCTACTCTCACATATACAATTAAATCGTATTAATAGTTAGTTGTTATCCTGAATACAGCTTTAAAGGAAAATAACAACCATTTATACTGCTTGTCCACCGGAAATTCACGTAGAAATTAAAAAAACTAAGGCTAGCTTTACAAAAGCTAGATAATCCTGACCCTGACGAAGAAAAACTAGGGGAGCATCCCACTTTTTTGAACGTCATTGCGAACGTAACGAAGTGGAGTGAAGCAATCGCAAAATCTCTGACTACAAACAAGTCAATGCGATTGCTTCGTCGTTCCTCCTCGCAATGACACTTATTCTCTTGTTGTCAAATAAAAACTGGGATGCACCCAAAAACTAGGGTTTCAATGTAAATGAGTTTATGATTAACTTTAACCTTTTTTACTGCGTTCTAAATACATTACAGCCAGTGGAACATAAACAGAAATTGCCACCACTGTAGCTACAAACCATTCCACAATATATGGCTTTGCTGACGGAATTATTGCAAATATAACAGCACTGAATATTTCGCTTACTACACCTTGTCCTATTTCTAAAGCAAAAAATAAAACCACTAATGTCCAAAATTTTTGTTTGACTAAATCCCAACTTCTTTGAAAAGCTGCAACTATACTTAACTTTTCTACAACCAAAGCCTGAGCCACAAACTGACTGTAAAAAAAGAAGCAAATTCCTGGTATAAGTAGTAATCCAAGACCAATAATAGTACCAATATACCAAAGTATCCCCACAGTCAAAACAAGTGGTAAAACTTTAATAACTTCTAAATAAGCAACTAAACCTGAGCTAGGTTGTGCTTGACCTTGACTGATCAAACAAGCTACAGCAGCTTTACCAAGCGGGGTCAAAAGACTAATTACAAAAAATCCTAAAAAAACTCTACCAGGGGAAGATAAAAAGCCTAAAAAATCAAGAGTTTGATTTTTGACAAACTCTTGTGTTAACAAAACAATACCCTCAGTAATAAAAGTAATAGTTAACAAAGAAAACCAATATTTTTGAATTGCTAAAAATGACTTATAAAAAACAATATTTAGTTCGTGCATAATAATTATGATTAAAAGCAAGATATTTTTAGGTATTTTCAGCAGTGCAAATTATCGATAGTTTTCATTTCATTAAAATTAAAACTATCTAATCTGAAAACCTCAAATATTACATAGTATATCTTTGCCACATCTGCTCTAGCAGAACTCCTGTTTTTGTTGCTAATTCTTCCAATGTACAAGAAGTTAAAAACATGATTAATCGTGCTTTATTTTCCAGACTTTTTAGTTCTTCAATATGACTAATATTAAATTGCTCTAAATTCTGTGCTGCTTGTTTTACCAAAACTTGTAAAATCCTAAAAGCCCCATCTGATAAAGGTGGATTTCCGCAATAATTTTCTAATCTTCCACCTTGACGATAATTGGGAAATGCTTCTAAACCCACAAACCGCAAAAACCAATCTGCGCGATAATAATTATGATTAGCAGCAACAATTCCTTGATAGTCAGCAATTAATTCATCAAGTATATTATTTCGCATTGAACCAAAAACCCGTTTGGTAAAATAGTGGCAGCACTCATGTTCAAGCCGAATCGTCAGGCATAAAAGTAACCATTCTGCTTCATCTAGCCCTAATTCTGCGGCATTAACAGCGCTGTAATTGCCTTGACTGAGAATGATAAAAAAGTCTTGGTAAAGATGCTTTTGAGGTATCAAGCGTTGAAATTCTGCTTTCCACTCTGTTTCCGTTACAGGTTGTTCTTGGTGTGTTTCCCATTCTGTGCGGTATTTTTTAATACGTTGCCAGTTATTGAAACCACTAATAGCAATTGCTCCCATTGAGTCAGGAATGCTGACGGGTTCGTTACGCTTACTCAACGCTTGCACCAAAACAATAAAATCTGCTCTACATCCAGCAATTAAAATGGGAACTTCCCCAGCCAAAGTAGGATGTATGATTAATTGCAATGATTCTGGTTGTTCTAATTCCAAACCAGTTGCCTCTACCATGCTATCAGCAGGATTTCCTTGACGGGTAGCGGCGCGATAGTTTTCGGTTTCACTAATTCCCAGACGAATAGGAAATTGCAATTGTACTAATGCAGAGCGCAAAGTGGTGAATGTACCCAAACTTTGTGCCTGTGCATGATAGCGCTTCCACTCTGTGACATGAGGTTCTGATGCTAGGGGAAAGGTAATATTAGGTGGTAATTTTGGATGATTAAAATTATTTTGGTTGTAGGCTAAAAGTTCTGTAATTTCTTCTGGTGTTGCTCCCAATTCAGATAAAACTTGAGAGCGATAATTAAGTTGAGTAGGCATAGTTTTAACAGCTAGCTGTGACGGATTTTGATACTATTTCTGGAATTTTGTCATTTTTAAATTGCCCAAAATTACTCTGCCTGAATCAACCTTGCGTAGTAACCATCTGTGTTCTTCATCTCTTCATGAGTACCTCTTTGCGCTACTTTTCCCCGTTCCAACACAATAATTTCATCACAGTCGCGAATAGTACTAAGACGGTGAGCGACAATAATACAAGTGGAACCCCGTCGTCGGATATTCCTATCAATCATCTTTTCAGTTTCCGTATCTAAGGCGCTAGTTGCTTCATCCATTACTAAAATGGCTGGGTTATTTACCAAAGCACGGGCAATTTCTAGACGTTGGCGCTGTCCGCCGCTTAAATTTGCTGCACTTTCGAGTAATTTTCCATCCAGTCCACCGGGCATAGCCATGACAACATCTAAAATGGCAGCATCTTGGCAAGCTTGAATTAATTGAGTATTGGTAATAGTTTCATCCCAAAGAGTTAAATTATCTCGTACCGTACCGCCAAACAGAAAAATTTCCTGCTCAACTATGGCTAGAGAATTAGTTAAAACTGAACGGGGAATGTTTTGTTTGAGAATACCATCAAAAAGTATTTCTCCGTCCCAGGGTTGGTAGAGTCCAGTAATAAGTTTGGAAAGAGTAGACTTACCCGAACCACTACCACCAACAAAAGCCACTCTTTGTCCTGGTTTGAGAGTACAACTAAAGTTTTGAATTAAAGGTTCATCAACTCGACTATAACCGAAGGTAATATTACGTAACTCTATATGACCTTGTAAGCGATAGGGAATACTTGGAGTAGCATATTGAGCTGATTGCGCTTGCAGTGCTGGGTTAATCGGGTTGGATAGTACATCATCCAAGCGATTGAGATCCCCGTCTAGTTCCTGAATTTTATTTCCCAAACCAACCAAAGTTTTAACTGGTTCTTGGAATCTCTCCATCAAAGTTTGAAAAGCTACTAACATACCGATGGTAAGATGTCCGTCAATGACTCGTAACCCGCCAATTACTAATAGCAACATGGAAGTCAGGGAAGTTAACAAAGGTGGCACTAGTCCTACTAGTCGGTCAGTCTGACTTAATTCTTGCTGTGCATTAGTGGCTTTAGCATAATATCCAGCCCAACGACTAAAAAAATCAGACTCCAAAGCCGCAGATTTAATAGTTTCAACACTTTGTAATGCACCGATTTCTACCCCAGCAATTTTACCGTAATCTTGAGTCAGGCGCATATTGGTATCAACCCGACGACGGGCAACCCAACCTAGCACCACAACGTTGATAATTACAGCAACAATGCCAATTAAAGTTAATACCCAATCATAAGCCAGCATGACTATGCCATAGAAGACAAGCATAACTGCGTCAATGGAGGTTCTTGCTAATTCACCGGATAGAACTTCTGCTACTTTGGTGTTCAGCTTGACGCGATTACTTATTTCTCCAGCAAAGCGTTGAGCATAGAAACTCACAGGTAAGCGGAGAATGTGCCATAAAAATTGACTACTCATCCCAATAGATAGCTTAAGTTGCAGATATCGCAGCTTTCTTAATTGCAAGAAAGTCAGCACTGCTTGTAGTAAAACTACAACCCCCATACCCAATAACAGAGGTCTCAACCAATCTGTGCGATTTTGCATCAAGATATCATCAACAAAGACTTGGCTAAAAGCAGCTAGTGTTAATTGGGGAATTACCAGCAAAAAGCCAGCGAGAATACAGAACAATAATTCATTAAAGGATTTTTGTAATCGCGTCAGTAAGGCTCTGATAATACTGGGTTTATGACCACCTTTTTTAAACTCTGAACCTGGCTCCATAATTAGAACCACGCCAGTATATGCTTCGTCAAACTCCTGAATTGTGACACTGCGAGGGCCTGTAGCTGGGTCATTTAACCAGACTTTTTCTCCAACAAAACCTTCTACCACTAAAAAATGATTAAAATTCCAAAAAATGATAAAGGGTGGCTTAAGTTCTTGGAGTTGGGTGAGTTCTTTTTTAAATCCTTTGGCCTGCATTCCATAATTACGAGCTGCTTTCAAAATATTTGAGGCTTTAGAACCATCACGAGAAACACCGCAGCTAGTACGCAATTCTGCTAAAGGTAAAATTAGATGATAGTAACGTAAGATAATTCCCAAAGCTGCTGCTCCGCATTCCACCGCTTCCATTTGCAAGAGAGTTGGCGTTTTCACACGGATATTTTGCATTTTTGGTGCTTGAGAACTAGACTTTTCCAAGTCTGATTTTTTGACAACTTTTTCCAGTAATTGCATTATTTTCAATCAAATTTGCTTATGTTCGTTGGGAATTTTCTCAGTCAGGATTCATACCATTTCACGAAATTATTGATACAAATTACTTTTCTTACTCCCCCTGCCTTTGGTCACTGAGCGTAGCCGAAGTGCTGCTTCCCCTGCTTCCCCTGCTTCCCCAAATGTATCAACTTTAAAGTGAAACGGTATCAGGCGCGATATTTAAAACTGTGAATTATTTGAAGCCTATAAATTCTCTAAGTATGGGGAGAACAAAGGTAATTGGCGCTCTTTCTTCGATAGTGACACGAACAGAAGTAGTAGTACCTGTAGTAATTTCAGAATTAGGACCTTTAGAAGATGACCATTTGTAGCCGCTTACAGTATTTGAATCTTTAATTAAGTCAGCATTAATTTGAATAGCCGCACCATTCTGACCGATTAAGTTCATCACTACTTCTGGATTACCAATCAAAGAAGCTGCTCCTTCTTTGGTTATAGGAAAGGGAGAAACAGCAACGACTGTGCCTAGAATCCCGCCAAATCTTTCTCGTTGTACAGTATCAGGAGTAATAGAGACAGACATTCCAGAATGGATTTGTTTACCATATCTGATAGGGAAATAAGCTGTCATCGTGGAAGTATCGTTACTACTTCCTGTTCTGAGAGTTCCTAAATGAGTACCCGGTTGTACAACTTGGCCAAGAGTAGCAGTTAATTCTAAAACACATCCGTCTTGACTGCTTAGAATGAGGCTATTTTGAGTAATTTGTTGTTCAAGTCTAATTATTTCTCGGTTGACTTCTTGAATTTCTTTATTACGTTGATTCTTACTTTCGAGATTTTCTTGTACTAAACGTTTTTCTTGTATTTCTAGTTCTTGCAGTTTGCCTTGAATCTCGCTAATCGAGCGCAGATTATCTAAATACTCGCGTTCTGTTTTGGTATTTTCTAAAACCAGTTGTCGTAACTGTGCTTGAATTTCGCCTGTTGTTCGCAGGTTTTGTAAATAGCTTTGCTCTGTTTGCGTTTCGTTGACATCGAGTTGTTTTAATTCTGCTTGTAATTGAGCTACAGTCTGAAGTCCCTGTTGATATTCTTGTTCTGCCTGCAAAAATGAATCTGTGGCGATCGCTCCAATTTTTGCTAACTCGCGGCGCTTTTGGAGTCTTTCGGCAAACACAGGAACTAAAGATTGAGCATCTTTTAAACGTTGTTTGACACTAATTCGCTGTTGCTTGAGAGCTGTTAATGCTTTATTTTTCAAGACTGGGGTCAAGTTTTGCGTGTCTTCTAAGCGTTCCAGGAGATTTTTTTGTTGTTCTTTAATCGCATCCAGACCTTTTGTTTTTAATATAGGAGTGAGTGAACGAGAATCTTGCAAGCGTTTTTCTAGAGTTAGCCGGGAAGCTGCGATCGCACTTTTTTCTAACTGGATTCGCTGATTAGATAACAACAATGAATTGCGAGCTTGTATTTTTAACTGTTCTAATTTTCCCTTTGTTAGCTGTAACTGCTGTTTCAAATCAACTGGATCTATCATGGCCAATACTTCATCTTTCTTGACGCATTGCCCACTTTTGACGTACAAATTTTTCAATTGTCCAGAAATAGAGGATTGGAAATCAACAACTTGCCGGGGTTGAATTAATACACCCCGTCCATCAATATTAATAGGAATACGTCCGAAAATGCTCCAGAGCAAACCAACTGTTGCTAAGCCACAAAAAACTGTCACGATCAGCCAATCTTGTGGATTCACAACTTGCATTAGTTGATCCAAACGTTCTGGAGAAGATAAACGCTCTAGAGACTCTTGCCGAAAGATACTTTCCTTATTTTGATCTTGATTGGAAACCATTGTTGTTAATTATTCACTACTAACTTTTAAACAAGTACGCATAAACATTTGTGGTTCAAGTAAGGCAGAAAAAATAAAATTTTAGATTTGCTCATCTTTCGTCATAACGTGTAGTTTTTCCTACCAAATTCCTGAGTATAAATTAGTGATTGAGTTATTAACTTTTTGACCAAGTCATTTTTTTAATGCCGAAGTTGTTGAATCATCCAGTCAAAACGTTTACCAGCGATCGCAGTTCCTTCTAATAAGTCCATATCGAGTTCGTCTTCTGCTTCAATATCATCTGATAGCAACTCTAGATTTTTGTAGTTGAGATTGGCAGTACTACCACGAGAGAGTAAATCCAAGCAACGATTAGATAAAATCAAGGCAAGAGAGCGATAAAAACGATATGCAAATCCCCTATCTTCTTGAAACTTTGCAGATAGTTGAGCCTGCGGTAATGCCAAAACCCAAGCATTTTCCATTGTTTTCACGCTTGCTGAAGCAAAACCTCCATCTACAAAGGACATTTCACCTAAGATGTCACCCTTAACGCGCTGGGCAACTTTTTTCTCTTCTACTAAACCATTGTTATTAATATTGACATAAATACCTAACATGCCTTCTAACAATAAATAAACAGCAGGAACTGCTTGCTCCTGCTGAATTAAAACTGTTCCTGATCCTGCCTTTTTTGCTGTTCCATTAGCAATCATCCAGGAAATATCACTGTCATTTAAAGTTGCAAATACTACTAAAACTTTTCTTAATGGTTCTCCTTCTTTAATATTTCTAGTTGCCATTAATTTAGTTAATTTGCGTAGTTGTTCAGATAAATTAACTGCTAATAAATGATAAAAGCGAGCAGCAAAATCCCAATCGCTTTCCAATCGCTCTGTAAGTTGTTGTTTGGGTAAAACTAAAAGTTCTGAAGTCTCATCAACTTTCACTGTTACAGTTGCTATTTGCTGGTCTAACAATAGTGTTTCTCCAATGACTTCACCAGCAGTAAATGTAGTAAATTGTTGTGAATCTGTTCCTGATGCAGATGAAGTAACTTTGAGACTGCCGGCTATACAAATATACATTGATGAAGTGGACTTACCCTCTTCAATCAATATTGTTCCCGGTTGATAAGTTTTCTTTTGTCCAATTGACTCTAGCCAATCAAAATCACTGCCTTTAAGAGCGCGGAAATAAGGAAAATCAACAAGATTTGTTTTCATGGTATTTTCTTTTATGAAGATGCAATTTTAAGGTTTATATACCAATACTCTGAGCAATTATTAAAACAAGGGAGAGGCTATATTTTATGGCGAACGCTTCAGTAATACCGATACTAAACTCAGCTAAAAAGTATGAAAAATTACAGAAGTAAGCTTGCAATCAAAGAAAGATGTTTTTCTTGACATTTCTTTTAAATCACAATTAGTTACTTTCTGAATATTGCAATTTTATTTCATTTGTGAAAGTTCTCGAATTGCCAAATCAATAAAAACACTACGCAAAAAAAAGATAATTTCACAAACAATTTAGAATTGCTATAGGACTCCTATTTGATTTTTGAACACGATTCAGTACATATCTATCCCTTCTTAACTGTTCCCTGTTTCCTGTTCCCTACCTACACAAATAAATTTACCGAATCAAACCGGATTACTATATAGATATACAATTGCTCTAAAAAATGTAGACTACTAAAGTAGCATTTGGTAACAAACAGATTATCTATGCAGTCCATAAATATACTTAGGACTTACGCAATAAACCTCTCTAAACTCTTAATTCCTCCCTTCGGGTAACGCTCTCTACGAGACGCTATGCGTAGCTTGCTTCCCCGCAGGAGTACGCAAGTTCGCTACCGCTGCGCTCTAAGGGTAATGCCGTAAACTTTACACAGTTACTTGCGGAGGAAAACCCTCCCGCAGCGCTGTTTCACCGTGTTCTCTACGTTCTCTGTGGATCGTTTTCTGTTACCTGTACGTAAGTCCCGATACTAATTAGTTATTGAATTTATTTTCAAAATCAAAAATTCAATTTTTGTACGCTTCTACACTATGTTCTATAACACTTAAATTACAACCGGAAAATTACTATATATTCTGAAAAATTAAAAGTGAATTTTATTCTTTTTACGTATATTTGCTGAGACCACCTAGTATTTTCAGATGTAAATATATAAAAACTATGCAAATTTAGTGGAACAAGGCTTTATAAATTTCTGTTATTTATGTAAATAAATTTTTTATAGATTAGTTGTGATACTGCCGTTAGATATGGGAACAATAGGGCATACAAAAGTCTACGGAGAAATTTACTGAGAGTATTAATAACTAAATATTAAAATTTTCAAAAACAAGGAGTAAGAGTTTTGGATTTGACTACATATAAGTCACTAGACCAAAATAATACGCACTTCCCAGAGTATTCAGAAGAAAACTTAGCTTGGCTTCCCAGTACTTTTGCAGAAGTAGTTGTTATGGTTAAAACCTTTGTACTTAAAGAATTTGATCGCGAAGTTATCCAAAATCAGCTTTACTATCATACTCGTGAACATTTACAAGATGTACAACGTCGAGCGATCGCTATTTTTCAAGTAATTTATCCTGATTGGCGAGAGTCTTTAGATTACACACGCCTATACCTACTACTAGACTTATGCGCTGTAGCTCATGACATGATTCAGATTTTTGTTTCTCAAACTCAACTTCATACTTCTAGACGGCGAGAAGCTGGGGTTAGCGAAACTTTAACTATTAAGAAAGTATTAAGTTATATAGAAGAGTTAAATCAGCAGTTAAAAAAGTATTGTGTTAATGATTCTGTACTATTTACAGACGCAGACATATCGATTATTCAAGATGCTATTCAAGCTACTATTTGCATTTACGATTCATTTGAGCAAAGTATTTATCAACCTGCCCTTTACAATCCACACAAAAAGCTGTCTGTTGTAGCTTATATCATTGCCATTGCAGATATTGGCTCATTAGGAATGGATGGGATAGCTGCTTACAATCAAGAAGGCAGTCTGCTTTTTTTAGAAGAAAATCCAGATATTGTAACTGTTATTTTAAATCAAATAACTGCGACTTTAGCTGTAGATAATCCACAACTTTATGAGAACATCCGACAACGTCTTTTAAAACGCGCTCGTTTTCAAGTCAATTTTGCGAAATCCAGATTCATCCGTCATTATCAAGAAATTGCTAATCTTCCCAAAGAAGCAATAATAACTTTGACTGGTCAAACTTTTCGATATTTAAATATGCAGACAATTAAAGAAATTGAATCAACTACACCTACAAGCGAAGACACAACTTTAGAAGAATTAATTGATTTTTTTCAATTAAAATCTCTCATCAGTAATAAAAACTAATTATTAATTACCATTTTTTATGCTAATGTTACTTTTTTCTATTAGCAATAATGTATATGCAATAGAAAGTTCTCATGTGATAGAAGTAATTCCTAGAGTTTCTTATAGAGAAGTTCATCACGTACCAAGTTATGTATCTGGCCTATTTAATTATCGAGGTGCAATTGTTCCAGTTATCGATCTTTGTCAATTAATTCGTGGAACATCAAGTCAAGCCAACTTAAGTACACGGGTATTTATTATTAGTTATCCTACTCAAGAAGGTGATAATTTTAAGTATGTTGGTTTGATGGCAGAGCGAGTTATTAAAACAGTTAAAAAAGCAGCAAGCGACTTTTTAACATCTGGTATTCAAACAAATGAAGCACCATACTTAGGAAAAATGATTATGGATGAGAAAGGTATGATTCAACATATAGATTTAGAAAAATTGCTGAATATTTTAAAACAGATAAATCTATTAGAAATTGGAGTATAGTCTACAGATGTCAATCACAGACATTGAGAAATTATTAAGTAAGAGAATAGGTATTAATTGTAATATTATTGGCTCAAAAAAGATTGCCAAGGCAATAAATAATCGCTGTCTAGCTTGTAATACAAACGATATAAAAATTTATTTTCAACTTTTACAAAACTCATCAGAAGAATTTGCAGAATTAGTTGAACAAATAGTTATTCCAGAAACATATTTTTTTCGCGATCGCAAATCTTTTGATTTTCTCATGAGTTTTGTACGTTCGCAGTGGCTTAGCAGATCTGGTCAATCTAAACTTCGTTTTTTAAGTATACCTTGCTCCACTGGTGAAGAACCTTATTCAATAGCGATCGCCTTGATAGAAGTAGGCTTATCTCCCTCAGATTTTTGCATTGATGCAGTTGACATTAGCAAACAGGCGATCGTCAAAGCGCAGCAAGGAACTTATGGTAAAAATTCATTTCGGAGTGAAGCATTGGTTGACCGTAACCGTTATTTTCAACAAATAGTAGAAAAGTATAAAGTTTGCTCGTTGATACAAAATTTAGTGAACTTTAAACAGGGAAATATTCTCAATATATTTGTGAATATGCAATTACAATATGATGTGATATTCTGTCGCAACTTGTTGATTTATCTAGAAGATTCTGCATGTACCGAAGTTTTAAAAGTTCTGAATCGTCTCTTATTGCCAAATGGATTACTCTTTGTTGGGACTGCTGAAACTGCAAAAGTTCCTAGTCATCTATTTACCTCAATTCGCCAACCTTTTACTGTTTATAAAAAGAAATCAGAAGTAACGATCAGTGAAAACTCACATCATCCACCAGAAGTAAACAAGCAGAATAGTCAAACTAAAAAAGTATATTTTGGAACTTCTCTTTTCGACTCGCCAGAAATCCTAGTTAAAAATGTCTCATCTTTACCAATTATTCCCACTGGTTCGGTTTCTCAAACATCCTCAAAAGAAACTCAGCCAGCTGTTCAAGAAAGCAAATTTTGGGAATTAGCTAGACAATTAGCCGATGGAGGACATACAGAAGCTGCTATCAAACATTGTAATGACTATTTGGAGCATGTTTCTTCTACTGATCCTCAAATTTACACTTTGCTAGGAACATTATATCAAGCAAAAGCAAACAATGTTCAAGCTGAACAATTTTTCCGAAAAGCGCTTTATTTAAATCCTAATGATTATGAAGCACTAATGCACCTTGCCCTTTTAAAAGAACATCGTGGCGATTTAATTGGTGCATCTATTCTCAAAGAGCGAATCCAGAAACTACAGCAAAATTTTTAACTATCAACATACAAGACAGGCAAAAAATTATGATCAGCAACGCGTTTAAAGATCAATCCTTACAAGGTCGTATCATGACTGCCTTTATGTTTATGGGGGCATTGGTTCTGATTGTGGCATTGATTGGTTTGGTGGGGACGTTTCAGTTAAGTAACAATATTGATACGTTAAGTAATAATAGTTTGCCAAGTCTAGTAGGACTGTGGAAAGTCAATGAAGGGAAAACTCAAATTGAATCTTCAGAACGGGCTTTATTAATTACAGGATTAACTTTACAAGAACGACAAGCCGAATTAGCTCGAATTAAGAATGCTTGGGAGCAAATTGACGATGGATTTAAGCAATACGAAGTTACTCCGCGAACTGTTGAGGAAGATAAAAACTATAAAAAACTCCAAGAAAATTGGAGTAAATGGAAAAACGATCACGACGAATTTCTCAAGCTTAATCAGCAATTTGAAAGTTTAGGGATTCTTAATCCCCATGAAAGGGAAGTAGAAATTCTTAAGCAAAACCAAGCAGCTTCTCCAGAATTAGTAATTATTCAAAGAGCAGAAAATGCTTTGAACCGACTTAACGATCGCGCTAAAGTCAATCGTGTCACATTTGAAGCTGCGACCGCGTCAATTTTAGACCTCTTGAAAGTCAATGAAAACATTGCGATTAAAGCTGACAAAGACGCAGAACAAGATAGCAATCAGTCAAAGTTCTGGTCGTTAACCGCTATATTACTAGGACCGATAATCGCAATTATTTTAGGACAGTTTATCAGCAAGGCTTTAACTCGACAAATTCAAAAGTCTGTCGTCCAAATTACAACTTCTACTACTCAAATTTCGGCATCCGGTAAAGAATTAGAAGCTACAGTTGCAGAACAAGTAGCTTCCACAAATGAAGTCACAGCAACTGCTCTAGAAATTGCTGCTACATCTAGAGAATTAGTCAAGACAATGGAACAAGTAGGAGGTATGGCTCTAGCAACAGCGACATCGGCAAGCCATAGTCAAGATGAATTAGCAAAGATGGAAAATGTTATGCGGCAATTGACAGAGGCTACTACCTCCATCTCTTCAAAATTGGGAGTGATGAATAATAAAGCCGGCAATATTAACAATGTAGTAGTGACGATTACTAAAGTTGCCGATCAAACTAGCATCCTGTCGCTGAATGCAGCAATTGAAGCCGAAAAAGCCGGAGAGTATGGCGCAGGCTTTGCTGTTGTTGCTAGAGAAATTCGACGGCTTGCCAATCAAACAGCTGTCGCTACCTTGGAAATTGAGCAAATTGTCAAAGATATGCAATCGGCGGTAACAATAGGCGTGATGGAAATGGATAAATTCCACAAATCAGTCAATGATAGTGTCGAACGCGTCAGCAAGATTAGTTACCAAGTTGCTGAAGTGATTAACAAAGTGCAAAGTCTGCCTCCTAGATTTCAGCAGGTGAGCCAGAGTATAGAAGAACAATCTGAAGGCGCACAGCAAATTAGTGAGGCTATGGGGCAACTAAGCCAAGCCTCTGAGCAAACAGTGGATGCTTTGCGTGAGACTAACAATGCCTTAGAGCAATTAGATGATGCTGCTAGAGGATTACGAAACTCAATATCCTCTAAAAATTGAATTAATCAGAGCAAATGACTAATGAATAACCATTTAGATAATTCATCTGCTTGGGAAAATCAAATCATTGATCGTCCCGTCTTAAATGATTGCTGGAATCAAATTGGGGTAATGGGCGATCGCTCCTGTACAGAGCTAAAAAACGTCATTCATTGTCATGATTGTCTAGTTTTTGCTGCGGTTGGAGATAGTTTGTTAGAACGAAAGCCACCACTTAATTATGTCAACGAGTGGATTAATGTATTGGCAGAAACACCCGTTGATGAAGAAACCCAAAATAATGAAACTATTATTAAAACAGCAGAAGCCCTTTCTGTAATGATTTTTTGTCTGGGAAATGAACAATTAGCCTTGAGTGCTAAAGTTTTGCAAGAAGTTACTCATCCCTGTGTTATTCAACCTCTACCCCACCGCAGCAACAAATTATTTTTGGGATTAGTGAATATTCGAGGAGAAACTTTACTTTGTGCGTCTCTGAGCCACTTATTAAACTTAGACTTAGAATCAACTCAAGAAAATTCTTCACCTCCCAAATCTGTAAACACACAACGCATGATGGTAGCAGGACATCAAAATGAGAAATGGGTGTTTCCAGTTGATGAGGTTTATGGCATTTATCGCTTTCATCTAAATGAGTTACGAGATGCGCCTGTTGTTATAGCTAAAGCTGCTCAAGCCTACACCCAAGGCATCATTAACTGGCAGGGCAAGAAAGTCAATTGTCTTGACTCTGAATTATTGTTTTACACCCTCAATAGCAAAATCTTGTAGCGGGTGCAGATGAAATGAATGATTACACTTTATTAGATTTATTTGGCCAGGAAATCGAGACTCAGGTATCTATCCTCAAAGAATCTTTAACTGCACTGAGAACACAACCATCTTCTCTAACTGACTTAGAACAAGCAACTCAAGCAGTACATTCTATTTGGGGAAGTTCCAAATTAGTCGAACGAGAAGTAGCTGCTGAGTTAGCACAAATTATTAAGGAGTGTTTTATTGCCGCCCAAAACAGTACTGTTACTTTTGGTGACGAACAAATTGATCTTTTACTTCATGGCTGCTCTTTGCTCTTGAGTATTGGTAAAGCATCAGAAGTAGAAATTGAACGTTGGATGTCAGAACATGCTTGGGAACTCTCAACAACTCAAAAAGCTATCTCAATCTTTTTGACCTCTAAAACAACTAATGTGTCTTTCCAAAAACCAGAGAGTGAAAAAGCAGGGGAGCATACTTCGACTGCGCTCAGTAACCAGGGAGCAGGGAGCAGGGAGAGAAACCACCCACAAAAAGAGAACTTGCGTGCGGGAGTTTCCCCCGTTGAGCAAAGTTCGGGGGCAAGGTTTGTACCTTTTTCCCCGCCCCCTGCCTCTTATCAATCATTTATTAATGATATTCAAGAACCAGAAAACTCTCAAATCGATCTGCCGTTGCATCTTGGGGAAGAAACACAAAGTACATTATCTCCAGAAATTATTCCAATCGCTGTAGTTGCATCCGCAAATTTAACTACCATAGGCAGCGATGACAGTTCCATGATGGATTTATTTCGCTTAGAACTGGAGACGCAGGTTAACCTGATGAACGAGGGGTTATTGGCATTAGAAAATAATCTAAAATCTGCCCAAGCATTAGAAACCTTAATGCGCGCAGCTCATTCAATCAAAGGATCTGCTAGGATTGTTGCCCTGGATGCAGTAGTCAACTTAGCTCATGTGATGGAAGATTGCTTTGTTGCCGCCCAAAATCAAAAAATTACGCTAAATTCTGACCATGTTGATATTCTCCTAGAAGGAGCAGATTTATTACAAGGTATCAGCCAAGTTAGTAATGCAGAGTTGCCCAATTGGTTGACCAACCAAAATATAGCTTTTATGAGGACGCAATCGGCAGTCGCTGCGATTTTGAATCCGCAGCCAGCACAAGAGGTGAGGAAGCAAGAGGCAAAAACAGAAATATCTGTATCTCCAACACCAAGTTCAAACAAACTTACTTCTTTAGAATCATCTATATCATCTCTAAATCAGTCTCCCTCACCAATAGAGTTTGCTAATCATCCAGGTGTAGAGTCACAATCTCTTTCTTCCCAAGATAGGAGTCTGCCATCATCAGCAACATCTGCATCCGAACAAACCCTAGCACAAGATCGGGTAGTGCGAGTGAGTGCAGAAAACTTGAACCGGATTATGGGTTTAGCAGGGGAATCTTTAATCGAAGCTAACTGGTTGCAACCCCACGCAGACTCAATGATGTCTTTAAAATGGCGCTTGGTAGAGTTATCAAGAACTTTAGAAAAGTTACAGGATACTCTAGAACGGGGCAATTATGAACAAGTGGGAAAACAGTATTTAGATGAAGCCAGACACAAAGAACAAGAATGCCTGACTTTATTGAGCGATCGCCTCAATGAATTAGAATTATACGCTCAACGGACTGCAAATTTATCTGACCGCCTTTACCGAGAAGTCATTACTTCTAATATGCGTCCGTTTGCAGACGGTATCCAAGGTTTTCCCCGAATGATTCGTGATTTAGCACGTAAGTTAAACAAGAAAGTTAACTTAGAAATTGTCGGCAAAGCAACATCTGTAGACAGGGACATTCTCAAGAAATTGGAAGCACCCTTAACACACATTTTGCGAAATGCTACTGACCACGGAATTGAGTTGCCCCAAGAACGAATAGCAGCCGGAAAATTGGCAGAAGGCACAATCCGCTTAGAGGCATTTCATCGGGGAGGAATGCTAGCAATTACTGTATCCGATGATGGACGAGGTATTAATTCAGAAAACTTACGTCAAAAAATTGTTCACAAAAATCTCGCAAATTCAGAAATAGCTGCTCAATTGACAGATACTGAATTGATGGAGTTTTTATTTTTACCGGGATTTTCTACAGCCAAGCAAGTGACAGAAATTTCTGGACGGGGTGTAGGATTGGATATTGCCAAAAGTATGGCACAGGAGGTAGGAGGAACTGTACGTGCTGTATCCCAAGCTGGAAAAGGAACTAGTTTTCACTTCCAACTACCGCTAACGCTGTCGGTGGTGCGAACGCTGTTAGTCGAAATCTCTGGCAAAACCTATGCTATTCCTTTAGCCAGAATTGAGCAAATTGTCACAGTCGATAAAGCTGAAATTGCAGAGGTGGAAAATCGTCAATATTTTGCAATGAATCAACAAAATATAGGTTTAATCGCTGCTCATCAAGTATTAGAATTACCGAAATCTCTAGATGCCTCTGACTCGCTTTCAGTGGTAATAATTAGTGACCACGCTAGTATTTACGGATTGGTGGTAGACAAGTTTCTAGGCGAACGTGATTTGGTCGTCAGACCTCTTGACTCCCGTTTATGTAAAGTCCGAGATATTAGTGCGACATCTTTATTAGGGGATGGTTCGCCTATTTTAATTGTAGATGTCTCAGATATGGTCAGGACAATAGATGCCATTCTCAATATCGGACAATTAAATAAAGTGGGGCTACAGACAACAGTAATTTTAGATCAGCGTCAAAAAGTTTTGGTGGTAGACGATTCAATTACGGTGCGGGAAATGGAGCGCAAGCTGTTAGAAAATCGTGGTTATAACGTAGATATTGCTGTTAATGGAATGGAGGCATGGAATGCTGTGCGTACCAACCACTACGATTTAGTAGTTAGCGATATTGATATGCCGCGGATGAATGGTATCGAATTGGTACGGCAGATCAGAAGTCATCCGCGCTTGCATTCGCTGCCTGTGATTATTGTTTCTTATCGCGATCGCCCCGAAGACCGCATTCAGGGCTTGGAAGCTGGTGCTGATTACTACTTGACAAAAAGTAGTTTTCATGATTCAACGCTGATTGATGCCGTAGTCGATTTAATTGGTCGTTAATTATGAGAATCGCGATCGTTAACGATTTAACAATTGCAGTTGCAGCACTACGACGAGTATTGCAGACACACTCTGAATATCAAGTAATTTGGGTTGCCCATAATGGCGCAGAAGCCGTTGCCAAATGCGCTCAGGATACACCTGATTTAATCTTAATGGATTTGTTAATGCCTGTGATGGATGGGGCAGAAGCCACTAAGCAGATTATGCAAAATTCTCCCTGTGCCATTGTTATAGTCACAGCTAATACTGAACAGAATGTAGCCAAGGTGTATGAAGCGATGGGTTATGGCGCATTGGATGCGGTGAATACACCTGTGATAGCTGGTGCAGTTCAAGCAGACGAAAGTCAGTTGTTAACTAAAATCGCTCGAATTGGCAAAATGTTGCAAAAATCTCCCATTAGCACCAAGACAAAATTACCTAGTTCATCCTTGAATTATGAACGACAAAGCGATTTATCTTTGAAGGTTCCTTTAGTAGCTATCGGATCGTCAACCGGTGGGCCGAAAGCTTTGGCAACTATTTTGTCGAAGTTACCAGCTAATTTTCCTGGGGCGATCGCTATTATCCAACACGTTGATGCTCAGTTTTCGACTGGTTTTGTGGAATGGTTAAATCAACAAACTTTATTATCGGTGAGATTGGCCGTTGCAGGCGATCGCTTTCAAAAAGGAACAGTTTTAGTTGCTGGTACTAACGATCACCTATATTTAAAACCAGACTTAACTCTGGGTTACACTAAAGACCCAATTGATTATCCTTACCGGCCATCGGTTGATGTATTTTTCAAAAGTCTATCTCAACACTGGAAACATCAAGGAACAGCTATTTTGCTCACGGGTATGGGACGAGACGGCGCTGAAGGATTGAGTACTTTACAACTAAGAGGTTGGCATACAATCGCTCAAGACAAAACAAGCTGTGTAGTATATGGTATGCCTAAGGCAGCCGTCGAGCTAAATACTGGTATAGAAGTATTGCCACTAGATAATATTGCTACGACCTTGCTTAAAAAAAATTAAATTTCTCTTCATCTTTGATATGTAAGTAACTTCTCAATTAAAAAACATTCAAAAATATCATAAGTAAGTCGGTGAAATAAAATCAAACTATAGTAATCCGGTTTGATTCGGTGAATTTATTTGTGTAGGTAGGGAACAGGAAACAGGAAACAGGGAATAGTTAAGAAGGGATAGATATGTACTGAATCGTGTTCCTTAATCAAATAGGAGTCCTGTATGTGAATAAAAATAAAGAAGGCTCAAACTCTTTCTACCCCTGCTCCCTGCCCCCTGCCCCTCTGCCCCCTGCCCCCTGCATAATTATTGACATCAACCTACTTATTTCTTCTTCTTTCTCCGTGACCTCTGCGCCTTTGTGGTTCGCCTTCTTAAATAATTTATTTATTGGAAACCCCTAACTTATATGACATCTACAATAGATGAAAAAATAATTGTTTTACTAATTGATGACCAATCTATAATCGGCGAAGCTATTTCTCGAATGCTAGCTACCGAACAAGACATTGTATTTCATTATTGCAGTGATCCCACACTCGCTTTAAAAGTAGCTAAAGATTGCAATCCCACTGTGATTTTGCAAGACTTGGTAATGCCACAAATGGAAGGATTACTCTTAGTAAAATATCTTCGCTCTCAAAATTCACCTACCTGTCATATTCCGCTCATCGTTCTATCTAGTAAAGAAGAACCCATTATCAAAGCAAAAGCATTTGAATTAGGGGCAAATGACTATCTAGTAAAGTTGCCTAATAATATTGAACTAATTGCTCGCATTCGCTATCATTCTAAAGCTTATATAAACTTTCTCAAACGACAGGAAGCTGAAGCTCTCTTCAAAGCTGAAATTATGCGTCAAGCAGCATATATTGAAGAAGTAGATAGAGTCACCTCTGCTGCTTATGAAGTGGAACGCGATGTTTTTCAACCAGAAACTCTAGCTGAAGTTGCCAAACGCAGCGACGAACTAGGACAATTGGCTAGAGTTTTTACTAATATGGTGAGAATCGTTAAAGCACGAGAGAAAGAATTAACAACTGCTAATACCCGATTAGAATCTCTTCTTCAAGCTTACGGACGATTCGTTCCTCACGAATATTTACGCTTTTTACGCAAAGAAACGATTACAGATGTGCAATTAGGCGATCATGTTAGCAAAGTTATGGCAGTAATGTTTAGTGACATTCGCTCTTTCACAACAATCTCTGAAAACATGACACCTCAAGAAAATTTTAACTTTGTCAATGCCTATCTCAAGCGCGTCAGTCCAGAAATTCGCTCTCACTACGGTATTATCGTCAAATTTTTGGGTGATGGAATGATGGCAGTTTTTCCTGATGGCGCTGATGATGCAGTAGCTGCTGGTGTTGCTAAACAAAAACAGGTTTATGAATATAACAAGCAACGTGTAGAAAAAGGTTACTTACCTCTACAAGTTGGTATTGGTATTCATGTTGGCCACATGATGCTAGGTATGGTAGGTGAAGAAAATCGGATGCAGGGAGATGCTTTTTCAGATAATGTTAATTTAACAGCTAGGTTAGAAGGCTTAACAAAATTTTATGGAGTCTCTTTACTCATTTCTGAGCAGACATTGGAGCATTTAAGTAATTCTGGAAAATATCAAATTCGTTTTTTAGACCGAGCAGTCGTTAAAGGACGAAACGAACCTATTTCTGTTTATGAAATACTCGATGCAGAAATTGATGAAATCAAATATTTAAAGCTCAAGTCTCAGCCTGATTTTGAGCAAGCTTTAGATAATTATCGTCAAGGTAATTTTGAACAGGCAAAAGTTTATTTTGAAAAAGTTTTAAGTATAAATTCTGCTGATAAAACTGCTGGTTTATACCTGAGTAGAATAAATTATTTTTTACTAGAAGATAAAACTCTGGAAGAATGGGATGGTGTTTGGCGTTTTACTGAGAAATGAAAGGGAACAGGGAACAGAAAACGGGCAACAGGGGGATAATCCCTCTTTAATCACTATAGGGAGAGAAAAATACTGCCCCCAACCTGAACCTTAAACAAAATCATCAATTGAGCGATCGCATTCTAGTTTTCTCATTTAAGTTTAATTGTTGAGAAATTACCAAAGAACAAGGTTTAGGGATTATTCTTTCCCAAAAGTAACAAAAGAGGGATAATCCCTCTTTAATCACTATAGGGAGAGAAAAATACTGCCCCCAACCTGAACCTTAAACAAAATCATCAATTGAGCGATCGCATTCTAGTTTTCTCATTTAAGTTTAATTGTTGAGAAATTACCAAAGAACAAGGTTTAGGGATTATTCTTTCCCAAAAGTAACAAAAGAGGGATGACACAAAATCCCGCCCCTTCCAGGGGTGGGATGAGCTTAACAAGTGCAGGGGGCATACTTCGACTACGCGGTAGTTGAGTTTCGACTTCGCTCAACTGCCGCGCAGTCGAAACTCAGTAACCAGGGGGAAAGAATTATGTTATGTTCCCGCCCCGAAGGGGCTTGTAAAAAATAAATAAACCTCTTAACCCTGCTCCTGCTTTCCAACGCCTCTAATTCAAACTGACCTGGACTCTAGTTTTAGATTGGAGTCCCAGGTATAAAGTCCGATTTGTTCAGGAACCCTAGAAAATCTTCCTGTTCTATGACCTCGTGATAACTCATTTAACACCTTGCTTTTAATCTCTCTAACTTCCTCAGCATCTAGTTCTCCGTAAAGCCCAGCGATAATTTCGGCGACAGTAAAAATTTTCCCTGGATTTTGCTCAAAGAAAGACGAAAGGGCATCTATTAAAAACTGACCCTCAAACTCTTTCAACATCGGAACTACATTTGTCTGCGGAAGTACGATAGGTTTCTTCTTTTTGTTTTTGTTGGCTTGAGAATGACCATTATGAGTCCGATTAGACTTGACTAAACTTAAATCCAAAGTGTAACAACCAGGCTCGTCAGGAATAGCTGACCACGCATTCCTTTCCCTGCCCTGAGTCAATGAGGATTGGACTCTACCTTTGACTACTCTGAAGACAGGTTGCTCTAAATCACCATAAAGCGATCGCACGATGAAATCAATATGACATACAGTACCCGAATGTTCTTCTAATAGCTTTTTGATGGCTTCCATCCGAGATAAAGGATTATGTTGGGGAAGCATCGGTATGTCAACTCCTTTGATTGAGTTTTCTTTACTCTCTGGGGATATATCTATAGTTGGAGATGTAATTGACATTTGAGGCTTGTTGGTATCTGCAACCACACTAGAAGACTCATCTATCTGCAAATTATCTAAATTATCAGATTCCGACGAGATAGAGTTTACAGAGTCAATGCCAGAGCGAGCAATGCTATCAGGCAGAGATAATTGATGATGATTCACATCAATTGTTGACAGCTTCCCGTTAACATCCAAGTCAGCAGACCAATTAGATAACAAAGCTTCTACATGATTGAGATGCGATCGCGCCTGTGTATACAATTGTTCATACTTTTCTACAAGACCAGCATAGTGGTCTCTTAATTCTAATAATGGAGAGAAAAAGGCTTGAGGAGGAGGCTCTAATTGCAATTGATGATTCATAAAGCTTCAAATTAACCCAAGTTGGTATCACTGGTATAAGTCATTGGTCTAGGCTTGGCTTTTTTAGATGACTGTTGGGACTTTTTAGGCGGTTGGGGAGGTCGGCATCTCTCACAATATAACGGACGAGGCCCATAGGTCTCACGTTTTGTAGTCTCGTTGCACTGCTTACAGACGAAGTTGAAAACACGAGTATGAATTTCTCGTTTATGCGCCCTAACAGTATATTCCCTAACATCAATTAACTTACTAGCCATAGTCAAGAATGGTGAATCTTAATCTTATCAATATACCTATTCAAGCAAATGAAAATATATCAGTGTGTGTTTAGTTATAAGTTTTATTCAAACTAGTGATTTGGTGCAAAGTGTCAGACGCATATTATCCATGAGGATAGTTTTAGAAGTAGTTTCTTGTCTATTCTCTAGGCTAATGATTCATTATCGACATCTCATTGCTATTTTCTCTATAATCTCTAGGCTGTTAAATTCCCAAAGTAGATATCAGTTTGTTCTCAATCATTTCTACAAAAATTTATGACAAACTGGCAAGAATGTTTATGTTGTACTTTAAAATTTTGATTTTTGATAACGAGATTGGATGAAACTGCCTCCCATTCATGAGAGACGGTTTGCATAGCTGATATGTAAAAAAGACAGGGAGACAAGAAAACAGGATAGGCAGGGGAAGCAGAGGAAGACAAGAGGGGAAAAGGTTAAAGGGTAAAGGATGAAAAAACCAATCCTTTACCCTTCCCCTTTCCCACTTACCCCTTCTTTCCCATGCCCCATGCCCCATACCCAACATTACTTATTTTCCACAAAATCAGCATCAATCACATCTTCACTGCCACTGCTTGGTTGTGCGCCATCTGTTGGGCTTGCTGCTTGGGCATAGACAGCGCTACCTACTTGCATCAAGGCTTGCTGTAACTCATTGGTGAGAGACTTAATTTGCTCAAAGTTATCTTGATTAATTGCCTCTCGTAAATTCTGTACCAATCCTTCAACACGAGAGCGATCGCTTGCACTCACTTTATCACCCAAGTCTCTTAATTGTTTCTCTGCTTGATAGACCAAAGAATCTGCCAAGTTCTTGGTATCAATTTTTTCACGACGTTCTCGATCTTCTTGGGCATGAGCTTCTGCATCCTGCACCATGCGCTCTACGTCTCGTTTATCGAGAGTGGAAGCACCTGTAATCGAAATCGACTGTTGCTTATTTGTAGCCTTATCTTTGGCGGTAACTGAAAGAATACCATTAGCATCAATGTCAAAGGTAACTTCAATTTGTGGTACACCTCTGGGCGCTGGGGGAATGCCATCCAGGCGAAAATTACCTAAACTCTTGTTATCTTTAGACAATTCCCGTTCACCTTGGAGAACATGAACTTCTACATTTGTTTGACCATCTGCTGCTGTGGAAAAAATTTCTGATTTTTTCACAGGGACGGTGGTGTTACGGGGAATAATTCTAGTCATCACACCGCCCAAGGTTTCCACACCCAAAGACAAAGGCGTAACATCCAAGAGTAGAATATCTTTGACTTCACCCGCCAGGACACCTGCTTGAATAGCAGCACCAACGGCTACAACTTCATCTGGATTAACTCCTTGGTTGGGGCTTTTACCTGTCATTCGCTGCACTAAGTCTTGAACGGCAGGAATACGAGTCGAACCACCAACTAATACAACCTCATCAAGTTCCGCATTGCTCAATTTAGCGTCTTGCAATGCTTGTTGCACTGGTTTACGGCAACGATCAAAAAGATCTGCACACATCTCCTCAAATTTACCTCGTGTCAGAGTTGTATCGAGATGTTTTGGGCCTTCTTGAGTAGCAGTAATAAAAGGAAGATTAATATTGGTCTGAGTCGCACTCGAAAGTTCAATTTTGGCTTTCTCGGCTGCTTCAGTCAGTCTTTGTAAAGCTTGCTTATCTTTACGCAAGTCAATACCTTCGTTACGCTGAAATTCATCAGCCAACCAATCTACAATCTTCTTATCAAAATCGTCACCGCCTAAGTGGGTGTCTCCACTGGTAGCTTTGACTTCAAAAACACCATCACCAACTTCCAAAATAGAAACATCAAAAGTTCCACCACCAAGGTCAAAAACCAAGATAGTTTCATTTTGCTTTTTATCTAGGCCGTAGGCAAGAGCTGCCGCTGTTGGCTCGTTAATAATGCGGAGGACTTCTAAACCGGCAATTTTTCCCGCATCTTTAGTAGCTTGCCGCTGAGAGTCATTGAAGTAAGCAGGAACTGTAATTACTGCTTGAGTGACTGTTTCTCCCAAATATTTGCTGGCATCATCAACCAACTTCCGCAGAACTTGGGCAGAAATTTCTTCGGGTGCAAATTGTTTACCAACTGCGGGACAGTCGAGTTTGACATTACCATTGCTATCCCGCAGGATTTTGTAAGTTACTTCTGTAGCTTCATGGGTGATTTCTTCGTATTTGCGCCCAATGAAGCGTTTGACAGAATAAAAGGTGTTTTCTGGGTTCATCACCGCTTGTCGTCTAGCAATTTGACCAACCAAGCGTTCGCCTGTTTTAGTGTAAGCCACAACAGAGGGAGTGATGCGCTGTCCCTCAGCATTGGCGATTACTAATGGTTGCCCTCCTTCCATGACAGCAACACAGGAGTTTGTTGTGCCTAAATCAATTCCAACTACTTTTGCCATACAAGTAAATTTCCTCTTTTTTAATAGGGCATGGGGCATTGGGCATTGGGCATAGATGAAGAAGGGTAAAGGGAAAGGGGTAAGGGGAAAAGAGTTTGTTTCTTCATCCTTTACCCTTTAACCTTTTCCCCTCTTGTCTTCCTCTACTTCCCCTGCCTCCCCTGCTTTTTCCCTAGCCCCTAGCCCCTAGCCCCTAGTCCCTAATTAACCAAGATTAATTTTTACGGTTTTGTGTTTTTCTGATTCCGCTTTTGGTAGGGTAAGGCGCAAAATACCGTTTTGATATTCAGCTTGTACTTTGTCGTTTTGAATTTGTGAAGGTAATGGAATTACCCGTTGAAATTTGCCATAACGGAACTCAGAACGAGTGACACCGTTTTCTTCAGTTTTGGTTTCAGACTTACGCTCACCACTAATCGAAATTGCTTCGGGAGTCGCTTCTATATTCAAGTCTTGTTTTTCTAAACCAGGTACTTCTAGTTTTAAGTGAATCGCATCTTCGGTTTCTTCGAGTTCAGCGGCAGGAGTAAAGGCAAAGCCCATCCTTTGTTCTCCATCAGTTGGCATTAATCTATCAAATAGACGATTCATTTGCCGCTGTAAAGTGTCAACTTCATTGAACGGTTCTAAGCGTTCGATATCTCGAAATGGTTGCCAACGAATTAGTGCCATAATATCACCTCTAAAATCCATTATTTGTTCTAGGAGGCTCAATCTCAAGCTTCTTAGCTGGCAGTAAAGCAGTCAGCTTTACTTAATAACTATTCAATTTTTTCAAGCTTAATCTCAAGCTTCCTAATAAACACATTAGATCAACATTAAATGTTAGGATGTTCGGTTTTATGTCACAAATGATCGCAATAACCGTACCCTATTTATAGTTCACAATTAGTTACAAAATAGTGGCTAAAAATTAAGCACTTAAGCAGAATTATCTATAAACATAAAACTTTGATTTAATTTGGGAATCAAAACCTCACTCTTAAGACAGATCCTGATGAGAAATAATTTAGATTAAATAAAAATGACCGTGTATGTATACGGGTAAGTATTCATGAAACGCGATGCTAATGGTAAGTTTGTCAACAATTGGGACTTAGAAACAAAACAACGAGTAAGCGTATCTCTTACCAATACAGCATGGCGATCGCTCGATGAGGAAGCTCGAAAGCAAGGTATTTCTCGTTCGGAATTAATTGAACGCATTGCCCGTAGCCTGGGAAACGAAGTTGGGACAAATGCTGAAAACGCTTTACTAAAAGCCCAAATTGTTGAACAGCAGCAAAAAATTGCCACCTTGCAGCGCCAAAAACAAGAATTGTCAGCATTACTAGAAAATGTGACCCAAGAAACTGAGCGCCAAGTAACAACGATCTTAGAAAATTTGCAGCAGACAGAAGAACGCTTGCAGTTAGCTTTATCTTCTGCTCAAATGGTTGCCTGGGACATAGATTTAATCACAAATCATGTAGTGTATTCTCCCAATTCGCTCTTGGTTTGGGGCGCGCAAATAGGTACGGTAGAAGACTTTGTTGCCGTTATTCATCCAGATGATCAGCAACGAATGATACAAGCAGCCCAAAAAGCGATCGCTGGCGAACAGTACTACATGCAAGAATATCGGGTGATTGACCCAAATGGTATTGTACGTTGGCTCCAAAGCCAGGGACAAGTCTATTTTGATCAAACAGGGCGGGGAGTCCGGATGATTGGGGTTTCGGTTGACATCACCGAGCGTAAACAAATTGAAGCAGAGCGATCGCAGGCAGGAGAAGCACTACGGGAAAGTGAAGCTTGCTTGCAACTGGCCTTGAAGGTTGGCCGTATGGGAACCTGGAATTGGGATATGCAGACAGGCAAAATCCTCTGGTCAGAAGGTCACTTTACAATTCTAGGTCTGCAAGTAAATGAGTGCGAACCCAGTTACAAGCTTTGGGCAGATCAAGTGCATCCCGATGATTTAGCCACAACAAAGGCAAAAATTCAGCAAGCGATCGCTGAGAAAAAAGAATATCACCATGAATATCGTCTGCGTTGGTCGGATGGTTCTATTCACTGGGTAGAAGTGAGAGGAAATTTTACTTACGATTCTCAAAGGAATCCTCAACATTCAATCGGTGCTGTGATTGATATTACAGAACGCAAGCAAGTAGAACAAGAACGGGAACAATTACTAGAGCGAGAAAGTATTGCCCGGACTCAAGCAGAAGCCGCACAACGCCAATTGACAACCATTTTTGAAACCTCACCAGTGGGAATTGCTCTGTTAGATGCTGAGCAACGATTTATTGCCATTAATGAAGCATTAGCTCAAATCAACGGACTAACCCGTGAACAACATTTATGGCATTCCATTCCAGAACTTTTTGGTCAATCCGATCCTAAATTAGTCGCAGTATTTGACGAAATTTACACCACAGGAAATCCGTTTATTTCATCCTGCTTTGCTGTCAACGTTCCTGGACGCAGTACTCGCTCCCCTGGTTACTACAACGTTTACTATCTGCCAACAATCAACTTGAATCAGCAAGTAGAAGACGTTTTAATCTATGTCTTAGACGTGACACAAAGAGTCCGGTTAGAGCATGGGCAACGCTTTCTGTCAGAGGCAAGCGCAGTTTTAGCCTCTTCCCTCGATTATCAAATCACCTTAGAGCAAGTAGCACAGCTCATCGTTCCGGAATTAGCGGATTGGTGTACAGTTCATATCGTGGAAGCAGACGGTTCAATCGAACAAATTACTGTCGCTCACACCGATCCTGCCAAACTTCAATGGGCGCAACAAATTAGCCATAAATATCCTCTTGACCCGGATGCTGTGCGCGGTGCTGCCTTGACATTGCGGACAGGAAAATCTGATATCTTGCCAGATATTCCAGATGAATTGCTAGTGCAAGCAGCCCGTGATCCAGAACATTTAGAAATTTTGCGACAGGTTGGGTTTAAATCGGTGATGACAGTGCCACTACAAACCCAAGCACGAATTTTAGGTGTAATTTCCTTTGTTTCTGCCGAATCTGGGCGGCAATATGACTCAACTGATTTACAACTAGCAGAAGAACTAGCTCGCCGCGCTTCTTTAGCAATCGACAATGCCCAGTTGTATGGAGTAGCGCAACGCGATCGCACCAAAGCCGAATCAGCCAACCGAGTTAAAGACGAATTTTTAGCCGTACTATCTCATGAATTGCGATCGCCCCTCAATCCAATTCTAGGCTGGACAAAAATGCTCCGAAGTAAGCGCCTAGATGCGACAAAAACTGACCTAGCTTTAGAAACAATTGAACGCAATGTAAAACTGCAAGCGCAATTAATTGAAGACTTATTAGATGTCTCACGCATTTTGCAAGGAAAAATGACGTTAAACGTTGCTCCTGTAAATTTAGCAGCAACAATTGCAGCAGCCTTAGAAACAGTACGACTGGCAGCAGATGCTAAGAACATTCAAATCCAGACTCATCTCAACCCAGTTTCCGGAACAGTTTCAGGCGATATGAACCGCTTACCCGGATTTCTCACAAGTAGTGAAAAATCAATTTACATGACCTGATGTGAGGCATTTTTTTGATACATCATCAATCAAAATTTAGGTGTAGAGATAAATTAAGTATAAAACCGCATTTATAAAGGTAAAATAATCACTATTTTTTTATGGGGAGTAAAATTAAAATGCTCTGCTCATAAAATTAAGCATGACAAAACAAGACTTGAATCTTGAATCAACCTAAGCCCAAAGTATAACTGATTAGAAATAAGTCAAAGGCAATTTAACTTAAAATTAAGCAGTATTAGTCAGCATTCTTAAACGTCTATGAGCAGTAGCAAAGATATTTTTGTATGGGCAAGAACTAGTAATTGCAATTAAAATACAGCGTGTATTTACAGTAATTAAAGCTCCTAACTTCAATAACTTGGTACGAATAGTTCCAACAGTAGCATTTTGTAATTCAGTTTTAGTTAAACATTTTTGGCGCAAAGCATTCATCAAAACGTAAGCTAAAGAAGAAAACCATAAACGTAATTGGTTCCCTGGAAATGTGTGGGTGCTTGTTCTATCACTAAAAAGTTCTAGTTGTTGTTCTTTAAAACGATTTTCCATCTCCCCTCGCTGACAATATTTTTGTTTATATAGTTGACTAGGTGGTACTTTATTGGTAGCAAGAGTTGTTACAACAAAACGAATATTAGTCCCCTTTGCTCCATATTCAACCTTACAAACAACACGACGACTACGACTCCAAGATTCACGAGTTTGATAGTCTAATGACTTATACCAAATTGAGTTATCAATCAAGTCACAAGCAAGCCTTGGAAGCTGTTCATCTGGTTTAAATACTGTTTCCAAAAACGAAACTGCTGTTGATAATTTCTGCTCAAACTCAAGTGAGGCTCTACTTTGAATCGTCGTAGTCATCCCAATTAAACGACTATTTTGCGCTAATCCAAAAACATAATCTAAACCGGGCTGTGATTCACACCACGTCATAATATCGTCCCTAGAATAGGCACTATCTCCACGTACTAGAATCTCAACATTCTTCCATTGTTGACGTATTTGTTTAATGACTCTTTGTAATTCTGATAACGCCCCAAATGCTGGGTCTACATTAGAAGGGCGCAGTTTGGCTGCTAATAGATGTTTTCCACAAAATATATAAAGTGGAGCATAGCAGTATCCTCCATAATAAGTGTTGAAGAAAACTTGCTCCTGCGAACCGTGTACTAAATCATCGGTTACATCTAGATCCAAAATAATTTGCCTTGGTTCTTTGGCGTGAGATTCTAGAAATATTTTGACAAATAAGCTTTCAATTTCTGATGGACAATGCCCAATTTTATGGTAACGGCTGTCTGCTCCTTGTTCCACATCTTCTGGACAATGTTCCAGCCGATTTAATGTACTTTTTCCTGCCAATATTGTTGGTTCATCCTCTATTCCCATTGTTTTTAACACTGCTAGAGCAAACATCGGGTCTTGACGTAATTCCTCGTGGTCATTTAAGTCTTCATATCCCATGACCAACCCGTATATACGTTGTTTAATTAAACTCTCTATTGAATGGTCAACTCGATTTGGTTGACGGTAATCTTGGAAACACTGTGCAAATTTTGATGTGATTTCTAATTTTCTGTCTATTTCCGCAATTAAGCTTAATCCTGCATCCGATGTTACCGTCCCACCCTGAAAATTAACTACAATCGGGTGTGATTTTTCCCCGGAGAATTTGAATTGTTTTGGTGTACGATCTGTGAAAGTCGGGGTCATGCTTTATAACTGCTGAAATGCTTATCCTATATACATTTTCGCAGTTTTTGACCCCCTTTTTTTATCTCTTTGTGAGAAATTCGGGCTTACAACAAGTTGTCTGGAACCTGCTTTCTAATGCCGTGAAGTTTACACCATCTGGAGGACGAATTGAGGTACAACTCAAGCAAGTTGGCATGTATGCTCAAATTCAAGTCAAAGATACAGGTAAAGGTATCAGTCCAGAGTTTTTGCCTTATGTATTTGAATATTTCCGGCAAGAAGATGGCACAACAACACGACAATTTGGCGGACTGGGATTGGGATTAGCAATCGTTCATCATTTCACTGAACTGCATGGAGGAACTGTAGAGGTTAGCAGTCCGGGAGTGAATTTAGGAGCAATATTCACCGTCAGGCTACCATTAAACTTGACTGAACAAGAACCTTTTTCTGATGACAGCCAGTTAGAAACTGTGACACATCTGACAGGTATACGAATATTGGTTGTAGATGATGATGCAGATATGCGAGAGTTGGCAGCATTCATCCTTACACAAGCTGGCGCACAAGTTACGACAGCCGCTTCGGCAGTACAAGCATTAGTACTTTTGAATCAGTCTATCCCCGATCTATTACTGTGTGATATTGGTATGCCAGAAATGGATGGTTATGCTTTGATTCGGCAAATTAGAAAGTGGTCACATCAGCAAGGAGGAACATTGCCAGCGATCGCCTTTACTGCCTATGCTGGAGAAATAAATCAACAACAAGCTTTAGCTGCGGGATTTCAAATGCATATCCCCAAGCCGATTGAACCAGAAATGTTAATGCAGGCGATCGTCCAATTGCTTCATCCTATTGGGCATAGGGAATAGGGCATGGGGCATTGGGCATGAGGCAGGGTGTGGGAGGTGTGGGAGGATGGGGAAGAAATCTTTCCCCCCTCTGTTCCCTCTCTTCCCACACTCCCTTCTCTCCTAGTCCCTAGTCCCTAGCCCCTAGCCCCTTCTTCTACAATACATTCCCAAAAATATAAATAATCCTAAACCGAAGAGATACTTGAATGGGTCTGGTATGCTGGGGTTGGGAGAAAAAAAGCCTTCAATAATACCAGCAATAACTAACATTGGCACAATGCCAAACATTAACTGTACTGCTTGATAACCGTAAAATTTCAAGGCATCGCCTCGACGATACTTACCAGGAAATAAAATCGCTCTTGCCAGTAACAATCCTGCACCACCGGCAAAAAAGATGGCGGGTAATTCTAGGGAACCGTGGGGAAACACAAACGCCCAAAAGGGATAAGCAAGATTGTTTTGAGCTACTAATGTCCCTACAGCACCAATTAATAAGCCATTAAATATCATTAAATAAGTTGTGTATATCCCAGCTGTGATGCCACCAGCGATCGCACCAAAGGATACAGAAAGATTATTGATCATAATACCGCTGGATGCCAAAGGTTCAATACCAACAATTGACCCCATCCACAATTGATGTTCATCTCGTACCTTAGTAATCAAATTTTCGGGTACTATCAACGTCATAAATGTTGGATCTTGCCATGCGTACCACCAAGCAACTATTGCCCCTATTAAAAACATGGCAGTAGCGGCGCTAATGTATAGGAATGTTTCTTGTACTACAGATGGTAAACCCCAGCGGTAAAAGTCCACCACTGCATACCATTCTTGTCGCCGCGAACCTTGGTAAATTTGTGTATAAGCACGAGTTGCAAGAGATTGTAAACTTTGAATTAAAGTATTGCCAACCTGCTGTGTACGGGCGCGTGCTAAATCTGCTGCCACTGAACGATATAAACTCGCTAATTCTCTAATTTCCGCAGCCCGTAGTGACTTTATTCCTTTGTTTTCTACCTGCTTTAACAAAGCAGCCAGACGTTGCCAATTTGGTTCTCGTCGGGCAATCCAACGTTGAATATTCATAAATTTTGAAGACATTGAGTTTAGCGTACCTTAAGATAGCCTCAAACTCCTCTGCGTACTTTCAAGGAAAGTTTGACATTATGTCGGAAAACTTTGGTTACCCCAGCCCCACGCAACCACTGAGTATCGGTAACGTTGTTAGTGCAGCGGTGCGATTGTACCGTTCTCATCTCAAAACTTATTTCAAATTAGCGTTATTTGCTTACTTATGGGTTTTTGTTCCTGTTTATGGCTGGGCAAAATATGCTGCCATATCTGGACTAATTTCCCGCTTGGCATTTAAAGAATTAATTTACCAGCCCGAAAGTGTTAGCAATGCTCGTAGTCAAGTTAATCCACGTCTTTGGTCATTTTTAAGAGTTTCTTTTCAGGTCGGAATATCGATGTTTTTAATTTATATTGGGCTGGCGATCGTCGGTGGTATTTTGGCGGGCTTGTTGGGAGCAGCATTAGGAGCAATACTAGGCAGTTCAGGCATTATCATCGGAACTACTTTAGCAGTCATTTTAATGGTAGTTATTGTGCTTCTGGGATTAACTTGGTTCTATGCGCGTTGGGTAGTGGCTGAAGTACCACTAGCAGTCGAAGACAACATCAATGGAGCTGAAAGCGTCGATAGAAGTTGGGATTTAACTAAGGCTTCAGTATTTCGTATTCAGGGCGTAGTTTTAGTTGCGTTTTTTGTAACACTACCGATTTTGCTGTTTTTAAACTATGTACCTAGTTTATTTACATTGAGACTAGAGCCAGGTTCTACTATTTATTGGATTGTGTATACCATTTCTATCATCACAAGCATGATCGGCGGGGTGTTTGTGATGCCATTCTGGCAAGCCCTCAAAGCTGTTTTGTACTTCGACTTGCGTAGTCGGCGTGAAGGTCTAGGTTTACAGTTGCGTCAACCACCATCCCAAGACTTTCGCTAACTTAAAATTTACTAATTTTCAATCAGTGACAATTTAATATGCACTTTTTTAACCGCATCACGCTTCAAACTCCAGAAAGTGTAGAACTGGAGTTCACTCTAGCAGGAATTGGTAATCGTGCTTTGGCACTGATCATTGATTATCTAGTCTTAGGTTTAACTTTGCTGGGGTTTTTAATCGCCTGGGCTATTTTGTCTGTTCAGCTATTTGATTTGATTGAAAATTTTGTGACAAACGGCCCAAATTTTGGGCTTTGGTTGTTAGCAATTTTCTTCATTATTATGTTTGTCATCTACGTTGGTTATTTTGTTTTATTTGAGACTCTTTGGCGAGGTCAAACCCCAGGTAAACGCTTTGCTAAAATCCGCGTAGTTCGAGATGATGGTAGACCAATTGGGCTGCAACAGGCAACCTTACGTGCCTTACTACGACCTTTTGACGAATTTCTATTTATTGGGGCTTTTTTTATTATGTTTGGTCGCCGTGAAAAGCGCCTAGGTGATTTAGTTGCTGGCACAATTGTCATTCAAGCTCAGACATCTATTGTATCGCCGACCTTAACAATTTCAGAACAAGCAAAGTTGCTGTATGAGCATTTACTGCAAATTGCTGATTTATCACCATTGTTGCCCGATGATTTTGCTATAATTCGTGAGTATTTGCAGCGACGTGGTGCAATGGCATCAAAGGCGAGAATTGCACTAGCTATCAAGCTGGCTCAACAGGTAAAAAATATTATTGACCTAGAAAAACTACCAGAAAATGTGACTCCAGATGTGTTTTTAGAAGCCGTTTACCTTGCCTATCAAAAGAGGGACTAGGGACTAGGGGCTAGGGGCTAGGGGCTAGGGGCTAGGGGCTAGAGAGAAGCAGGGGGAGCAGGGAGCATACTTCGACTGCGCTCAGTAACCAGGGAGCAGAGAGATAAGGAGAAAGATTATGAACAAATTCAAGACATTCTTCATTCCCCCTCTGCACCCCGCACCCGGCCACTGAGCGTAGCCGAAGTGCTGCCCCAATTCCTCTTTCTCATGCCCCATGCCCTATTCTTCAAAAATCTAAACTTGGCCAGTCTGATTCACGATGATAGTAGGTCATATCGTCAAATTTCCGCAATTCAACACGGTTAATCAAAAATTCTGGAGAATTTAGCAACCATTGCTGATTTAACTGAGAAAGCATGGTACTGAGATTTGTGCGGTCTAGATTTGGCGAAACCTCCCCAAAGTAGCCTAATGTGATATGGGCTGTAAAATGATAATGCTGTTCAATACCCAAAGCTATTAACTTTGGATTTTGATAAATTGTGCGACGAAATTGCAAAATCTGCTCGTAGCAACGTTCATCCTGTGGTACTAAACAAACACCAACTGCTCTTGGCATTACTATCAATCCCAACATTTGCCAATAAATTGGATTAGCTACCTTTGTTACGGATTGTTGATATTGCTGAAAAATTTCAGCACAGCAAGAGCGTAATTGTTGTTCAAATTCAGGATTTTTGGCACAGGCATCACGAAAGGCATCATCCCAAATTAAATCCGCCAAGGTTAGATGAAAGCTGGCAGAAGGTACAGGGACAATCAAATCGTTGTCTACAGGTAACTGCAAAAGTTCCTGTTGGTAAGCTTGTAATTGGGCATAGAAAACAGAATTTTTTGATTCTTCTGCCGCAGTCGGGGTAATTAAAGTGTAGCCAGGGAAAGGCGCTGCTCGTCTAGCTCCAGAATCTGGCTGAAATTTAGCTGATTCCTGGATATGCTGGATTTGGGATCTGTAAGCTTCTGGCAGCGTCATTCTTGCTACCCGATTCAGGTAAGTTTGATAGTTGTCGTCCAATCTTCGTAGCCTCGCGCTCTCACTTGATAGATTTTAGGGAAATTTGCCCAAATTAGCAGAGTGTTTAAAAAGTATTTAGCTTTTTAGAATGATGACACAGGAATTAGGGGTTAGAGGCTAAGGATTAGGAGCTAGGGAAGAAGCAGGGAAGCAGGGAGAAGAGGAAAGAGTGTTAAGCACAAGTGAATAAGTGCGAAGTAGTTTCAAACTCCCCCTTGCACCCTGCACCCTGCCCCAATTCCTCTTAGTTGCCCCATGCCCTATACCCTTCATCTTATATGAGGTTTTATATGCCAATTTATGTTTACTGGGGTGAAGATGATTTTGCTATTGAACAAGCTATTGCTTCGTTGCGCGATCGCATTCTTGATCCTTTATGGATAAGTTTTAACTATACTGCATTTCCCCCAGAGCAAGCCGACGCTGTAATCTGTGGGTTAAACCAAGTGATGACACCAACCTTTGGCGCAGGTGGCCGTTTAGTGTGGTTGAGCAATACTACTATCTGTCAACATTGTCCAGAAGATGTCCTCACAGAAATGGCGCGAACTTTGCCGAGTATTCCAGACAATTCTTTTTTATTGCTTACTATTCACAATAAACCTGATGAACGGCTAAAATCTACAAAATTACTCAAACAATTCGCTACTGAGTTCCGGGAATTTCCCCTCATTCCTCCCTGGAAGACAGAATTACTTATACAAGCTGTCAATCAAGCTGCTCAAGCTAGAGGTATGAAACTGACTCCTAAGGCTGCGGAAATGTTGGCAGAAGCTGTAGGCAATAATACACGGCTTCTCGACAATGAATTAGAGAAATTGCAACTTTACATAGCAGATAACCATCAGTCTTTAAATGAAGATACTATTATCCGATTAGTAAGAAATACTACACAAAATAGTTTACAATTAGCAGCAGCAATTAGAATAGGGGATGCAGCTAAAGCATTAACTATCTTGAATGATCTCATGAATGCTTCTGAACCGGGATTACGGATAGTTGCGACTCTAATCGGTCAATTTCGCACTTGGTTATTGGTCAAGATTATTATGGAAAGTGGTGAGCGTAATCCCCAAGCGATCGCTAAGGCTACTGAGGTCGGCAACCCTAAGCGTATCTATTTTTTACAGCAAGAAGTAAAATTACTTTCTGTACAGCAATTAATTTCTTGTTTACCTCTACTATTGGAGTTAGAGGTTAGTCTCAAGCAAGGATCTACGGAAATATCTGCACTGCAAACTAAAGTTATAGAACTTTGTCAAGTATGCCGAGCAAGTTAATACTGTAAAAACAACTTTGACTACTCCATATTCTTCTGGAACTTCTCGCTCCTAAAATAATTCAAAGTTATTAACATATCCCTACTATAGTTCTGTGTCACACACTTTATGAAAATAACTCCTAATTCAGTTTTCCAAAAGAGCTTACAACAGATGTTTTTTCGCAGTTTATGTCTTGGTTTTGTTACCACTGCTAGTTTAGTTGCTAGTACCTTGACATGGAGTTCAAAAGCTAGCGCGCAAACTCTATCAGTTGATAATACTGAAGTTACCAATTATGCTCAAGCCGTTTTGGCAATGGAGCCATCACGTCAAAAAGCTTTTGAAGAAATTAAAAAACTTATTGGTAGCGGAGAAATTCCTCAAATTGTTTGTAACGACTCTAATAGTATGAACCGTCTACCAAATAAGGCCAGAAATATCGCAGTCAATTATTGTAATAACTCTCAAAAAATAGTCGAAAATAATGGTCTTAGCATTGATCGTTTTAACAATATTACTATAGAGTTACAAAATAACAATAACTTGAAACGGCAAGTTTACAATACATTAATCCGTCTGCAAAAAACTCCTGAAACTAGATAATTCAAAAGACATGATATTACCCCCGCATCAATACGAGGGTAAGTTTTAGTTATGTAGAACAGCTTAACTATTCATCTTTTTCAACCATTAAGTGTTTTACCTCATCGCAAGAAATCTTAATTTTTGTGCCATCAAATTTTGTGAGCGTGAAAAAGTTCTCTTCATTAAAGGTAAGTGACTGCTCTTGCAGAATGCCAATCGCTATTTGTTCACCAAGTTTAACTGACTCTGTATAATCAGTACGCCAATGAACACCTGCTCCATCACGAGCCAGCGAAATATTAGCAGCAACTTTATTCAGTTCACCACCGACAGTTAGTTTCTCTGCATCATTACCAGTGTATGCAACTAATTCAGTTCCATCATTATTGGGAACTACTGGGTTAGGAATTACCCAAGACTCGTCAAACCAAGCTTTGAGTATGGTTACACAAGCACCAGCGACAGTGGCATGTCCAGCACCGTAGGCAGGATGGGTAGGAGAACCTTCAGGAAATGCCATTGGCAGCAGATAAGTACCATAAAGATGATGAACTTTCTCTAATGCACTGGAACGGAAAATTTCTTTATCAATTGGATATGTTGCACGTCCAGTTAAATGATTATGAATCAGTCCTCCAAATGCTTCTGGACGCAAGCGACGATGCACGTACCACTTTTGAAACCACACGGCTTTCAGCGCTCGCGTTGCAACTTCAGTTACCAAGCTGAGAATGTGCGGGCCTCCGAAAGTACCAAATCCTATTTGGGTTTGGGAATTTTTATAAGGATTACCCTCATCCTCTGGAGCCTTCATGTCTAACAGAATTAAACAAGCATTTAAGTAAGCTTCATAAAGAGCATCAACGTGGACATATTGACCAATATCTCGAATGTTGCGGATATAGCGGGGTTTGGGGTCAAATTTATCTCCACTTGGTATCTTACCGTTTTGGATGTCTAACCAAGAGTCGTAATCAGTTAAGTAATTGATATCGGGTACTACGGTTTGCTGTTTTTGAGAAATTGTCAAGGAACCGTAATGAATATCTTTGAGTAAAAACTGAGAAATATAAGGACCAACTAAGTCACCAGCATAATTACCCCGAAAAAGGGTGTCTGGAGTGATGCAGCCATCAACTTTTGGCCCACGAAAATCAGAGAATGTAGATAAATCAGCTACTGCTTCCGCTACTTCGGAATTTTGACTAAAGTCGGTGAAGTTAATATCCCGTAATAGTGCCATCCAGTAAAGTTCGGCCATTTCCCCGGAGTTTTGGGGTGAGTCAATACGAGGTGCTGGAGGTATAGCCAGTGCATGACCATCGGGGCCTTCTAAGTCAAAACCCAGTCCTGCTTGGGGATTGGTAAGCTTACGGTCTTTACCTAAAGGAATAGCTTCAAAGTCTTGTGGTTTACCACTCTCAAGAGCTTTTAATAGGGCTTTGTAGGCTTTGGGGTCTACTTCGCCAAGTTCGTTGTGTGGTAAGCCTTTAGAGAAGTTGGCAATAAAATTAGGAGAGCCATCCTTACCTTTATATTCCTGTTCTTCACCGTTGCAAACATGCTTGGCTGCACCCCGATTAAAAGCAATTTGTGCTGCGTCACGACGTATTGAACGAGATGATTGCCGACGTTGTTTATTATTTTCAGGGCCAAGTTCTTGACAGTCTTGATGCCAGTGAAGTTCGTTAGACATTTGAAATTCCTCAATAAATTTTATTTTGGTTTGCAGAAAAAATAAGATGCCCCTAATCAATTTTGATTAAATCATCTACAAAATATGAGCTACTGCTTAGGAGATAGAATTAAGCCAAGGATTTTAATCCTATCTGGTAAGCGGTGCTAATGTGTTTTATACCTACTTATTAGAGCAGCAGCTTTTCGGAAAATATTGGAGATTTTTCTATAATATTTTTGGAGGCGATCGCTAATTTTACAATTGGTAAATACTACAGCTTAACTAGATAGGATATGAACAAGTTAAAAGCTACAAGCAAATAATCTTTGTTTATGACCTAAATGTGATCACTGTCAAGAATTGTGTCAAAATTGGGTAGTTATGACTAATTTGGATTTGTCAGAAAGTCTTGCCGTTTAGCATGAATGTTTTTCATGTGCTTTTTCACTGTATTTAAAGTAATATGAAGCTTAACAGCAATCTCTTTATAGCTGTAGTTACTTCTATATAAACACCAAATTTCAGCTTCTCGCGGTGTTAATTCATATTTTTTAATTTCAGCGATCGCTATGTTTTTCATAGACTCACATCGATTTTCCAAGGTCACTAATAAGCAAGGAATATCGAATATTTCTAAATCCATAAATTTTATCCGAATCCGAAATATAGTTGACTTATCAAGTACAATTTCGTCAGATAACATCATGATTGGATCAGATAACAATCTTTGATTATCAATTAAAAATTGACAAAGATGCCAAATAGCTGAAGGAATATAATTAGAATCAAAATGTCCTTGATTTAGTTGAGAACAAATGTGATGAGCAGATGCATTAGCATGAACTAGCTCACCTGCTGTAGTTAAAATTAAAATACCATCTCCTAATCCTTCTAAAATCTCTTGTAAAAACTCAGCTTGTTGCAAGTTAGGTAATTTAACACTCGCTTGTTTTGGTAAAACTGCGGTATTTACATTTATAGATGTCTTTGTGAGCGGAATCATAATTAGTTGCTTCAATGTTCACAAAATGGCTCATTTAGTAGACTTAACTTGACTTTAAAGATGCACCTGGAGTTTTTAAGAGATATGTATAACAGGCAATAAGGAATAGGCTTGAAAGTATTTTCGGATTTTAAACTATCTAGTAATAGCTATAAAAAAACACATCTCTTTCTAAGTAATTATCTGTGAATAATGTAATACCTAATTCCAGTAGTTATTACCAATTCATAAGTTTTATAGCTGTTATTAGTAACACTGTTTAAATACAACTCTTAAATTGTCTATTTCGGATGAAGTGTCTTGAAATAACAATTTATTGCATAGCTCGTAGCTTGATAAGAAGTGCTAATACTGTTGTTGATACATTTGGGCAAGCAGGGGAGGCAGTGCGGTCTTGGGGAGCCAGTCCGTTGGGCGGGTTTCCCGACTTGAAGGAACTGGCGTGGTTCCCCCCAGGAGCAACTGCCGTGAGGCAGGGGAAGAAGAGAAGCAGGGGAGGCAGGGGGAGTAAGAAAAGTAATTTGTATCAATAATTTCGTGAAATGGTATGACCCCTCTTTAACCCTCTTCTGTCACTTTCCGGGTATTCTAAATAAAAGAATTAAAAGAAAAAACTCTCTTCAGGTAAGCAGAGCAATGGATGTAGAATTACAAATCCTGAAACATTTGTCGAGAGATGCCCACCCAACAGTTGCGCTCATAGATGAATATTGTGCAGAGTATAAAGACCTGTTCAAAGAGGTAAGAAATTATGAATGCTTTAAATATTTACATTTGGGGATAATATCAACGATAAAAAGAAAATCGTTACCAGAAATAGCTAAAGTAGTAAGTATAAACTCTGCTCAGTCATTACATCATTTTATAGCCTATTCAGATTGGTCAGTAAAGAAATTAAAGAGCCGAAGATTAAATAAATTAAAGAGAGCGTTAAACGATCAGGCGATAACCGTAGTAATAGATGAAACAGGAGACAGGAAAAAAGGTAAAAAGACAGATTATGTGGCTAGACAATATTTAGGGAGCGTAGGAAAAATAGATAATGGAATAGTGACAGTCAATGCTTATGGAGTTTATGACAATATAACATTTCCCTTAAGTTTCAAAGTATTCAAACCAAAGGGGACTTTAAAAGAAGGAGATAAATATAAAACTAAAATAGAATTAGCGTCAGAAATTATTACAGAATTAATTAGTGAAGGCTTTAATATTGAGTTGGTACTGGCGGATAGTTTATATGGTGAGAGTAGCGAATTCATCAGAAAATTGAATGAATATGAATTAGCTTATGTTGTGGCAATAAGAAATAATCACGGAGTCTGGCTACCAGCCAACCAGAGCGTTAGAGCGAATAAGTGGTGTAAATTTAAAAGAACATTTAGCAATCAAAAATCAGAGACTAGATATATTCGAGAAATAATTTATGGAAAAAAAAGAACCATAACTTATTGGGAAATAACTACTGACCCAGAAACCATGCCGGAAAATTCTACTTCTTTCGTGATGACAAATCTTCAAGGTAACTTGAAGAAGATTTTAGGCGACTTATATGGATTAAGAACCTGGGTTGAATATGGTTTTCGGCAGTGTAAACAGGAACTGGGCTGGACAGATTACAGGTTTACAAATTTCCAACATATTCAGAGATGGTGGGAGATTATTTTTTGTGTCTACACAATGATTAGTTTAAGTTCTCCACCTTTCTTATCCTTAAATCAAGCTCCTCAAATTGAAACAGAGGTACAAAACAGTGTTTGTATTGATTGTGTAGATTTTTCTAATCATAAACAATGGAATCATGATTATGGATGGAAGAATACTTTAAATAATCTTCGCTTAATTGTTCAACCTCTCTTATTATTTTGGTTGATTTATCCCTGGCTAGATGTTTTTCCCAATTCCGATTTATTGCTTGGATTTAATCACCTAATTTGTACAATGAACCAATTTAAACCTTTTTTCTCTTCTGGATAATTTCAGTTATTTACTACTTGCTTATTTCGGAAAGTGACAGAAGAGGGTTAATCACTATAGGGAGAGAAAAATACTACCCCCAACCTGAACCTTAGACAAAATCATCAATTGAGCGATCGCATTCTAGTTTTCTCATTTAAGTTTAATTGTTGAGAAATTACCAAAGAACAAGGTTTAGGGATTATTCTTTCCCGAAGGTAACAAAAGAGGGATGATGCTGCGCGAACGCACTACATGTACTGTCAAGCCCTTCTTGGTAAAAAATATTTTTTCTTTCTTATATAAATAAATTTAGGGACTTCAAACCCCTTTTGAGCAGGGAAGGGAAAAGAGTTATTGTTATCGGTTCTCTTCTTCCCCTGTCTCCACTGCTTTCTTCGGTGATCGCTGTTGTGGCAGAATGAGTGCGATCGCTTTTCAAGTAGAAAGTACAGCTTCAGGTTGATAGGAAATACCTGCTTGTTTGAAGCGATGTAAGGCTTCACCCAAGCGATCGCAGTCTGCTATTAAACTAATCCTGACATAACCTTCACCTGCAATCCCAAAGGCATTACCTGGGGTAACAACAACACCTGTTTGCTGCAATAGGTTCAGGGCAAAATCCGTGGAACCCATACCCACAGGACATTTGACCCATAAATACATTGTTGCCTTAGTTTTGGGGATATCCCAACCCAATTCTCCTAAGCCTTGAATGAGGAAATCGCGGCGGGTACGGTAACGCTGTTGTACCTCGTGTAAATATACATCTGGCAGTTGTAAAGCTGTTTCGGCTGCTGTTTGCAAGGCGGCAAAAATGCCATAATCCAAGTTGGTTTTGAGTGTCCGTAAACCTTGAATTACATGGCGGTTCCCCACCACAAACCCCACACGCCAACCAGCCATATTATAAGTTTTAGATAAGGTATGAAATTCCACACCTATTTCTTTCGCGCCGGGAATTTCTAATAAGCTAGTAGGTTGATAACCATCAAAAGCTAACTCGGCGTAACACAAATCATGTACTAAGAGAATTTCGTGTTTACGGGCGAAGGCGACGATTTCTTCAAAAAATTCACGGGGGGCGGTAGCGGCGGTAGGATTGCTGGGATAGTTGAAATAAAGTATTTTGGCTTGTTGAGCAACTTCATCAGGAATCGCAGCTAAATCAATTAACCAGTCATTTTCTGGTTTGAGAATCAAGCTGTGAACTTTGCCGCCAGCGATTACAGGGCCACGAAAATGGGCGGGATAAGCTGGCGAAGGAACTAAAACTACATCGCCAGGATTAATATAAGCGATCGCCAGATGAGTTAATCCTTCTTTAGAACCAAGTAGTGGCAAAGCTTCGCTATCAGGATCGAGAACGACATCATAGCGGCGGCGATACCAGTTAGTAATTGCACGACGGAAACTAGCAGTGCCTTCAAAGGGCGGATAACCGTGGTTGGCGGAATTTTTTAAAGCCGCAACTGCTGCTTCTACCACTGGCTGTGGTGTCGCACCATCGGGGTTTCCCATACCCAAATCAATTAAATCTAGTCCTTGTTCTCGTGCTTTCGCCTTAAGTTCGTCCAGACGGGCAAATACATAAGGTGGTAGTTGCTGTACACGTTCTGCTGGGACAATCCAATCTAAACTCATTCCTCAACCTCGTCGCTTATTCCCCTGGTCAAGACCCGACTTGTCGTGTCTTTATAATCTGTTGGTGCAGTGGTAGAAACCATCGCTGCCATTAACTGTTCTAGTGCAACTTTAAATGGTAGTCGATGGATGTCCGAATTGGGAGCTAAGGCAATTTCCGCGGCTGTTTGCAACTCGCTTAATGTAATATCACCTAATCCCAAATCACCTAATTTTTGTGGTAGCCCAATCTCTGCGTAAAACTTCAATAATTGTTGCCTTGAGGCTGCTGCCAGTTGATTGCCTGGAATCATTTCTTCTAAGCGCAATTGTACTAAGATCCCGTAGGCGACTTTTTCACCGTGGATACTGCCGTGTTTGGCAATATGAGTTAAGCCGTTGTGTACAGCATGAGCGGCAACGGTACGGCACTGCGCCCCGCCTAGTCCCCCAATTACCCCAGCCAATAAAACGTTGGCATCTACGACTTCTTGCCATACTTCGCTGCCTGGTTCTTGCAAGGCGGCAGTTGATTTTTGTAATAAGATATCTCGCAAAACTCGCGCTTGTTGCACTGCGGCAATAATTAAAGTTTGCTGTAAATGCCCACTACTAACTGAGGCTTCATACCACTTGGCGATCGCATCACCAATTCCAGCTACTAATGTACTTGGTGGTGCAGTTTGAATTAATTTATAGTCAAGTATTAATAAATCGGGACAGTGAGTCAATGCCACATCATATAAAAATGCTCCTGTTTCCGAATATACATTAGAAAGAGCAGTCCAAGCTGCACAGGTCGCCGCCGAGGTTGGAATTGTTATTACTGGTAACTGCAACTGATCAGCGACTAATTTAGCCGTATCCATTGCTTTACCGCCACCAATGCCAATAACGACATCAGCTTTATGGTCTTTAGCCGCCTTTGTTAAAGATTTCAGACTCGTTTCACAGCAATCTACACCATAAGAAACTTGGACAATTTGCAATCCTGGATTTTCCAAAATTGCTTGCAGATGATTGGAGACAGTAGCAAGAGTGCGCTTCCCTACCACAATTAAAGGACGACTTCCTAAACGAGCAATTTCTGCTGCTGCTATCTCCAAGACACCAGAACCACGAATAACTTTTGCCGGAGCAACAGTAAGTGTAAATAACGAGCTAGAGGTTTGAGTAGACAAAGTTTGAGTAGAAAATAATTGATTAAGCATATAAACTATTGTGCCAAAACTTGATATTTCTTAATCAAGTTGGACTTGCGGTTAGTGCTACTTGTTTCCATTCTGACTTGAGAATGGCGATCGCCTGAGCAAGTTACCACTACCAGTAATCCATCTAACTCAACTAGTGGTCTGTCAACCCAAAAATGACAGGTGGAGGCAGGCAGGGGAAGCAGGGGAAGCAGGGGGAGAAAAGAACTGGACTTTTTCACATTAACCCCGCAAAATTAATGGGACAGACCACTAGTGGTTCATCGCATAAAATTTGATTGGTTAACTCATTTTTAGTTTTTCTTTACTTTGCGTTCTCTGCGTCCTTTGCGGTTCGTTCTTCTAACCCTCAAAATTAATGGGACAGACCACTAGTACAGCACAGCATGGTGGAAATAAGCAGACCCTAACGGGTGACGCTCCTAACGTCATTGATGCTACGCTGATAGAATTTTTTGCATTACATTATATGGAGTTTGTAACATAATATTTTAATCTAAAAATAATAAATATTGTATAGTAAAATACAAAAAAACTTATGTTCTCCTGATAACAGATGAATTAGACTGTCCTCAGGTAATATACTTACAAGAGGCGAAGCAGCATTAATTTGTTGAAGTGTAATAATAACGCCATAAAAATACCCCCTGACGGGATGCAATAATGTAGTTTATGTTACTTAACAGACACGAGGGAATAATTCTGGTTTGGTATGGGATTTCTGTATATATGCCCATCTGACAATGAGCTAATGTAGATGTTTGAGCGATCGCTGATGATTCCAAATCGCTTCACAACTTGAGTGAACAAACAAAAAGATAACAGGATAAGTCAGACTTGTACGTGAACTTCAAGAGTCATGTCTTCACCTCCAGAAATGGATTGACAATCTGTAATGTATTTTCGACAATTAAGCAAATTGCTCAAGCCAAAGCCAACTATGCACCTTGTTCAAATTGATCAATAGCTTCAATATCGTCTGAAATCTGGACACATTGCTCTAATAAAGCAATATTTAATTTTGGTAATAATTCACTTGACGTAATTTGTTTATAGCCGTGGGTATCCAAAAACTCAAATGGTGTTTCTTCTCGCAAATGGTAAAGTTTAAGTCGATTGAATTGCCAAATCCAAACTTCAACAACTCCCAATCGACGATAAATTTCTAATTTATTAATGCTCCCACTAGTAATGTTAACTTCTATAGCTAAGTCTGGGATGTTTTTCTTCTCGCCAATGCAATAACATTCATCCGGTTCAATCCCAGCTTGCTTGAGTTGTCTTTTAATAGTAGAACTTCCCATTGGGCTGAATCGAATACGCTGAGAATACAGATAACGTTCAATCAAAATAGCCAAGCGTTTTTTGAGATTTTCATGTCGGATAGACGGTGACACAATTTCTAAAATTTCATCCAAGTAAGTGACACGATAATGAGAGTTATCTTTTAGTTTGGTTAGTAATGCTTCATATATTTGCCAACTAACGCCACTAGTGACAAATTTTTCTTCGGGGTCATCAATCTGTGCAAGTTCTGAATCTTCTAAAAATTCTTTTAGGTTGCTGACCATTGTTTTTTGTCTCCTAGTAAAGTTTTGTTGGTTTCTTGAGGTCAAAAAGAAACTACAACCCGAAAACCGAGGATATTACCTCGACCGTCCTGAGGATTCCAACTGCGATATGCAGACCTACACAGCTTCGCAGAACTTTTCCAAGAACCGCCTCGAATTAGACGAGACTGACTGTCATCTTTAGACAACCACACACTACTATCAAAGGGTGCGCCTTCATAATTGTCGTGCCAATGATCGGCGCACCATTCCCAAACTAACCCGTGCATATCATGCAATCCAAAGGCGTTTGCCGGAAAACTTCCTACTGGAATGGTTTGACAATAATTTTTTCCTGGAACTCCAGCATTATGTATAGAGGTATTGTTATAACTTGCCAAGCTAGAGGTAAGAGTTTCACCAAAAGAAAAAGGAGTAATAGTTCTAGCACGACAAGCATATTCCCACTCGGCTTCGCTAGGAAGTCGGTAGTTTTGTCCTGTTTTCTGACGTAGCCTAGCACAAAACTCTACTGCATCGTCCCAAGAAACTTGTTCTACTGGGCGGTTTATGCCTTTAAAATTAGCTGGTTCAGAATTAAGATTGCGGTTAATTAAGGGCAGTTCTGCAACAGCTTTCCATTGTGCTTGAGTAACTGGAAATATACTGATGAAAAAAGGTTTAACTGTTACAAGATGCTGGGGACTTTCGGCATCAAATTTTTTTGACTCATCTTCTGGCGAACCCATGAGGAACTGCCCACCAGGAATTGATACCATTGCCAAATTAATATTATTGCCTAAGTCTTCAATAAAACCTTGAGCAACTTGACGACTACGATTAATTTGGTAGGCAGTTGTAGAATTAAAAGATGGCTCTATAGTTGCTGTCTCAAATTCAAATTGCTCTAGAGATAAAATTACTGTTTCCGATTCAATTTGATTTAACTCAGAGGAATTGAGATCAGATTGTTTTTTGGGGTTTGATGGTGAAGATGAAACTAACAACGGCAGCGATGGCGGTAAAACTAAAGTTGAAGTCAGTGCTTGTAATGCTTCAACTGCCGACCGATAGCGCCTATTATGATTATCACATACCATTATGTCTAAAACATCAGCAAGACGATCGCTCACCTTTACCTTGTTACGCCACAAAGGTAGCCCAGTCAAGGAATCTTCTTGTAGGAAATAGGGAGTAATACCTGTCAAAGCTTCAATGCCCATCATGCCTAAAGCGTAAATATCACTACACAAGCGAGGCCTGCCTCTGGCTTGTTCTTTGGGTATATAGCCTGGAGTACCAATGAACACAGTAGAATTAATCATTCTCTGAAGATTCATTAAGAAGTTACCTAGTTCTTTCACCGAACCAAAGTCAATTAGAAACAGCTTGCCACTTTGTTTACACCGCATCACATTTTCCGGCTTGATATCTCGGTGAATTACATTGTGTCGATGCACAAACACCAGTACTTCTAAAATATCCTGCAACAGCTTTGTGACAACGCCTTCTGGTAAAGGCTTTCCCCGGATAATTTCTTTTCTGAGGGTATGTCCTTGGACGTAATCTTGGATAATATACAGTTCATTCTCGACAGTAAAATGAGCCAACAATCTGGGAATTTGAGGATGTTCGCCCAATTTCTCCAGCATTACTGCTTCTTGCTCAAACAGTTCTAGGATCTTGGGATGGTTATACTTGGGCTTGAGTCGCTTAACTACACATATAGGTTTACTAGGGCGTTTTTCATCTCTTGCCAAGTAAGTTTCACCAAAGTTACCTTCAGCTAGTTTTTTAAGGATTTTATAGCGTCCATCTAGAGTTTTTCTATCAAGCCCATACTCAAGTGCCATCTCTGTAGTAATCTCCCATGACTAAGAATGATACATAAGTAAGTTCAGTAATTGAGTTGCTTAAACATCTATTATCTCGTTTTGTAAACAAAAATTAGAATACAGCAAAAACACTGCTAAGCATATTTTACGTTTTGACCACTAACAGAGTAAAAAGAAGTGATACCATTTCACGAAATTACTGATACAAATTATTTTTCTTACTCCCCCTGCCTCCGGTCACTGAGTTTCGACTACGCGGTAGTTGAGCGTAGTCGAAACTCAACTGCCGCGTAGCCGAAGTGCTGCCTCCCCTGGTTGCCCAAATGTATCAACTTTAAAGTGAAACGGTATGAGCTACTATTAATGACAAATTTTGCTGGCGTAAATCTTGAAATTGATTGAACCGCTACCAGTTTCTATAGACAGTTATGCAAAAATGGGTACTTCTTCATTTAGAAAGACCAATCACACTCAGGAATTAAATTCAAATCAATGACGATAACCTTCTTGAATTCTGGGAATGCGGTAAAATTGGCATCTGGAATTTTCTGTATGTTATGTTCACAGTAAGCACTTTTTCCTTGATTGAGAAGCTACAAAGCCTCAGAAATACATTAATCCAAAGAACTAAAAATTAAGTACTGGCATTATTCCTCAGAGAATAAAAATTTCCACTCAAAAACTGATTACACTTATGTCCAGGAATGCTAAAGTTTCAAGAAATTCATTGCAACTTTTCAGCGGGTATTCATGCTGAAGAAATTACAAAACAAACAAATTCCCCTGATTGCTGGTGCGGCGCTATTTGCCTTTTCAGCAGGAGCAATGGTGTCTGCACCTGAGATCGGAAAATCTTTACAACAATGGCTTGGTAAAAATCAACCTGAGCAACTATCAGAGGCTGCTAAAGCTAAATCGGCGGTTTTTCCGTTGATATCGCAGTCACCAGCGGAACGAGCAGAAAAGCTAGCACAGGTAGTCCAAAATTCTCGCTCTATAGATCGAGCCAGGGCGCGTTATTTGCTGGCAAGTGATTATATAGAAAGAACCCAAGGTAAAAAAGCGTTAGTTTTACTGCAAGGACTTGAAAAAGACTATCCTGTCTTAGCGCCTTATATTTTGCTGAAACAGGCTCAAGCAGAAGATTTGCTGGGTGAAGAAGGTAAAGCTTCGGATCTGCGACAAAAGGTGCTGAAACAATATCCTCAAGAACCTGCTGCTGTCAAAGCAATGTATCTGATCGCCCAACCACAACAACAGGAAATGGCGATCGCTCAATTTCCTTCCCATCCCCTCACTTGGGAAATTATTCGCAAGCAATTAGAAAAAAATCCCAATCAGCCGCGATTACAGTTAATTTTGGCAAAATATGCCTATAGCCAACCAGGAATAGTTGGTGTATTAGACAAGTTAGTTAAGCAGTCAAATTTGAAACCGCAAGACTGGGAAATTATTGGTACAGCATATTGGGCAAATAATCAATTTACCAAAGCTGCTGCTGCTTACGTTAAAGCACCCCAAACACCCCGCAACCTCTATCGTCTTGCACGGGGTTTGCAAGTAGGAGGCAAAGAACGAGAACAGGCGATCGCCACTTATAATTTCTTAGTGCAGAAATTTCCCAATGCTAGCGAAACTGGAAATGCTTTGTTACGTTTAGCAGAAATGGCCAAAAACCGTAAAGATGCCATACCTTATTTGAATCAGGTAGTTACCAAATTTCCCGAACAAGCGAGTGAAGCATTGGTAGCACAAGCCCAGATTTTGCAAGGTCTTAACGATCAAAATTCGGCTAAAAAAGCTTGGGAATTACTAATCACTAAATACAAAAACTCTGATGAAGCAGCAGAGTATCGCTGGAAAATTGCCCAAGAAAAAGCCAAAGCTAAAGATTATCAAGCAGCTTGGGAATGGGCAGGGCCAATTACTATTAATAATCCAACTAGCATTTTGGCTCCCAGAGCAGGTTTTTGGGTAGGCAAGTGGGCAACTGCCCTCGGAAAACAAGAAGATGCTAAAGCTGCTTATGAGTATGTCATCAGCCAATTTCCTTATTCTTACTACGCATGGCGAGCGGCAACAACTCTAGGGTTAAATGTCGGCAACTTTAATACTGTGCGTCAAATGACACCAGAAATAATCCCGCGTCAGCGTCCAGTGCCTACCGCAGGTTCAGAAACCTTTAAAGAATTGTATCTGTTAGGACAAGATCGTGATGCTTGGTTGCAATGGGAAACAGAATTTCAAAATCAGGAACAGCCCACAGTAGCAGAGCAATTTACTGAAGGTTTGATGCGGTTAGCTAAAGGAGAAAACATCTCAGGAATTGACATTATTTCTAAAGTCGAAGACCAAAAAACACCAGAAGGAAAAGCTGAATATGCAGCTTTGAGCAAACAAATCACCTACTGGCAAGCTCGTTATCCTTTTCCTTATCTCCAGCAGATTGAAAAGTGGTCTACAGAACGTCAACTGAATCCTTTATTAGTGACAGCCTTGATTCGTCAAGAGTCACGATTTGAGCCTAAAATCAAATCTGTGGCTAATGCTACTGGCTTAATGCAGGTTCTACCAAGTACAGCTCAATGGATAGCCCCGCAAATTAAAGCAGATAGCAAAACCCTGAACCTAGAAAATCCCAGCGATAACATTATGTTGGGTACTTGGTATTTGGATCATACTCACCAGCAATATAATAATAATTCCTTGTTAGCGATCGCTAGTTACAACGCTGGGCCAGGCAATGTCGCCAAATGGCTGCAAACTATACCTACAAAAGATCCAGATGAGTTTGTAGAAGTAATCCCCTTTGAAGAAACCCAAAATTACGTGCGACAAGTATTCGGTAACTATTGGAATTATCTAAGACTTTACAACCCAGAGATTTCGGGAATAGTAGCAAAGTACTCAACCACACACCCAAAATTGCCACAACAGTAAGCTGTGATATATGAAAGCAGAGGAGCAGGGGAAGAGAAGAAGAGCTTTTCCCCTTATCCATCTTTTCGTTTTCGGGCAACGTGAACAGCAGAAAGAAACGAGAGCTGTATACTGTCTCCAAAGTTCCTCAGCTTTTCCCGCAATCCTGCAAATAGCAACTCCTTCGCCTTTGGCTCTAGTCTCCCAAAGGTATTTAATAGCTTAAAGAAGTCATCGATGCTGTACGTCACCTCACACGCGATTTGCTCAGTTACCAATTCCTTAAAACAACCAGAATCTAGAATGTCTTGTTCAAACCCTCTCAAAATTTCCGCTTGAGTTTCTGCACCTTCATACCGGACAAGTGAGGGAGCATAGGCTTGATACACTTCCTCGATTGCTTGATAAACTTCGTATTTCGGTTCAGGTCTCAGATTCCATAGCAGCATGAGAAACCCGTTGTCGCGTAATGCCCTCGCTGCCTTGGCATACCGAATCTCTGACGGTATCCAGTGAAAGGCATTAGCAGATAGAACGGCATTGAACTGTTTTGCTTCCAGTTCCCACTCCTCAAATGAAGTGTTGTGGATGGCAACGTTTGCATAGGTTGCACAGTGACGTTGTGCCAAATGACAAAAATCCTGGTTTGGCTCAATACACTTCATTGAAAAACCAAATTGAGCAAAAGCTACCGTCGCATTTCCTGGGCCACAACCGACCTCAAGAATCAATGCATCTGAGTCAAGTTGGGCTAAAGCGACAGACCGCTCAATCAGTTCCTTGGGATAGCGCGGTCTGGCGTTGTAATAAACATCAGCAACAGGAGAATACCAATTCCTTCGCTGTTCCAAATTCATAGAAGCTCTGGCATTTATTTCTTGTCTAGAGTCTTGCATAAGCTAGTCTTGCTCACTTCAATGGTTCAAATTACTAATACCTGGCGATAGGTAGAAATTATAATTTCTTATTTGTATTTGTTGACTTAACTTCATCAGGACTTACGCAAGCAAAATTTGTCACCCCCTCAATATACAAGGTTGGGTTGAGGAACGTAGACCCGAAGGGGCTTCTCGTTCGCGTAGCGTCTCCGTAAGGAGAAAAGTAACCCAACACTCCAAAGTCTTGTATATGTTGGGTTTCTATGCCCAATGCCCAATGCCCAATGCCCAATGCCCAATGCCCAATGCCCCATACCCCATACCCTACTAAGGCGATATCGGAGTTAGTTGAGGTTTTGCTGGTTTTTGAGTTCGGAAAGTAGAGCCATTTACTAGTTGTGTGAGCTGATTTGCCGTTAGCGATTGTACTAAACTCAGCTTGAGAGGAGCTTGGCTCAGATATTGGGCATAAGATGGCTGTAAATAAATACGATATTCCGGCTTGTTGAGAAGATTGCTTTCTAAGAAAGCCACACTCAGCGCCTTCATATAGTCATAAGCTGGAGCGCGATTCGGGCCAAGTAGAGTCGGTGGTACTGGTAAGACATCACTTTCAGCATCTAGCTCGTCGATAGTGGTGAAATGGGTAGCATTTTCAATTAAAACTAAGTATTTATTCGGGTTAGGAAGCCAAGTAAAAGGACGAACCTGTTCTGGTACTGATGGGGCGAAAATATCTTGACTACCTGTCACCAACATTGCCGGAACTTTAATTTGACTGATTCCTGTTTCTCCCAACACAGAACTATCGATAGGATTAATCGCAATCACTGCTTTAATGCGATCGTCTTGTAGCGGATAATCTATTGGCGGTAACTCATCGGCACGACACTGTAAAAATAAAGATAAATTTAATGATCTGTTAGGATTACAGTCTTCGTTTAGTTGAGGAAAGTTAAGCTTCCCTCCTGCTAAAGTCAAAACAGTATAACCACCAAAAGACTGACCAATTGCTGCGACTTTTTGGAAATCTAATTTCCCCCGAACAGCAGGATCAATCTGTTCTAAACGCTGGAGAGAATCTAGTACATACTTGACATCTAATGGTCGGTTAATAAATTCTGAGGGTTCTGGTGGCCCTGCCAAGCCTGCAAAGTATAATTCAAAACGTTTGGCATTGCTACCAGGGTGTTCTAGTACAGTGACGGCAAAACCGTAAGACGCTAAATGTTTAGCTAGGTAGATAAAAGCAGTGCGGTCTGAGGCCAGACCATGAGAAATTACAATTAATGGAAAAGGTGGTGAGGGTAAATCTGGTGTAGTTTGTGATTTTACCTCAGGCAAATAAAGATCTACTGGTAATTGGCGATCGCGTTTAGTATCATTGACAGGAAAGCTGATTTCCTGGAAACTAAATGGCCCTGGCTGACGCAAATCCGGTTTGAAAGCAAAATTAACGTTGGAATTGGCATCTGCTTGTATGATTGTCTCTTTAATCGCCTCTTGTTGAATAAAACTTACAACCGCATCCCTAGTTTTTAGCAATTGTGATAAATCATTAACTATTTGTATTCCCTCAGAAAAATTAAGTCGCACACTAGATGAGGGAAACTTACGCAGTACATTAATAACAGTCAAGCCTTGAGGATCGGCAGCAGCTATAATCAAAGCACTCCGCAAAGCGTAAAAGCCGTTTTGACGAGAGTCGTTTAAAAGCAATTCGCCCAAACGTTGCATTAACTGTTCACCGATAGGGGAGTAGGTAAACTGAGATATCAAGGTAGGAGTAAGATTAAAACGTTGCTGAAGTACTTCCCGTAGTTGAGCTAATTGTTCGGGAGTGGCGCGATTGGCGTAAATTGCCAACTCATCAGTGATTTTACCTTCTTTAGCAAAGGTTTCTAAAGAATCAGTAGATAAAGAAAATTCCCCAAAAGGAGGATAAAAAAAACTAATACGGTCGGCTGCCATTCCTGGAGTAGCCGTCATTAACGTAGATAGCAGACCTAAACTCAGGTATCTTAACAATTTTTTCATTGACAAAACCCACTGTCTACGCTTTTCAAACTTGTTTGAGCATTAAGGAAATAGGGCGGGATCTTTACCGTTTTCCTTTTTAAAGTATATAAGTAGAGGTTTTGACCACTAAGGCGCAAAGACATAAAAAACTTCACGCCACTTGCGGGATAAAGTTTTCGGGCATAGGGAATGGGGCATGGGGCATAGACAGTTATCAGTTATCACTTTTTTAACCACCCATGAAGGGATGGAGTTTCCCGCCGCTTTCGATAAATTTTTATTTCAAAGAAAATCAACAGTGCGATAATAGATATAGAGATCAAATTACCTAATATGTCCTTTAATGCTTGTGGCTGTTGTGTTGCTGTTCTTAACCAACAACAAAAGCAAAATATTTCTTATCAAAACCAGTGTCAAGCTGTTTCAGTCGCTAATAGCAAAAATTTGGTTAAAAGTTGTACTGTAGTTGAAAATGGTCGGGTAGTCATTAAGCCATTACAATCATCAGTGAATGAATCTTCTGACGAAGCTTAGTTTTTTGACTGTCAATGTCTTTATCCAACTAATTGTGTAGCGATCGCATGGATGCCAATCTTTTGGGAATAAACGAGCCACGCGTTAAGCTGGATAAAAGTAGTAATTCATTGCACTTTAGTTATATCAAAATTAACCGATTTTGTTAATTTTTAATTTTTCCTGCTTGAGAAACCTGGAATGCTAGACCGTATTTTTGATTATCTTCACTTTAATTTCCACATTGAAGCCCCTATAGTCCTGCTGATCCTGATTTTTTTAGAGGCGGTGTTATCAGCAGATAATGCGATCGCCCTGGCTGCGATCGCCCAAGGACTAGAAGACAAAGAACTTGAACGTCGGGCTTTAAATTTTGGTTTAGTCGTTGCTTATGTGCTACGAATCAGTCTCATTTTGACCGCTACTTGGGTGCAAAAGTTCTGGCAGTTTGAGTTATTGGGCGCGGCTTACCTATTGTGGTTGGTGTTTCAACACTTTACTTCTGAAGAAACCAATGACGAACATCATCACGGGCCGCGTTTTAACTCCTTATTGCAAGCAATCCCGGTGATTGCCTTTACAGATTTGGCGTTTTCTTTAGATAGTGTGACAACTGCGATCGCTGTTTCTCAAGAAAGGTGGTTAGTCTTAACTGGGGCAACAGTCGGAATTATTACTCTACGATTTATGGCAGGATTATTTATCCGTTGGTTAGATGAATTTGAAAACTTAGAAGATGCAGGTTACATAACTGTGGCATTGGTGGGCTTGCGCTTATTACTAAAAGTGGTGAACGATGATTTAGTACCGCCAGAATGGATCATGATTTCTGCGATCGGTCTAATCTTGGCTTGGGGATTTTCCAAACGTACTTTAATCGAGTCACCCCAAGTAGAACCAGAAAAGAGTGAAGTTGGGACTAGGGAGTAGCACTTCGGCTACGCTCAGTGACCGGAGGCAAGGAAGGGAGCAGGGAGCAGGGAGAAGAAAAGGCAGGGGGCAGGGAGCAGGGAGAAGAAAAGGCAGGGGGCAGCGAGAAGGGAGAAAAGGAGAAAGAGCTAATTTTTCTTCATTCCCCTCTGCACCCTGCCCCAATTCCTCTTCTTCATTCCCCTCTGCACCCTGCCCCAATTCCTCTTCTTCATTCCCCTCTGCACCCTGCCCCCTGCCCCAATTCCTCTTCTTCATTCCCCTCTGCACCCTGCCCCCTGCCCCAATTCCTCTTCTTCATTCCCCATGCCCTAATTTATTCGTGTAACCAAGGTGTTAGATGTGGTTGCCAGCTAACTAACTCTTCTTCTTTAAACCACAAACTTATTTCGTTTTTAGCAGTTTCTGGAGCATCAGAACCGTGGATAATATTGCGACCAATGTTAATGCCTAAATCGCCACGAATTGTCCCTGGTTCTGCTGTTAAGGGGTTTGTCGCACCAATCATTTTTCTGGCAGCGGCAATCACACCGTCACCTTCCCATACCATCGCCACGACTGGCCCAGAAGTGATAAATTCGACTAAACCAGCGAAAAATGGTCTTTGTCGATGAACAGCATAGTGTTGTTCAGCTAATTCCCGACTAGGTTTGAGAAACTTTAAACCAACTAAGGTAAAACCTTTAGTTTCAAAGCGACGGATAATTTCACCTGCTAGTCCACGCTGTACGCCATCGGGCTTAATTGCTAAGAATGTGCGTTCCAAAATTATCTCCCAAAGCTTAATTAATTTTTCACTTCGTCAGTAACGCTGGCTCACTACTGACCAATCAGAGTTTATCTCAGAAATTATCTCTAGGTACATATCGATTACCAGATTAATGAGTTAAATTGTTTTTCGTGGGTGAAACACAGAGGTCAGGAATCAATGGATGTTGAGTTAACTGCTACATCTGAAGAGGTGGTAAAAGTACCGTCCAATGGACATAATTCTGAAGTGAAAAATCATAAGCAAAAAAAGCTCTTACCACCGAATACTACTAAAGGAGATTTACCTCGCTCCTGGAAAATTGAGGATAGCGAAGCTTTATACCGCATTGAAGGTTGGGGACAACCGTATTTTTCGATTAATGCTGCTGGTCATGTGACTGTTTCTCCTAAAGGCGATCGCGGGGGTTCTCTAGATTTATTTGAACTGGTCAACGCTTTAAAGCAGCGTAATTTGGGGCTTCCGATCTTGATTCGTTTTTCCGATATTTTGGAAGACCGAATTGAGCGATTGAACTCTTGTTTTGCCAAAGCGATCGCCCGCTACAACTACCCTGGTGTTTATCGAGGGGTATTCCCTGTCAAGTGCAACCAGCAGCGGCATTTAATTGAAGATTTGGTACGTTTTGGTAAACCGCATCAATTTGGCTTAGAAGCTGGTTCTAAGCCGGAATTAATGATTGCTCTAGCTATCCTAGATACGCCAGGAGCATTACTCACTTGTAATGGCTACAAAGACCGAGAATACATTGAAACGGCGATGCTAGCCCAACGACTAGGGCAAACACCAATTATCGTCCTAGAACAGATTGAAGAAGTAGATTTGGTAATTGATGCGAATCGCCAATTGGGGATTAAGCCGATTTTGGGAGTTCGGGCTAAATTAAGTACTCAAGGCATGGGACGCTGGGGAACTTCCAGCGGCGATCGCGCTAAATTTGGTTTGACAATGCCGGAAATTATCCAGGCTGTTGACAAGTTGCAAAAAGCTGACTTGCTGGATTCGTTACAGTTGTTGCACTTTCATATTGGTTCGCAAATCTCCGCCATTAACATCATTAAAGATGCCATTCAAGAAGCTAGCCGCATCTATGTGGAATTAGCCATGTTGGGGGGAGATATGAAATATCTCGATGTTGGCGGCGGCTTGGGTGTAGATTACGATGGCTCTCAAACGAACTTCTACGCCTCGAAAAACTACAACATGCAAAACTATGCCAACGATATTGTGGCAGAGTTAAAAGATACTTGTGCAGAGCGACAAATTCCTGTACCGACGCTCATTAGTGAAAGTGGACGAGCGATCGCTTCCCATCAATCGGTGCTGATTTTTGACGTTCTCAGCACCAGTGATGTCCCCCTTGATCCACCAGAACCTCCTCAAGAAGGAGAATCCCCGGTTATTAATTACCTTTGGGAAACATATCAATCCATCAACCAAGAAAATTACCAAGAGTTTTATCATGATGCTGCCCAATTCAAAGAAGAAGCTATTAGCCGCTTCAACTTAGGTATTTTACGCCTGAGAGAACGAGCTAAAGCAGAACGACTCTACTGGGCTTGTTGTCAAAAAATTCTTAACATTACTAGGCAGCAAGAATACGTACCCGATGAATTGGAAGACCTAGAAAAAATCATGGCTTCCATTTACTACATTAATCTTTCTGTGTTTCAATCAGCACCAGATTGTTGGGCGATCGATCAACTATTTCCGATTATGCCCATACACCGTTTAGATGAAGAACCGACACGGCGTGGTATCTTAGCGGATCTCACCTGCGATAGTGATGGTAAAATTGATCGCTTTATTGACTTACGAGATGTCAAGTCAGTTTTAGAAATGCATCCCTTCAACTCTGGGGAACCTTATTACTTGGGTATGTTCCTCAATGGAGCTTACCAAGAAATTATGGGCAACTTGCATAACTTATTCGGTGATACCAATGCAGTTCACATCCAGTTGACCCCTAAAGGCTACCAAATTCAACATGTCGTCAAAGGCGACACCATGAGCGAAGTAGTGAGCTACGTGCAGTATGACTCTGAAGATATGGTGGAAAACATCCGCCAACGTTGTGAGAAAGCTTTAGAAGAAAAGCACATCACCTTGGCAGAATCTCAGCGACTACTGCAAACTTATGAACAGAGTCTCAGAAGATACACGTACTTAAATAGTTAAGATTGGGCATTGGGCATTGGGCATTGGGCATTGAGTGTTATTCACATTCTCCATTAGACCTGTCCTATTTATTTCCATCCCCTATGCCCCATGCCCTATTCCCTAAATGGCGTTTGTTCCCAATAATTCCTCAATCGCTTGTCGCTCAAGAGGCGTATCGTCTGGTGGTGTCTGACGAGCATCGGTAATTAGCCAGTCTAAAGCAGCAGCTTGGACATCTATTGCTGAACCAGTTTTATCTACGCAGTAACGTCCAAATACTAGTTTGTCAACTAACCGTATTCCTGGTCCTAAACGTGACCATTCAAAAATCACACTATTATCTACCGTTGCGCCACTGCATATCCAGCAATTAGGGCCAATCATCGCCGGGCCGACGATTTTTGCTCCGTCCTCAATCCTGGTCATGCCACCGATATAAACTGGGCCTGTGATATCTACTTTGTCCCAATTCACGGCTACATTTAAGCCAGTGTAAATCCCAGGGGCGACTTCATGACCTGGAATTTGTACGTTTTTGATTTCACCCAGTAGCACGCCACGAATCGCTCGCCAATAGTCTGGTACTTTACCAATATCCACCCACTCAAAATCCATTGCAATAGCGTGGAAGGGAGCACCAATTTCTACAAGTTTGGGAAATAGCTGGCCACCAATGTCATATTCCACTCCAGAAGGTATATATTTAAATACCTCTGGCTCAAAAATGTAAATACCTGTGTTGATGTTGGTACTTAGTGCTTCTTCTGTTGAGGGTTTTTCTTGGAAAGCTTTGATGCGACTATCTTCATCAGTAACAACTACACCATAGCTAGAAACTTCTTCTTTGGGAACAGATTTTGTAATGATAGTGGCAATTGAGCCTTTGGATTTGTGCCATTTAACTGCGGCGGATAAATCCAGGTCAATCAAAGCATCACCGCACAATACCACAAAGGTATCGTCAAAAAATGGTGAGAAGTCTTGAATACGGCGCATACCTCCAGCAGAGCCGATTGCTTCCCCGACTAGTTTACCGTCGTCATCAATTTTTCCTTCAAAAGAATAGGCAATCTGCACACCAAACCGCTGACCATCACGGAAATAGTTTTCTATTTCCTCAGCCAAATGACTAACGTTGACCATAATTTGGTCAAATCCATGTTGGCGTAAAAGTTCTAGGAGAAATTCCATCACTGGTTTTTGCAGGATGGGAATCATTGGTTTGGGAATTGTATAGGTAATTGGACGAACGCGTGTACCCTTACCCGCTGCGAGAATCATCGCTTTCATAAAATTTTATTCCTCAACCACAAGCCAGTTTACTTTTAATGAGTGGATACTTAATCATCAGTTTTTATTTATGCTCTAAGTAACCCTTAACAACAGGGATAACAGGAATTTGCTAGTTGTTGCAACTAATAGCATGGCCAAATCATTAACAATTAGTCATATTTTCAATTTACTCTGATTTGAGATTTTGCTAAAGCGATCGCCTGTAAGCTGTCCATAGTCATAGTTTAGACTGGCTCAGTTCTGGGGTTACTCTAAAGAGTTGAATCTGTGAGTAAACGAATTTTTATTTCTTGGTAAAATTCTTCTTGAAATAGCTCTACCTTAGATTGAGCCGAAAGCAGTAGTAGCGCCCAAAATACACTAACTAAGTGGCTGTGTTCTGAGGCATGGGCGGATTCATTGTGCTGTGGTTCCTTTGTCTGAGTCCACAAATGTACAAGTTGTTCTAAATTTAAACAATTCTGTTCTAGAAGTAGTTCTCTTGCCGAGATATGCAGCACTTGCTCTAACTCTTTAGCTACTTCCGTCAGATTTTCCTGATGAGCTAATTCTAGCGCCTGCCGCATACTTTGGACACTAGGCTGACGTTTGGAGCGAACAGGCTTGCTGGCTTTTTGTGCAAGTTTCAGCTGATTCGCCATAATCTGCAACTGTTTGACTAACTCTTGCAGGGTGACGCGGCGTTTGGGTGGTGGCATTGCAGATGGGCGGCGACGCAAGTGCCGTTCTAACTGTAAACGCTGGGCTTGATATAATGCTCCGTCTTCACTTTCTAGCAGTGCATCATCTGCTACATCTTCTAAACTTTCTACTGTTGATAATTGCATCAAGGTGTTAGCCTTGAATAGCACTAGCATGGATGCTGATAAAAAAGCCTGTCCAGATTGAGATAAATCAGCTTCATAGCCTCTAGTCGTGGCCTCTGGGGCCATTAGTTCTAAATAACGGTCAATTACTTCAATTACTTGGACATCCCAAGGATCTATTTCCCCTCGCTCTGCTTGGTCAATGAGGAGTGTTATTGTTTCTAATAGCTCGGAAGCATCCATCCTGATTTGCGATTTTGCCAGATTTGAATTGGAGATACCGGGTAAATTAAAATTACAGATGTAAAATCTGCAAAACCATCAATGCCCTAGTCGTGAATCCAAAATGTTAGTATAACATCATATTTTTATACAAAATTTTAAGTATAAATCCTTAATTAAAAACAACACTTCGACTGCACGGTAGTTGAGCGCACTTGTACTGAGCGAAGTCGAAGTAGTCGAAACTCAGTACATCGCTGACCACTGACCACTGACAACTGACTACTCTTTGTTTCTTTAATTGCTGTCATAATCTGAGGGTGGATCTTGAGCCACCGTGACTACTGATACAAAGTCACCTGTCTGACCATTTTTAATAGCATCGAAAGTGCCTTTGATAGTACCAGCAATCGGCACAGCAACAAGTGTACCCAGAAATCCAGCAATCTCAAATCCCATCAAAATCGCTACAAAAATCCAAATGGGGTTAAGTCCAATAAAATCGCCGAATAATTTGGGAGCTAACAAATTATCTTTAATTTGTTGCATGAGAATAGCCGCTATCGCCACTGGAACTGCCAACCACCAATTTTGCAGCAATACTAAAATTGTTACTAAACCAATGCCCAAAGTTGCCCCAATAAAGGGAATTAGTTCTGAGAGTCCAATGAGTATAGCAAACAATAAGGCAAAGGGCACTTTTAAAGATAAGAAAATTGGGGTGAGCGTTACAATCATGAATAATCCTAGCAGTAACTGACTCAGAAAAAAGTTCTGGAAGTTGAGCTGCAAGGATACAGTCAAAGGAACTCCAATATGGGATGGTAAGAGATTGACCAGACCAGACCAGACGCGATCGCCATATAAAAGCATGTAAAATGCCAGTACAACCACTAGCACCACATTAAGTAATCCTGAAAGCAACGTTCCGGCAAATCCCACAGCCCCAGAAGCTATTTGTTGCACCAGATTTTGAATATTGGCATTGATTTGATTGCTCACAACTTTCAAATCAACAGGTAAGCGTCGCTGCTTGGCAAATACCTCAAATCTTTCTAGGTTTGCTTGACTGATACTCAACCAATCAGGAATTTTATTGAGAAGTTGAATTGTTTGGTCAATTACCATTGGTACTAAGGTAATGCCCAGAATCAACAACAAAGTCAAAGTGATCAGCAAAACGATAATAACTGCTTGGGTGCGAGTGATTCGAGCGCGTTCAAAGAACTTAACTGGATAATTTAGTAAAAAAGCCAGAATCGCTGCAACACTCAAAATAGTAATAGGATGCTGGAAATATCGAAAAAGCACCGACAGCAGCCAGACGTTAAGAGCAATAATCGGGCCGCTCAGACCATAAATCAATAAACGTTGAAGGGAGGCCAAACGGCGCATCTGAGGCAATCGATTTTCAAGCCTCCTAGATAAAATTTCTACAAGTGTTACTCGTGTTAATCATCATCATAGATATTTTTATTAAAAACGTATATAAGCGTATCTGATTAAAAAAACAAATGACGATGGAAAAAACTATAGCCGATCTCCGAAAAGATTACACCTTAGAAGGTTTGAGTGAAACTGAAATTGATCCCAATCCATTTATCCAATTTCAAAAATGGTTTGAGCAGACATTATCTGCCCAACTTATTGAACCCAACGCGATGACTCTTGCCACTGCTACACCAGATGGTAAGCCTTCGGCAAGAATGGTGTTACTCAAAGATTTTGATCAACGGGGTTTTGTGTTTTTCTCTAACTACAATAGTCGCAAAGGACAAGAACTAGCAGAAAATCCCCAAGCATCTTTAGTATTTTGGTGGGCAGAACTAGAACGTCAAGTCAGGATTTCTGGACATGTAGAAAAAGTTTCGGAAACAGAATCAGATAAGTATTTTGAAATCCGTCCTGTCAAAAGTCGCTTGGGTGCGTGGGTATCTAATCAAAGTGAAGTAATTGCTAGCCGAGAATTTCTAGAGCAACGGATGCAAGAATTTCAGAGCAAATATGAAAATCAGGAGATTCCCCGCCCACCTCACTGGGGAGGCTTGCGAGTAATTCCATCAGAAATCGAGTTTTGGCAAGGACGTTCTAGTCGGTTACACGATCGCTTGCTTTATACTCACTTAAAAGATGGTAGTTGGAAAATCGAACGGTTGTCACCTTGAAGGGCATGGGGCATGGGGCATTGGGCATGGGAAGGAGGAATTGGGGCAGGGTGCAGGGTGCAGAGGGGAATGAAGAATCTCTTGAATTTATTCATAATCTTTCTTTCTCCTTGTCTCCCTGCTCCCTGCTCCCCTGCCTCCCCTGCCTCCCCTGCTTCTTCTACTCTGTAACTGCTACTTTGGGAGCAAACTGAATCCTGGGGTCTGGCATGAAAGTATATCTGAGATAAAAGCCTCCCCAAACAAACAGCAGAATCAATAAACTACCAATACCAAGAGGGCTAGGAAGCCAGAAAACTACTTCTATGTGGTTGAGTTCACCAGTTCTTAACTGCCAGACTAGCCGCTTGCCTCTTTTTTCTGGCTCAATCGCATTTTCAGCTATGGGTATGTTCTTAGCTCCCCAAGGAGTCTTCAAGCTAAAATCCAAATCGAGAATAGAACCAGTATCAGATAAAACGTTACCTTTGCTGGCAATTATTGAAAGCGATCGCAAGTCTAAATCATAAATCAATCGGTTCTTCACTAAAAGTAAAAAGTTTTGCTGCTCTAAAAGTAAGTTAGATTCTATTCTTGGTAATTCTGAATCAGTTTCACTTGGTACAGGTTCAGTTTCTTGATTGACACGAGAGTTAAAAAATTTGTTGAACTTTGTTTGTAACTCTTGACCATTAGTAAAGGGAATTGTCACAATCAAATCTTCTTTAGAAACTCGCCGCACTTTACCTTCTAAGTCGCGGGCGCGGCTTTCTATACTGTTTAACCAAGCATATACATAATCGCCGCTAAAACTGGTGAGCCGTTCTCCCAACTTAATATGCTGCACCATTTCACCGCTATTTGAGTTGTCAAAGTTCACGCCTACATCATATTGAACACAACCAGACAGAAACAGCGATGTTAATAGTACCAGCCACAAAATAGATTTGGGGATTTTGGCTTTTCTCTTTTTTAGCGGCATTTGGGAGAGCGAATTTCGATTAGTCGGTGATGTGATCAATACCATTTTTTCCATTACAAAACTCAATGGTCTGATTAACCACGTTAAAATCTTGTCGAAATAAAAAGCATTCATTACTGTATATCTCCCAAAAAGTCAACTAACTTATGAAGTATGTAAGGATTTACTTCAAAAACTTGACCAAATCAAGTACGAAATTGTAAAACCAATGGCAATTAGCGCTACCCAGATAAAGCGATTATCTCTGGTATTGACCTGACTTAAGTCAACAAATTCTGGTTCAGCCGTTTTTTGACCAGAAGATTTCCGAGGGTTAACAGTGACGCGAACTTTAGATTCATTGTCAGGCAGTGTACCTAAATCTGGAATTTCGGTCATCCATTCGCTTGGTCTTTGCAGCTTTGGCGCTTGTAAAATATAGAGCAACCGCTTTGCCTGTTTATTAGTTTCTGCGAAGGGATGGCGTTTAAGTTGTTGGCAAAGAGCGATCGCCTCTTCTGTGCGCCCAGCTGCTTCATAAGCTGTCACCAGCCAAAGTTCTACTTCACCCCCAAGGCGAGAATTACGAGCCAACAGGGCGCTTGCTTTTTCTAAATTTTCCACAGCTTCTCTGTATTGCCCACTTTCAAAGGCAAGTCTTCCAGTTTGGTATCTAGCTGTAGCTTTTTCTAAACTTTCTGCACTCACGTTTTATATATAAATCAGCACTATTTTAATTTTGCCAATACCAGCAATCTTTTGAGTAAAATCAGCTAACCTAGCTACATTAAACAGAAATTGCATCTTGCCAACTACTCGGAGCCAGCCTGTGAAACTCGGTCAATGGATCGGCTTAATCGCTTTACTTTTGTCTTTATATATTTTGTGGCAAATCAAAGGAGTACTTTTATTGATGTTTGCCGCAATTGTATTGGCTACTACCTTAAATCGTTTAGCACAACGCTTTCAACGTTCAGGAATGAAGCGGGGATTTGGCGTTTTACTAGCAGTAGCGATCTTTTTTGCAGGTGTTGTGGGTTTTTTCTGGCTGATTGTGCCGTCTTTTGTGCAGCAGTTTCAGGAATTAACTTATCGAGTTCCCCAAGGTATACAACGCTTCAATAGTTGGCTACTTCACCTCAAAACTTTAGTTCCTCCCCAGATGATTCCTTATATACCTGATATCAACAGCCTGATTCAACAAGCACAGCCTTTAATAAATCGGGTATTAGGAAGTTCTTTCGCTTTTGTATCTACCTCTTTAGAAGTTGTACTTAAAACTTTGCTGGTGCTGGTTTTGACAGGTATGTTATTAGCTAATCCCTTAGCTTACCGCAAAGTATTTGTACGGATGTTTCCCTCGTTTTATCGGCGGCGGGTAGATGGGATTTTGGATCAATGTGAAGTTTCTTTGGGGGGATGGATTACAGGTGCTTTCATTGCCATGTGTGTCGTTGGGCTGATGAGTGTGACTGGCTTATCTATTTTGAGTGTCAAGGCGGCACTAGCTTTAGGAGTTTTGGCAGGATTTTTAAACTTAATTCCCAATTTGGGGCCAACATTAAGTGTAGTTCCAGCAATGGCGATCGCTTTATTAGATGCTCCCTGGAAATGTCTGGCTGTTTTGATTTTATATTTTATTATTCAGCAAGCTGAAAGCAATTTCATTACGCCCATTGTCATGGCGCATCAAGTCTCATTATTGCCAGCCGTGACATTAATTTCTCAACTATTTTTCGTTACCTTCTTTGGTTTTCTGGGATTATTTCTCGCCCTACCTCTAACCGTTGTCGCTAAAATTTGGCTGCAAGAAGTGCTGATTCACGACGTTTTAGATCAGTGGGGAAGTCATCATCCAAACGAAACTGAGTTAGTAGTTGTACCTGAATCTCCACCATTAGATGAGAATTGGACAGCAGAAACTCCAATAAATAATCAAGAACGATTAACTAAGGATACTTCGGATCAAGAAAATTAGTAATACAGAACATTGATCACTAATACCAATTCTCTATAAATTTGCACTTAATCATATACTTTTCTTTCTTGGCGCTCTTGGCGTTCTTGGCGGTTCGTAATTAAAAATTTAGTGCATCTTCATGAAGAATTGGTATAAGTTCAAATTTTTACCACCTGCCCCCTGCCTCTTCCGATAAATTAGCGATTAAAAAAACCCCCAAAAGGGGGCTAATTTAGTTATTCGCGTGGAATGAATAACTAAGTAATTAATACTCAAAGTAGATATAGTAATCCGAACAGAATAATCCAAATCACATCAACAAAGTGCCAGTAAATCTCAGCAGCTTCGATACCGAAGTGCTTTTCATTACTGTAATGACCGGGAACGCGCGATCGCCACAGCACAGCAACAATTGCGACAACGCCGATAGTAACGTGCAGTCCGTGGAAGCCAGTCAAAACGTAAAATGCACTAGCAAATAAATTGGTAGTCAGACCAAATTCTAAATGGGTATATTCATACACCTGACCTACCAAGAAAATAGCACCCATCGCCGCCGTAATTGCTAACCAAGTACGCATACCCCGCGCATCATTCTTTTTAATAGCAGTGTCGGCATTGTGCATGACAAAACTACTAGCAATTAGATTGATAGTATTGACTCCGGGTAGCAATAATTCTAACTCTGGTGTACCTGCTGGAGGCCATGCAGGCAAGGTAGCACGGAAAGCTAAATAAGCTCCGAACAACCCGATAAAAATCATCCCTTCAGCAATCAAGAAGACAACTAACCCAAACAAACGATGGTCTGGATGTTCTTCGTGATGACCAGCAGTTTCTGCTGCATGGTGATGATTCAGTTCAGTTTGAGCTGGATCAATTGTTTGACTTTGCATGAATCTTTAATATTTAAAGGGCAGGCAGGGGAGGCGGGGGAAGAGGAAAGGGGGCAGGGAGCAGGGAGCAGGGGGAAAAGGAGAAAGAGCTAATTTTATCTTTATCCCCCTTGCACCCCGCACCTCCAATTCCTGTTGTTCCCCATGCCCCATATCCTATTTATTTACGGTCTTCAGGATTAGCAGCAACCGCTGGATTGGGTTCTGCTCTTAGTACTGAGTTTGGACCACCAGATAAGACTGGATTAGGATCAGATAAAGGTACACCTTCATTAGCCTTTTCCAAGCCATAGTCGTAAGGGCCTGTAACTAAGACTGGGAGTTTGTCAAAATTCTCGATCGCTGGAGGTGAGGTAGTCATCCACTCTAAGGTAAGCGCTCTCCAGGGATTATTACCAGCTTTTTCACCGTATAACCAGCTCCAAATGGCATTGATAATAAAGGGAAATGTCGAAACTGCCAGGATATAAGCGCCTATAGTGCAAATTTCGTTGAGAAATGTAAATTTAGGGTCATACTGGGCAATACGGCGATTCATACCCATCATTCCCAACTTGTGCATGGGTAAGAAGGTCATATTAAGACCAACAATTGTCAAAGCAAAGTGAACCTTACCCCAAAATTCGTTGAGCATTCGTCCCGTCATTTTCGGGAACCAGTGGTAAATCGCTGCATAAATGCCAAGAACACTACCACCAAATAGGACATAGTGCAAGTGTGCCACGACAAAATAAGTATCATGAACGTGGATATCAAACGGTACAGCCGCCAACATCACGCCACTAATGCCGCCAATCACGAATGTACCCACAAAGCCCATAGCGAAAAGCATGGCACTGTTGAGTTGGATTTTTCCACCCCACATAGTTGCCAACCAACTGAAAATTTTAATTCCTGTAGGTACGGCAATGATCATGGTGGTGATCATAAAAAACATCCGCAACCAACCAGGAATACCGCTGGTAAACATGTGGTGCGCCCAAACAATTAGCCCCAAAAAGCTAATTGCCAAAGATGAATAGGCGATCGCTTTATAGCCAAAAATTGGCTTGCGAGAATGCACGGGGATCACTTCTGAAATTGCCCCAAAGAAAGGCAAAATCATAATATAAACCGCTGGGTGAGAGTAAAACCAGAACATGTGCTGGTAAACTACCGGATCACCACCGCCTGTTGGATTAAAAAATGTTGTGCCAGCAATCAAGTCAAAAGCTAGCAAAATTAGACCTGCTGCTAACACTGGCGTTGATACCAGAGTTAAAGCTGAGGTGGCAAACATTGCCCAACAAAATAATGGCAGTTGAAAGAAACCTAATCCTGGGGTACGCATTTTCAGCATTGTCACCAGGAAATTGATTGCTCCCAAAATTGATGATGTCCCTAGCAACAAAACGCTGATAATCCAAATTCCCTCACCCACTTGACCTGTTACCAAGCTTAAGGGAGGGTAGGAAGTCCAACCTGCATCCGGTGCATCGCCTACTAATAAACTAGCAATCAACAACAATCCAGCAGGTGGAATCATCCAAAAGGCAACTGCATTCAAGCGCGGGAACGCCATATCTTTTGCCCCAATCATTAAAGGGATCAAATAGTTAGCAAAACCCGCACCAGCCGGCACAATCCACAAAAAAATCATGATTGTGGCGTGCAGCGTAAATAAGCTGTTATAAACTTCAGGCGTAACAAAATCTACTTCTGGTGTTCGTAGTTCTGTGCGAACTAAGTCAGCTAATACACCACCAATACAGTAAAAAATGAACGTAGTGACTAGGTATTGAATCCCAATCACCTTGTGATCGGTGTTAAAGCCAAAGTAATCTTGCCATTTTCTGATTCCTGGCTCTTCAATATGGGCAGGAATATTGGCGGTTTCTTGTAACTGAGTTTGTGTCATAAGAGTTGGTTGTTAGTTGTCAGTTGTCAGTTGTGAGACAGTACGGTCTTGGGAGTTTCCCTCATGAGTAACTGGCGATCGCGTAGCGTATCCACAGGATTCACCCGCAGGGTCAGTTGTTTCTTTACCACTGACTACTAACCACTGACCACTGACTAATGGTGAATATGATTAAGCATTTCTGGCTTAATTCCCATGTCTTTAATGTAGGGAGCAAGAAATTCATTTGGGGATTGATTAGCAGGATTCATCGCAACAGCTTGATTTAGTGTTTCTTTGCTGGCTACTAGCTGCTCTTGCATCCATTGATCAAAAGCCTCTTGGGTTTCAACTACTACTTGCGATCTCATTGCACCGTGGTAGGGGCCACAAAGTTCAGCGCAAACGAGGTCATAAGTACCTGCTATTTTGGGCGTGAAGCGAATTTCGCTCTGTCTACCAGGAATAACATCCTGTTTCAGGCGAAATTCTGGAACCCAAAAGGCGTGGATAACATCGTTAGCTGTCATGTTAACTTTCACCTCACGTCCAACGGGAACGTGTAACTCACCTGTAGTTATACCAGTTTCGGGATAAGTGAAAATCCAGGCGTATTGGAGACCTGTAATATTAACTAGCAATTCTGGTGGTTGGCCTGCTTTGTCAAGACTGCCGCCAATAGTCGGAGCCACAATACCTACACCAGGAGCATTCCGTTTTTGAGGAATTTGATCGGCATTGCGGACTGCTGCGGTAGCTGGATCTTGCATGGCCTCATCAGATTTTTCTTGATTGAGGTTGGGTTCTGTGCTAGGAGGGGTATCGTTTAAAGTTGCGGCAATCGCTGCTCCTGGCATTGTCATCGATTGCTGAGTAATCGGAGCTTCATGGACGGCATGAGGATTAAAGCCACCCATTTCGTTGTATACATCAAAGCTGTAAACAGAAATACCGATCACGATAATTGTTGGGATCGCCGTCCAGAGGATTTCTAAAGGCACATTACCCTCAACTGGCGGGCCGTCTTCATTATCACCTGCGCGCCGACGGTATTTAAATGCAGAGTAAATTAAAACACCTTCGACCAACAGGAATATACCTGTAGAAACGATCATCATCGTATTAAACAGATTATCTACTAAAACGGCTTCATCCGATGCTGCTGTCGGCAACAGACCGTGATTTTGACCGTACCAAAGGCTGACTAGCGTTAGCCCAATGCCAATGAGTAATGTCCAGATTGTACTTGGAATCTTCACGGTTTACTTAATTGAAATTACTACGTTATCTGAAAGTGGCTCACTTACTAAGGTAGTCTAGGCTGCCAGCTGACGGGGCTAAAGGTCTGAAGTTTTTATTAATTTTTTTGACTACATTACTAATCTTAAGTAGAAGATATCTATCAAATATTGCCAAAATATAGATGAAAATCAGTGAAAAAATTTCAGGAAAAATTCACAACAATTAAATTGGTTGGCATTTATCAAATGCTAACAACTTGAAAAATACCTAAAGCTTCGGGCTAAAACTCGCTGGAGTGATTCAATGTATAAGTGAAAGCCAATCTATAAAACCTGAGGCTATACGCTAGGGTAAAGATGGGTCGGTACTAAAAATTGATCATTATTCATTTTTAGAGAACTACTACCAAAAGCGGGCAGAAGGTATTGTTCATGAACGAGTTTGTCCTAGAACAACAAAATGAAGCGGCAGCAGAGCAGCAAAAACCCAAAGAAGTGATTCGTCGCTTGGTTTGGCGGATGTGCATAGCTACATTAATTTTGATGGCAATAGGCAGTGTCACCCGCGTTATGAATGCTGGACTCGCTTGCCCAGACTGGCCATTATGTTATGGCGAACTAGTGCCAGCCAAGCAAATGAATTTCCAAGTATTTTTGGAGTGGTTCCACAGGTTAGATGCGAGTTTGATTGGTGTCAGCGCGATCGCCCTATTTGGTTTATCTTGGTGGCATCGTCGTTTCTTACCCACCTGGCTACCTTGGGCATCCACATTCTCCTTGTTTTTAATCGTCTTTCAAGGGGTTTTGGGGGGGCTGACTGTCACTCAACTGTTGCGGTTTGATATTGTCACCGCCCACTTGGGAACGGCACTGTTGTTTTTCATTACCCTGTTAATTATCGGCACGGCACTTACTCCCTATCAGGGAACTGGAAATGTTGGTAAGTTGCCTTGGGTAGGCTTAACTGCCGCTATCTTAGTTTACTTACAAAGTCTATTAGGTGCTTTAGTCGGATCTCGCTGGGCATTACACCAATGCTTTGGCGGTTCTCAGCTTTGCGGTGTGATGTATAGCCATATTTTGGGCTTAGTACCGCCAACTGTTGCCACCTTAGCAGTAGTATTGATTTCCTGGCGAACACCTGCGCTGCATCCAGCTTTACGGCGATTGGCAAATATGGCTGGTGGATTGTTGGTTTTACAAATCCTTTTGGGAGTTGCTACTTTCCGATTACACCTGCAAGTCGAGCCTCTTACCGTCTCTCACCAAGCTGTGGGAGCGACTTTACTGGGTACTTTAGTGGCTTTCACAGTTTTAGCATTGCGTGACTGGATTGCTAGCCGTGATATCAGTCCTTACTCTGTTGATCTAACAACATCTGCTATAAGTACACAAGCACATGGATCGAATCCATAGCGTAGTTCAAGTTCATTTGCATCTTGCTTTTTCCCTTACTGTTACTGATGACTAATAGCTATAGCAGTCCTAAATCATTAGTGAACAACAAGATCCCCGATTTGTTTGAGAAGTCGGGGATCTGAGCCTCTCAATTTTCACAAATCAAATAGGATTGCTATATTAGCCATTGGTTATTTAGCAGTGAAAAGAACTTGACATCACATCTAGCACGAACCTCTAGCAACTAGAAGTGGTGGAATTATCCCAACCTCATCTTCACCTGCACTCCAAGAGACTACAAGTCATTGACTCTACAAATCCAGCTGTGAGTAGCACTCTTTCATGGAAGCCCCAACGGCGAAGATTGCGACCCAAGTAGGTGTAAAAAAGTCTGTGTTTTTACTCAAACTTAAGAACCAGACTCAGCAGGGGCTGCATATTAAGTTGTTGAAAAAAAAATAAGGAACTACAGCCAACATGATTGAGACTAATGTCTCCCGCCACCACGAAACATTTCTACAAGTAATTCAAAGCTACTACCAGCTAACCAAACCTCGGATTATTCCGTTGCTTTTAATTACCACTGCTGGCAGTATGTGGATTGCTGCTAAGGGAGAAGTAGACCCGTTACTGTTGCTAGTAACTCTTACTGGCGGCACATTGGCTGCTGCTAGCGCCCAGACAATTAACTGTATCTACGATAGAGATATTGATTATGACATGGAGAGGACGCGCCATCGTCCAATGCCTTCAGGGAAAGTGCAGCCTCGTGATGCTCTAATTTTTGCGATCGCCCTAGCCGCAATCTCCTTTACTCTACTAGCAGTATTTGCTAATTTACTCGCTGCTTCATTAGCATTTTCTGGCATTGTTTTCTATATTTTGGTTTACACCCACTGGTTAAAACGCCACAGTACCCAAAATATTGTGATTGGTGGTGCTGCTGGGGCAATTCCAGCGTTAGTAGGTTGGGCTGCTGTCACAGGCACTTTAAGCTGGGCAGCATGGTTAATTTTCGCCATTGTATTTTTGTGGACACCCCCCCATTTCTGGGCGTTAGCGCTGATGATTCGGGATGACTACGCCAAAGTTGGCATACCAATGTTACCTGTGATTGCTGGTGATGTAGCAACAGTACGACAGATTTGGTACTACACGCTGATTACGGTGACAGCAACTTTGTTATTGGTATATCCCTTACATGCTAGTGGAGTCATTTATGCCGCGATCGCAGTTGGTTTAGGAGGATTATTTATCCACAAATCTTGGCGCTTGTTGCAAAATCCAGAAGATCGCACTGTAGCCAGAGATTTATTCCTCTATTCCATCTCTTACATGATGCTGTTGTGTTTGGGGATGGTGGTAGATAGTCTGCCGATTACTCATCATTTGATTAGTGCAGCGATCAATCTCATTGCTTAGGCTATGGATATAAATGCGATCGCGTTGAGAAAGTAGCGCGATCGTATTCTTATAAATTAAAAATTATTTATTAAACAAAATCAAGTTTTGTAGATTCGCAGTTAGAAATAAAATTTCACTCATAGACAAATCGAGCAAAAAGCTAAATGAACTTCTAAGAAAGTATAAATGTTAACAAATTATATTCATACAGCTATGCACAAAGCAACTTACGAGTTGCTTGAGGATGGAACTTTCTATGGTAAGATTCCAGAATGCCAAGGAGTGTGGGCAAATGCTATCACGCTAGAAGCTTGTCGAGAAGATTTGCAAGACACTCTGGAAGGATGGTTAATACTGGGACTGCGTATGGGTCACACCTTACCTATACTGGATGATATTGACTTAAATTTTAACCAAAAGGTCGCATAATGCCACCCTTTGGCTCAATTAATCGGCGGGATCTGATTCGTTACTTAGAAGATATAGATTTTGATGGGCTTTATGCAGGTGGTAAACATCAGTACATGCTAAAAGGTGAATTAAAGCTGACAATTCCCAATCCGCATCAGGGAGACATCAGTACAAGCTTACTAAATAGAATATTACGTCAAGCTAATATCACCAGAGATGAATGGGAAACCTTATAAATTAACGTGCGCCTTTGTTGAAGACTCACGTTAAATTCAGTTGCTTGAAACATCTATGAAAATGTGATCGCGTTAAGAAAGTGACGTGATCGCAATTAAAAATACTTGGAGATCAACCAAATAATTAAAGTAGTTACCAATACACATGTAATCCCTGCTACCCCGGCTAGGGGTTTTTTATTTTTACCAGTGAACCATTCAGAGGTGTTATCTGTATAAGTAATTAGTTGTGCTGTGTCTACAGTAGCGATTGTCCATATTAACGCGGCGTGCAGTCCCCAAGCTATGCCTAACCTGCCACCATCTGCTACCCTTGCCAGCACCAACATCATGCCCATTAGCCACAATCCAGGGAGTTGGGGTAGGGTTTCACGTTGCTCCCAAACTAAATGTAGAACGGCAAAAATTAAGCTGGAAGTTGCAGCTGCTAGCCAAATTGAGTAATTCTTCTCTAACTCGGTTAACAGAAATCCGCGAAAAACTAACTCTTCTATACCTCCAACAAATAATGCTATCAATAAAATGCTTGGCAAGATAGATGGTACTAACTTGATATTCGATTTTTCAAAATTGCACCAACCCAGCCAAAATTGACAGCTAAACATTATAGCTAGACTTAGCACCCCCAACCCAAAACCTAGTACTAAAGAACTGAGTAAGGAAATATTTACTACTAAGCCATAATTTAAAAAAGACCTATCACTCAACCAAATAACTCCCCAAAGAGCTAAAGGAGCTAATAAGTAGAGCGAGACTAATAAGGGTAACTTATGCTCTGGCTGTAAAGGTTTATCAGGTTGCCAATGAAGTGCGATCGCCCCTACTGCTACTACTGGCAACCAACATGCGATCCAACTCATGAAAAATGCCATCACTACAACTAGTACTGACGCATTTTCCATAAATTCTCTCAGACTATTGATAGCCGTCCCTAAAAAAATTTTCTCAACCAATAAAAAAAACACGATAGACTTCTTGCTCAATAAATTTCCTGTTTACTAATCAAGACTCTACTAAAGTTTGTGACTTTTGCAAGGTGTCTAATCGTATTCTGTAGTGTCAAAAAATTCTCTAAATATAGCTATTTATTGCTGTAGGGGTAGAAACAAGTTATGAAGCATTCATCTTCAACTTATCCCTACCACTAGCATATTTACTCTTCGTCTTCTAGATCTTCCTCTGATTCATCAGAGTCTATATCTTCTAGAGCTGCTTTTTTATCAGTATCACCAAGTTGAATCAGGTGAATATGTTTGTAACCAAGCCTAATTTCAAATTCATCTCCCGACTTTAAGCCCATTGCTTTAGTGTAAGTAGCACCAATCACAATCTGACCATTTTGATGAACGCTCACTCGATATGTCGGTTCACGACCACGGCCATCTTTAGGGGCTTCTGGACTAAGAGGAATCCCTCTAGCCGATAGCAAAGCATCATAAAAATCGGTGAGATTAACACGAACCTGATTATTCTTAGTAACTGTGTAATAGCCGCATTGCTTGGCTCTTTCTCGGCGTGGCAAAGTGGAAAGTTCTTTTACTTTAGCCAGCAGTGCTTTTCCAGTTAATGGCGCGGTTGCAGTTTCAGTCATTACGCTCAATTTTTCCTTACTCTCTCCAAACTGATAAATAATATCGTCTCAATGCCAGTATTTGAATTTTTAGCATCTGCTATAGAGCTACTGGTGACTCTAGGGTGAGGTATGAATTCCTGCTTATAGGAAATTCAAGTGCCTCTATTATGGGGAACCATAATAGATTAGAACTCGTGGTGTCACAGATATTAATTTCGGTGATTTTACGGCACTTTTAACCATTATTCGCCATCGGAAATAAAATTATTTTCTCTTTTGGCGTTACTGTAGCGGTGTAATTTTAAGACACCTTTACACATTGGGGAGGCAAAAAGCAGAAAAAGCATTGTATTAACGAAGCCACATCAAAGATGTCGCTTCCCCTAAGCTATTTTTCAAGACAGCAGGGTGAATTCTCCTCCCGATTTATTGCCGTTTAGTTCTACTACAAATAAGTTGTAGACCCAATAAAATACAGGCTCTCCACCTTCAGTGCTTGCCCTTATTGCCTTTGAGTTGTAAGGTTTTTACCACTCTCGCTCTTAAGCTGAGGACAACATTGTATTTGAATATGGTCTTACGGACATACACCCTTTTGTCCTACCTGTAGAGTCAAGAAATTTCATGTCTCTACATTACGAAATAATAAACCAGTAGTAGCCGCGCTTATACGGCTATTGATTCTGATTTTTTGATTTCGTAATTTTATATTAAATACTAGCATGGACTAATAATAGCAAAATAGTTGTTTAATTTTTAATTTAAATGGCTAGTAAAGTTTTATCTAAATTTTTGAGCGACCATAAGCAAAAAGCAGTGAGGATTTTTCTCCCACTTTATTATCTTAGTGAGTATCGCCATAGGTCTTTTATAAAAATTAATCTAAATTTAGACGAGTCAGTTTTGACAAATGTGTTACATCCAAAGATTGACTTGCTTGAGACCAGACAAAATATAGTGACGATTTTCTGTGCCAGTTTATTGGGACAATACAAAAAGCGGTCGGGTATTCTATACGTCTGTCTATGGGAAGAATAAATCTTAGCCAATCTAACAAGTACTTCATTACTACTTCTAGATGCCTATGATCTGCTTTAATACTTTTGTATAACCCAAAAATTCTCTTTCTCGTAACTATTCGTGGAATTTTGCTGACAAATAGCTAGGAGTAATGTTGGCATCAAGATATATTAAGAAGCTAAACTACTTAAGTTTGGATATTTTCGCGATACAGAGGATGAATATAATTTGCTTTCTAGACAATACTCTGCTTTTGTACTTACCAACAGGCGAATTAAATATGAAGCTGCGATTACCTTGTTGGTGATCAGAGTGAAAGTTAAGCAAAAATCTTGCTTATGGAGCTAATACAACTAAAATTTTTATGGTTATCCTTGAATGAGAATCAGTCGCTCTTGAATTATCAGCCTATTAACACATGGGTTGGAATTAAGGGCAATAATAAGAGTGTAAGTGTAGCTCACTTTTAGCAACTACCCGCCTTAACTCATGATTTCTGAGGCTAGTGAAATAATTTTAAGACTTTAATTGGTAATAATGGAAGTTATTTTTAAGATCATTCGACAACAAGAAAACTCCTCTCCTGTTGTGCAAACTTACCTTGTAGCGGCGGAATCTAGCAATACAATTCTGGACTGTCTCAATCAAATTAAGTGGGAGCAAGACGGAACATTAGCCTTTCGCAAAAATTGCCGCAATACAATTTGTGGTAGCTGTTCTATGCGAATCAATGGACGTTCGGCTCTAGCTTGTAAGGAAAATGTTGGTGATGAACTTGCTAGATTACAAAAAGTTTGTTCACCAGAAGGTAAAGCAAATAGTATTCCAGAAATCACGGTGGCTCCTTTAGGTAATATGCCCGTGATTAAAGATTTAGTCGTGGATATGAGCAGTTTCTGGAATAATCTAGAAGCGATCGCACCTTATGTAAGTACAGCCGCCCGACAAATTCCAGAACGAGAATTTTTGCAAACACCACAAGAGCGATCGCGCTTAGATCAAACTGGTAACTGTATTATGTGTGGCGCTTGCTACTCAGAGTGCAATGCCCGTGAAGTTGATCCCAGCTTTGTTGGCCCCCACGCCTTAGCCAAAGCCTACCGCATGGTTGCAGATTCTCGCGATAGTGATACAGAAAATCGCTTAGCAAGCTATAATGATGGCACTAAAGGCGTTTGGGGCTGTACCCGCTGTCTTTATTGCGATTCAGTTTGCCCAATGGATGTAGCACCATTAGAGCAAATTACTAAAATTAAGCAAGAAATTCTCGCACAAAAACAAGCCAACGACAGTCGCTCAATTCGTCACCGGAAAGTGTTGGTAGATTTAGTTAAAGAAGGTGGTTGGATTGACGAACGAAAATTTGGGTTACAAGTGGTCGGTAACTATTTTAAAGACCTCAAAGGATTGCTTACTCTTGCACCTTTAGGTTTACGAATGTTAAGTCGAGGCAAATTTCCCTTATCCTTTGAATCTTCTCAAGGAACCTCACAAGTGCGATCGCTCATTGAATCTGTGCAAAGAGAAAATGAGAATAGGGCATAGGGCATGGGGCACTTGTACTGAGCGTAGTCGAAGTGCTGCCTCCCCTGCTCCCCCTGCTTCCCCTGCTCCTCTTCAACGGGGATCTTGAGATATATTCAAGGGCTGTCCAGAACGGTTATAAACTAAAATATTCCAGTGTCCATTGTTACTAGACTCAAAAGCAATCCTACTACCATCAGCGCTAATAGTAGGGTTGCGAACTTCTGCTTGCAAATTAGCCGTTAAACTCCTTGATTGGCGCGTTTCGCGGTCATAAATAAAAATAGCTGATCGCCCTTGGCGACTAGCGGCAAACACAGTATAACGCCCATTTTCTGAAACACTAGGATGAGAGGCGATTGTATCTAAAGAGTTTAAACCGGGTAACTCAACTAAGCTGCGGCTCAATGTATCAAACATATAAACATCTTGGCTACCCCGCCTGTCACTAGTAAAAACAATGTATCTTCCAGAAATTTGGGGATTTAATTCCGACGCAAGACTATTAATACTGCGTCCCCCCGGATCAAAAGGATAACTTACTAAGCGGGGATAGCCAAAACATCCACTTAATAACCCTAAGCAAGTAAATATAGGTATAAGAATAATGCGATTGGGTATTGGGCATGGGGCATGAGAAAGAGGCAGAGGGGCAGAAGAGAAGTGCGGTAAGGCAGCGCGGTCTTGGGGGTTTCCCCCATGAGTGACTGCCGCACCCCTTGTGGGTCTTGGGGTCTCCCCCTCCGGGTTCGGCAGTCCCTCTTTGTTGGAACAACAAGACCGGGCTGCCTCACCAAGTGGAGCAACTTCGGGGTGCGGGGTGCAGAGGGGAATGAAGAATGTCTTGAATTTGTTCATAATCTTTCTTTCTCCTTGTCTCCCTGCTCCCTGCTCCCTTGCTTCTTCTGCTCCCCTGCCCCCTGCCACTATGGTGATGTCGGGGGTGTATCCACAGTAGCGCCATTGGGTATATCTAACTCCAGATTGGGGCCTCGATCTAATACTTCAATATCCCACTGACCCCGGCTGGCGGTTTCAAATACAATATAGCGTCCATCTGGACTAATACCAGGATTTCTGACCCAGCCGCGATATGTTGGGGTGAGGATTTGCGACTGTTGCGTAGCACGATCATAAAGCGCTACCACGGGTCTACCTTGGTCGCTAGTAATATAAGCAATATAACGTCCGGTATAGCTCAAGCTAGGACTTTCAGCAATTGTTTCTGGTCGATTTAAGCCTGGTGTGCGAACAAAGCGCTGCTGGCTCAAGTCATACACCAAAAGTTGATGACTACCATTGCGATTAGAAATAAACGCTAAAAAGCGCCCATTTCCACTCAATCCTGGTTGTTCCTCAGTGTAGCGACTATTAAGGGAAGTCGGCCCAATAGGGATATCATTGGAGTTACAAGATATCAGCAAACTTGTCAAGCTAAAAACTAGGCTCCAGCGAATTGGTCTTTGGAGCCAAAATTTAGGTGTAAATTTTTTCACCTCAACTATTAACTATTTTTTGTCGCCTCTAAGCTTACATCCATCCGAGGTGATTTAAACATCATCAAAATTTGTGGAGTTATCCGGTTCCTCATCTAACTTTTCAATTGGATTGTATGGTACGTAGTCAGTTGTTATTGCCTCATCATCTTCGCGCACTCTTCGAGGAGTTGAGTCAGCAGGAGGTCGCCGTCTTTTTTGTCTGGGAGGAACAACATCTTGATCGCGGCTTTCTGGACGCACGGGGTTATTGTTAGTATTAGTACGGCGAGAAGGTTTTCTCACTTCTCCACCTAAATTTTCCCAATCATCGGTTTCTTTAGAAGGAGAACCCCAATCTTCTTCTTCATATTTTTCCGGAGTACGGCTTACTGAACGCCCAGAACTAGACCGACGCTTTCTGTCTGCTACTTCTGGTTTTTCCCTAATGTTACGGCGTTCAGAACGACGGGGAGATTGATCCTCGTAATAATCATCACGAGAAGAACGTTCATCCCTAGTGCCTCGAATCCGAGGACGCACAGGACGTTCTTCTTCTTCATAAGGTAATGGGTCTAAATCTGCTTCCATCTCCGCTTGATATCTTCTGCGGTCTGTGTAGCTATAGCGATCGCTTACAGGTCGGTCTTCGTCTACAATCGGTGTATTACGCTTAGCCTGTTGCGTAGCAATACCTCGCAGCCGAATACTTTCCACTGCGAAAAATACAGTTGTCCCAACTAAAAGCAGTTGACCAAATTGTAAAATCGGATCTAAGCGCCAACCTTGGAAAATCAGAATGAAACCGCAGAGTAAGCCCACTGCTGCAAAAAAGATATCTTGATCTCGTGACAACTCAGGACGCACAGTGCGAAGAAAATACAGTGCTGCCCCAGCCACAGCTAGGAAAATCCCCAGAATACTGGCTGAGTTCGTCCCAAAATTGACCTGAGCCAGAACACTGGCTGAGTTCAGCCCAAAATTTACCATTGCTCTTTTCCCAATATCAAATCTATGTTAGCGAGCCACAATTAAAATCACTACTCTAATTAGTCACAATATATTGAAGCTTCAAAGCATCTGGTAAAGAGAGCTTCAGAAGTTGTTCACCCAAAACTAAAAAAGTCTATGTCTGTCAGTTAAGTATACCTCGTCCTCGGTGGGAGGATTGGTAGATAGCTGACAGACAATGAGTTATGAGAGTCGAACTGACTCTTTAACCCAACATTATGAGCGCTGGATTTTATCTTTCTGACTAATGAAAATTAAACCAACTGTAGCAGGGATAACGACGATCGCAGCACCCCAAGCCAGACTCCAAAGAAAATTTGCTAAAGAAGGCGTCATACTTCTCAACCTTTTTTTACACACTTCATCCTAATTCTAATAGTCTATTACTTCCTTGAGAAGTCTATAGTTACGATGTAGCAGCTCTAGCCAACACCTTGTCACAATTTAAAGGCAGTTTTGATGGCAGTTGCTTTTATATCCGCGCTCATAACTAGCAACATTTGGTTAAAATTTAGATAGATAATGCTTTACAAAGCTTAAAAACTGTCAGCTTTTGCCTTTAGTTTTTTCTCTGTTCACAAATAGTAGCTTCAGATCAATTCTATGACTGCTGTTAACCTAATTGTTTGGATTCTTGGCCCTGTGTTGGGGTTAATGACATTTTTGTTTATTTTCCGGATCATTCTGACTTGGTATCCGCAAGTAGACCTAAATCGCTTACCTTTTAATCTTATTGCTTGGCCAACTGAACCATTTTTAATCCCCCTCAGAAAACTAGTACAACCCATAGGTGGAGTTGACATCACCCCGATTATTTGGGTTGGCATCTTCAGTTTGCTACGAGAAATTCTCCTAGGTCAGCAAGGGTTAATTACCATGATGTCTCGTGTCAGTTAAAAATTGGCTATGGATTAAATAATTTTTCAGAACGTCCTTAATGCGATCGCCCAATCATCAACATAAATGGCGAGCAGGAGGAACAGCGATCGCACCAACACAGTGTTAGCCGTCGCCATTATGATTTATCTCACGCTCAATAATTTCCTTGACAAACTCTGGCAGTTCCTTTTCTGTGCTGATGGCTCTTTGCTTGAGCCTTTCATAAATCTCAATATCGCTACCTTCCCAAAGAAGGTCTATTCTTCTAACTTGCCGCATTGCAATATGCTCATAGTTTTCTGGGTATGCCCAGTAGCACGATAAGCAAATCGATTTATCTTTGGTGTTGTTCCAGTTTTCACAATGTTCACATGACCAGGATTTAGCCCGGTTAGCAGAACCACAAAGCAGCATGAAGTTTTCTGGATCTAGATCTGGCTCACCATCAACTTCAAAAGGGACACGGTGATCAATTTGTAGTTCGCGTTCATCTACCTCTTCAAGATAAATAAAACACTTACATCCGTATCTGCTAATCAGCATCTTTTTAATCTGCTTAGATAGACCTGTTCTACCAGAAAGACGAGTAAATCTTGCCTTGCTAATGTCTCCAAACCGATATGCAGCTATTTTTCTGCCATCACTCCCAGTAACACGAAAAGTCTCTAACGGGATACCATTTTCTCTAACGTCTCTAGCTGCTCTTGGAGGATGATTATAACCGTAAGTTTCTTTCAACTCCTCAGTTGTAATAAATCCATGTTGCAAAATGTGATTAATAACCGCTCTCGGTCTCTTTGCTGTTATTGAGCGGCAGAGTCCCAAGAAGTCATCTGGTAGCTGCTGCGAATTCTCCATGTTTTTCCAGGAGGTTTAGTTGCTTTGGTTTCTTACCGATACAAGTAAAATCATTAATTTGAGTATTCACTAAGCTTCTGGACAAACTTGGCGATAAGTACAATGATTCAACTGTAGTCTCTTCTTTGCCGAGCAGTGTAGACTGTGATGATCTTCCAACTTCAATTTCGATTCTTTCAAGACTTAAGCTTAGAGGAAGAACCTTGCCGAAAGCCCTATCACCTAACTTCCCGTCGTAACTGATAGCAAATGCGGCTTCTTTTCGATTTAGCTGTTCAAGAGCTAATACAAAATCATCGAAGTCTATTCCAGATAAATATCTCGAATCTCTATTTCCACATACCCCCTGATATGGGGGATCCATATAGATGAAATCAGTATCCTGAATTTGATCTAATACTTCTCGATAATCTAAACTTGTAAACTTACATTTGCCCTTTAGGAGACTAGATACACCTGCTATATTTTTTCTCATTTTCTCAGGTCGTGTTCCTTTCCGCCTTTTATCCGGGCTTTGGTTAAATAAACCTTCAGAGTTGTAACGGACTGAACCTTTGACACATCTAGCTAGCAAGTAAAGAAATAATTTTGGATCATTAGTCTTATTAAATTTTGATCTAACTTCAAAATAATGAGCTACGGAATCAGTGTGTTGTTCATTCCATAGTTCTGAATATAAATCTGCTATCTCATCTGGGTTCTCTATCGCCAGTTCTAGTAGCTCGATTAAGGGTTTATTCAGATCGTTTAGCCAAAAACTGCGGGAAATCTGATTTCCAGACGTAGCAACACTAATTGCAGCAGTTCCAGCAAAAGGCTCTATCAACCTGTTGATATTTTTGGGAAAGAACTGGAGGATGTACTGTGCTAAATTTCGTTTGCTACCTTGATATTGAATGAAATGAGGCAGATTCGCCATTGCCACACAAGAACAAATGATCTTGAAGCAGTTTATCACGATAAATTGAGCTTGCCGCTTAACTCGACATTTTTTCAAGTCGAAGTGATCAAATAGGGGCAGAAGCTTAAGACGGTTAACGGTTTGGGTCAACGGTTGTTGGGGCAGTAAGGCTGTTCGTAGTCCCCTTGATTAAATGTATTTAGTGGGATTTGCGATCGCTCTTAGCCCTACGGTATACACACATCTTTGTACTGAGTGCAAAATGTGGCTTGATCCCCCTTAGCCCCCCTTAAAAAAGGGGGGAACAAGAATCAAAACAGTCAAAGTCCCCCTTTTTAAGGGGGATTTAGGGGGATCGAATGACTTGTGTGTACACCGTAGGCTCTTAGTCAGAACGCGTTTTTTAAGACTATATAGCATCTCCATAATTTCAACAAAACTGAGGTCGAGATCAGGTAAAGGAAAGGCATTAAGCTGAGAATTAAGATATTTCTCAGCCTTTTATACTTTACCCTTTTTCTATTTCCCCAATTTCTACAGTTTCATCTCCTGAATGAAACTGGTGTAAACATGACCTTCTAAAAACTGGGGATTTTCCATAATTTTTTGATGAAACCCAATTGTTGTGGGCAAACCAGTTATTGCACACTCTCTTAAGGCGCGTTTCATGCGGTTAATAGCAGTAGCACGATCCGGCCCCCATACGATTAATTTGCCGATGAGGGAATCGTAATAAGGAGGAATTTGGTAGTCGGTGTATACGTGAGAATCGATTCGCACGCCAGGGCCACCAGGAGGTAGATAACCGCTGATACGTCCAGGTGCAGGGCGAAAGTCATGGTCAGGGTCTTCAGCATTAATGCGGCATTCTATAGCATGACCACGCAAAATTACTTGATCTTGAGTTAGCTTCAGTCTTTCCCCTTGGGCAACCCTGATTTGCTCAGCAACCAAGTCTACTCCGGTAATCATTTCTGTTACAGGATGCTCAACTTGAATGCGGGTATTCATTTCCATGAAGTAAAACTTGCCGTTTCTATCCAAAAGAAACTCGATAGTACCTGCTCCTGTAAAGTTGATGAATTGGGCAGCTTTCACAGCAGCGTACCCCATTTTTTCACGCAGATCTAGGTCAAGTGCAGGGCTAGGGGCTTCTTCTAATAACTTTTGATTACGACGTTGAATTGAGCAGTCCCTTTCGCCCAAATGAATCACATTGCCGTAGTTATCAGCCAAAATTTGAAATTCAATGTGGCGCGGACGTTCAATAAATTTTTCTATATAAACGCCAGAATTACCAAATGCAGCTCCTGCTTCTCCTTGAGCAGCTAAGAAAAGTTTGACAAATTCGTTTTCAGAATGCACCAAACGCATACCCCGTCCCCCACCGCCTGCTGTGGCTTTAATCATGACGGGATAACCAATATCTTTGGCAAATGCCAATCCTTCTTGCTCAGACTCTACTAATCCCTCACTACCTGGTACTGTTGGCACACCAGCTTTTTGCATGGTTTCTTTGGCGGTGGATTTATCCCCCATCAGTCTTATAGCTTCAGGAGTTGGGCCAATAAAGGCTATGTGATGGTCGGCACAGATTTCCGCAAATCGGGCATTTTCTGCCAAAAAACCATAACCGGGATGAATGGCGCTAGCATTGCGGGTCAAAGCGGCAGCAATAATATTAGGAATATTCAAATAACTTTTACTGCTGGCAGCTTCGCCAATGCAAACTGCTTCATCGGCAAGTTGGACATGGAGCGCATTACGGTCAACAGTAGAGTGAACCGCAACCGTGGCGATTCCCATTTCTTCACAAGCGCGGAGAATGCGAAGGGCGATTTCGCCTCGGTTGGCAATTAATATTTTGTCAAACTTCATTTTTTAGCTTCGATATTCGATATTAGTACCAGTAGATTGACATTGTCTCCTATCCCACTGACAACAATGCTTTCGCTTGATCTCAAATTATAATAGGAGATTTTCCAACCTCATCCTCAGCTGAATTGAGATGCCCTCTGTAGGATTTGATTAGATTAACAACATTACAGTTGCTATTCTTCGTTAGTTTTCTGAACTCAGCTTTAGGCGATCGCCCGAAATGATTTGTAGCTAAAATAGCGTTGCCATAGTAGTAGTGACAGCTTTTCTGCCCCCAGCTTGCAAGTAAATTCCACTGTAGTTATACCTCTTTTAAGATCACTTGTAGAGCTACTACATTTGTGGCTGTCTGTCTGCTTCTCTACCTTTAGGAAATTTATCAATGCTTCAACTGAAATTTTTGGTAAATTCGGGCTTTCTTTAATATATTGATTTTGTTGTGCTACAATCTTTTTTTAGACGATTCATGCGGATGTGGCGGAATTGGTATACGCGCACGTTTGAGGGGCGTGTGGCTTTGCCTTGCGAGTTCGAGTCTCGCCATCCGCATTTTTTAATGTTCATAATTAAGAGTAATAGTCAACGACCAATGGTGAAAAACTTGAAACTATTGACTTTTAACTATGGTTATAAACTTAGTACTGGTTTTTTATGCTTTTATAGAGATAGGTGAACTTTTGTAAATAACATTGACTGCAACTTTTACTCCATCAAACAACTCAACACTGCCAGCAGCATGGCATCGCCTCACTCCGATTTGGCAAGGTGGGGAGGAAGTTATTCAACAAGGTTTGCCTCATACCCAGTTGGCTCCAACTTGGCAAATGCTGCTTTTAGGGGATGGCTCACCAACTAGGCACTTAGAATTACTTACAGGTGAACCCACAGAAGTAGATGTCATTGATATGTCTTTAATTGGCACAGACTTAGATGATGCGCCAGATTTAATTCAAGCCGTACCAAGTCCACGACTACGAAGACAAGTATGGTTACGTACTGCCTCAGGTCAACGCTTGGCCTATGCCACTTCTTGGTGGGAAGCTAGTCACGTAGATGAATATTTACAAAATCGTTCATTACCTATTTGGGCAAGTTTAGCTCGTCTGCGTACAGAGTTATATCGGGATGTACGAGGAATTTATTATGGTTGCTCAACTGCGCTCCAGTCAGGCTTTAATGAGACTGGGCCATTCTGGGGTCGTCACTATTTATTTTGGCATCACGGACAACCATTAACTCTGATTTATGAGGTTTTTTCGCCTTATTTAACTAAATATTTGGGAAATATGCAGGTTAATTCTACCAATGGTAAAACATAAGATCATCTCCAAACAATAATTTAAAATTAGGGAGAGAGCTTAAAACTTGTCGTAGTTTTATTTACGCTGCGTGGGTCAGTTGTCAGTTGTTTTTGATTCTGATAATAGTGTGAATAATTTTTCCATTTGCGAAGTAGGAAATTACTGTTAGACACAGCCATGCTAGAAAACATCCTGCAAAATTCAATAAAGCATGTTAAAAAGGTTAACTAGTCATCAACACACTGCTTTTGAATGAACATTAGAAATCCTAGGAAAGTTTTATTACTTAAGTATCATAAGGATTGAGGGTAGAAAAATTAAGTAATTGACTGCCCTAAATCAAGGGAAGACTGTTGATTTGTTCGACTAATCAAGCAAATAATGACTTCGCAAGTATGAGGTAGAGGTTTCAATGGCACTGCCTATTGTGTCTGCTCCGATGAAGAAAAAAAAGAAACCATCTCTGGTGCTGACGCTCTCGGCTACTGGGTTATTAATTGCTGGGGGGAGTATAGCGTACCGATTTTTTAACCAGGGACAACAATTTTCTAGAGATTTGCCCATTGGTGCAAATATTATTCCTCAAGATGCGCTGTTTGCGGTTTCTCTCACTACAGATCCTCAACAATGGCAGCAGATGCATGAGTTTGGGACAAAAGAAACCCAAGCCGCACTCAATAAAAATATATTACAGTTACGCGATCGCTTTCTGACTCAAAATGGTTACAACTTCGAGAAAGATGTTCAACCTTGGGTAGGTGATGAAATCACCCTAGCAATCTTGGCTCCCAAAGGAAATAAACCTCCCCTGAAACCAGTGGCTACTGATGGAGACATTAGCCCTCAGCAGTCGATGGTTATTGTATTGCCTGTAAAAAATCCCCAAACAGCCAAAAGCATTTGGGAAAAGGCGAAAAATCCTCAACAAGGGCAATGGGTTAACCGCACATATCAGGGGTTTGCTATCAAACAAACCAATGGACAAGCCGGAGAAAACCTTTCTGCGACATTAATAGATGAGCGTTTCCTAGTCATTACTGATAGTCTCAAAGCCACAGAAAGAGCAATAGATGCTTATAAAAATAAAGCCTCGCTAGCAAATACAGCAGGATTTACCGAAAACTTTCCTAAAATTTCTAGTGACCAACCTTTTGCCCAGTTTTACGTCAATGTGCCAACAGCTGCCAAAATAGCCACTACTTCTCCCAATCGTCCTTTACCAGCACAGGTTTTAGCCCAGCTGCAAAACAATCAAGGTTTAGCAGGGACAATGACCTTAGAAGCTGAAGGTATACGTTTAAAGGGTGTTTCGTGGCTTAACCCTAATAGTCAGCGCGTGTTAGCGGTAGAAAACAAAGCTGGGAAAATGCAAAGCCGCGTACCGGCTGAAACCTTAATGATGTTGTCTGGCGGCAACTTAAAGCGGTTATGGGGAGACTACGTTTTAACATCCCAAGGAAATCCTCTTTCGCCTGTCACACCAGAACAGTTACGATCTGGTGTTAAATCTTTGACTAATCTTGATTTAGATCGGGATTTGCTCAGTTGGATGAAAGGTGAGTTTTCTGTATCATTAATTCCCAATAAACCACAAGACGATACTCCAGAGGATTTTCGGGCAGGTTTAGTATTCATGGTACAGGCCAGCGATCGCCAATCAGCTGAAGCATCCTTAAAACAACTGGATGATGTGATGAAAAGTCAATATCAGTTCCAGATTCAACCGACAACAGTAGGAGGGCAACCTGTTGTTAACTGGGTTTCACCTTTTGGGACTTTAACCGCCACTCACGGCTGGTTAGATAAAGATGTTGCTTTTTTGGTAATTGGCGCTCCCGTTACAGATAAAATTGTTCCTAAACCCAACAATACCCTAGCTGATACTGTTCCTTTTCAGCAAACAGTGCCAACAGAACCCGATCCTACAAATGGTCAATTTTTCATGGATGTAGAACGCACTGTGAAAAATTTCCCTCTACCAAGTCTGATTTCCAATCAACGTACTTTACTAGCTGCAACACGTTCAATTGGGGTAACTGCTGCTGTTAGTAATAATCGCAGTACCCGCTACGACATCTTTTTAGCACTCAAAAAAGTCAACAACTCACCTGTCCCTAAACCTGCTGTTACGCCATCTCCATAAAAGGTAGGGGCAGGGGGCATACTTCGACTGCGCTCAGTAACCAGGGGGCATGGGGAAGAAAAGGCAGCACTTCGACTACTTCCCCTGCTTGCCCAAATGTATCGACTTTAAAATGAAACGGTATAACCTATAATTAATGCTCTTTGCTATATAATTCATAACTCCTAACTCTTTTTAATCCTTTAGCCTTTAAGCCGATAGGATCAAAATAGTCAAAAATCAATATTTTAAAGAATCTACTGGGGAGAATGCTTTATGAATCTGGTAGGACTCCAGAACTGGCTGGACAATGCTTCCTTTGCTGTTTTATTCCTGACTATGTTGGTGTATTGGGTAGGAGCGGCTTTTCCGAATTTACCAGCAACTGCTGCGTTAGGGACAGCCGGGATGGCGATCGCGAATTTGTGCATAGCGACTTTATTAGGGGCAAGATGGATAGAAGCTGGCTATTTTCCTCTCAGCAATTTGTATGAATCGCTGTTTTTCTTAACTTGGGGAATTACCGCCATTCATCTGATTGCCGAAAATACCAGTCGTAGCCGCTTGGTAGGAGTTGTGACAGCTCCTGTGGCTATGGGGATTACTGCTTTTGCTACCTTGACATTGCCATCAGAAATGCAAGTAGCAGAACCGTTAGTACCCGCGTTGAAGTCAAATTGGCTGATGATGCACGTCAGCGTCATGATGTTAAGTTATGCTGCTTTAATGGTGGGTTCATTGTTAGCGATCGCATTTTTGATTGTGACTCGCGGTCAAAACATTCAATTACAAGGCAGTTCTATTGGTGCTGGTGGCTATCGTAGCAATGGTTATCGCTTACACAAAGCAGGGGAGCTAGTTTCTTTGCCCCCAACCCCTCCTGTAGAAAACAATGGCTTTGCTCGTAGTGAGCGTCATAACAATGGCAACGGTAATAGTAATACCGCTGTATTGGGAGCAGTAGTTACAACTCCAATTTCCAATCAACAATCTCTGATCCAAAATTCTGAACCTCTTTCACCCCAGCGCTTGAGCCTAGCTGAAACCCTGGACAACATCAGCTATCGCGTCATTGGGTTAGGATTTCCCCTATTGACAATTGGCATTATTGCTGGTGGTGTTTGGGCTAATGAAGCTTGGGGTTCCTACTGGAGTTGGGACCCTAAAGAAACTTGGGCATTAATCACTTGGTTAGTTTTCGCAGCCTATCTGCATTCTCGGATTACTCGTGGTTGGCAAGGTCGTAGTCCTGCGATTTTAGCAGCTGGTGGCTTTGTTGTTGTTTGGACTTGCTATTTGGGTGTAAATCTTTTGGGTAAAGGTTTACATTCTTATGGCTGGTTCCTTTAGTGAAAAGGGGCTAGGAACTAGGGGTTAGAGGCTAGGGTGTATATTTTATCTGGTAAATATCATTAAAAACGCGCTTATATTGATAGCGAGTTACTTTTGATGATTTTTACAATTTGATGAACATCGAAATAAACTATCCACCAAAGCTAAAAGCTATTAGTATCCATGCTCCATTCGCTTATGCCATCTGTATAGGTATGAAAGAAGCGGAATATCGATCACAACCAACGCATCGTAGAGGATGGGTGCTAATACATGCTTCTCAGTCAAAACAAAGTGATGATTATTTTGCTGATTATGGCATCGACCCGACAACAGTCAAGCGCGGTGCAATAGTAGGTGCAGTAAAAATTACTAGTTGTGTTGGTTCTCCAGGAAATTACATTTACCATCTGGTTAATCCTATAAAGTTTAACCGTCCTGTAGAGGGAGTGAAGGGAAAGCAAGCGATATTCTGGGGAGCAAAGACAGATGCAGAAAAAATAGCTTTTACTATAGCATCGGAACAAATACGAGAGTACTTACTTAGTACAACTTGAATTTCATATTGTAATTCAGCAACGCCGTATTTTGAATATCTAAACTACACTTTCTCTTTTGCTGGCGGTACAATTCCAATTTTATTTAAGCCTGTATCAATAGCTTTAAGTAGTTGAAAGTCCTCCTCTGGCAAGGGAAAACTGCTACTGCTATGCTTTTCTAAAAAAGAAAATGCTTGGCAAAATTGATATGGTTCTGCTGGAATCGGTGAATCAAAATGACAGGGAATAATCGAATGAAAGTCCCAACTTGCTACTTGATTAGCCCAATTAATCGTTTCTTGGGGTGCGCGGTTGAGAATGAGTGTCTGTAAAATTGGTGCTACAAAAAAACGACCTTTTCCCCGTAGTGCATCAAAAGATCGCTCCCAGTCAGGCTGCCATTTAAAGGGAAATAATCCAAAATAAGCTTTCTTAGAGCGTTCTGGTGCTTGAATAGCATTGCGAAAGACTTGACCCCATTCAGTGATTTCTAACATACTGGGGCGAAAGTACAATGCAAATAACGAGATGCGCTGCCATCCTTTGCGACGGTTAGCTTGATTATCAGCCACAATATCAGAGGCTTGATCCTTGGCATGAAATAGCAAGGGATATGGATCTAATTGAACGATCGCAGGCGGATCTTCTGGTATGGAAATTATTGAGTCTGTAACTAAAAGTGTATGCGATCGCTTGTGGAAGAATGCTACTTCTGCAAACCGCCCAGGTCCCAATTCTATAGGGCCAAGAATTGCATAGTCAAATTCATCAGCAAAGGGGCATTTGCTGCTATCTTCAGAAAGTACCTGGGTACGTTTTTGAGGTAAACCCAACCAACTTAGGGGTAGGTTTAAGGGAAAACTCCACTGTTTGGGAGCTACAAACACTTGTGCTTGGGGAAAGCGCCTAGCAAAGGGACCAACAAAAACCTTATGTTCTAGCCCAGAAACAGTTGGCAAAATAATATATTTGACATCGCCATGTTTTACTACGATCTCATTGAGTAGCCTGATACACTCTAGAGTTGGCGCTACCGGAGCATAGACCAGCAGACCTCCTGTATCTAACTTAACTACGGTCATCCGAATAGGCACAACAACGTAGAATATGCCCTGAAGTTGGTCAAAAGTCCAAATTGTGTCTTTAAATACTTCTTTGCGGATAGTCCGCCGCTTGCTATAAGGGTAAAGTGGCAATGTGAACCAGAAAGACCAAGAAAAGTCTCTCAAATGAGTTTTTCCTCCGATGGATTGATACATTCGAGATGATCGCAACCAAAACGTTGAGTCATCATTGCAGATAAATATTGAGAAGCTAGACCATCAAGATTTAGCTCTTGCTTGATATATTCATAAGCTTCTCCTTGAGTTATGCGTTTTGCCATTTGCTGAAACTGTGTCCAAGTTAAATCACTCTCAACAAAAGCTTTAGCAAGGATAATAACTAATTCCTCATAATCATTGTCTTCTAATTTTGTCATCATTCGGTGTTCAATGTGAAGCGAATCATCAAAGCAGTAATACCAAGATTTTGGTTGCTGCTTGAGTACCTTTGTAAAAAAATCCTGTTGTTTAGAGCGATTAACGGCTTTATCAGCTTCACTACATACCATTAATACCGGGACACAAACACTGCTTCTGGCCTGTTTTGCCAGCTTTTCTCCTAATTGTAGAAATATTCGTAACGCCTTCATCCGAAAACCTTTATAGCCAAAATTGCCGGGTGCGTCTTTGTTAAACCATTCAAAGTAAATTGGTAAGATTTTGATTAGCCAATCAAATAATAAATAACGACTACCTAAAAAAGGCGTGAATAATAAGGCGCGGTCAATTTCTTGGGGATGCTCTAAAGCTAACCAAGCAGCTAAATTTCCACCGGTGGATAATCCCCCGACTACGATTTTTTGACCTAAGGTTTTGGCAATTTGCAACCACTCTAATACAAATTGTTGATAAATTTGAATGTCTGTTGGTAGTGGCGGAGGATTTTGGCGATTCCAGTTACCTGAGCGTCCATGACCAGGTTGTAAGGGAATCAAAACATTGTATCCTGCTTGAAAAAAAGCTTCGCCGAGTGGCTTAAACTGGTAAGGGCCTGCTGTGAAACCATGCAAAAATAGAAAAACTTTGGAAGTGGAGTGGGGATGAATGAAGAATTGTGAGCGACAGGCTTCGTTTTTCAGTCCTAGCACTGACTCTGCTTGAAGAACTTGCTCAATGATTTGTGCTGTCTTGCGAATACCAACTTCCATTTTATTTACGCTACGCGGGTCAGTTGTCAATAGTCAGTTGTCAGTTGTTTTTGAACTAACTCCAGCTAGTCAAGTATTAAAAATCGGGTGTTAGTGATGTCTATGACCGTAAATAACTAGCTCCATTCACATCCAAAATAGCGCCTGTGAGCATTTCAGCACCTTCAGAAGCCAGGAAGAGAATAGTGTGGGCAACTTCTTGGGGATTTGCTACACGATTTAAAGGACTTTGCTGGCGAATTGCTTCACCTGCGGGACTTTCTAGTATCGCTTGAGACATATCAGTTGCTACCCAACCAGGAGCTACAGCAGTTACAAAAATATTATGAGGAGCTAGATGTAAAGCGAGAGACTGGCTAAAAGCATTCAGTCCTGCTTTACTGGCTGCATAAGCTGTAGCTCTAGGCTCCCCTTTAAATGCACCACGAGAAGTGACATTAATAATGCGGCCATTGTGGCGTTCAATCATCTGTTGGGCAACACAATAAGAGACATTGACTGCACCTAGCAAATTAACACTAATTGTTTGTTGCCAAGTAGCTTGCCAATCTTCATAGCTGATTTCCTTCAGTGGATGTTCCTGATAGATACCAGCATTGTTAACTAAAACATCAATATGTCCCAATTGTGCGATCGCTTGATTGACCATTTGCTCGACAGCAACAGGATTTGCTAAATCAGCTTGCACCAAAATGTGACCCTCACCTACCAAAGATTGGTGAACTCGTTCAGCAGCTTTTGTTTGCTGATGGTAATGAAGCGCCACACGCGCACCTGCTTGGGCAAAAGCAGTGGCTACGGCCTTGCCTATCCCCCGCGAAGCACCTGTAATTAGGACATTTTTTCCAGAAAAATTGAAGTTGAGCATTAATTTGTGTACTTACTTCATAGCGATCGCCATGAAATAATTAAAATCTTAAACCCACACCACCTTGCACAGAAACAGCCGTACCACCACTATCACGATAGGCATCAAAAGCAATGATGGCGTTGCCAAAAAGAACGGTATTACTATTAGGAACGACGTAATCAATTCCTGGTTGCAAAGCAAAACTAATTTTATCTCCTACAGGAGAAGATCCACCACCACCAGCTAAAACTAGTCCGGCTCCCAAATAGGCATCGGTTTGCCAGTTGATCGGCACATCGTAAGAAACCGTCGGCACAACTGCTGTATTGTTACCTATTAATGCTTGGGCACGAAAAGAAATCGGTGCTTCTAAAAGTTTATAGCGGGCGGCTATAACTCCTCCTAATTGGATACCGTCAGTAATACCAATGGTTGGCCCGATACCAACATAGCTGCCATAAGCTACTTGAGCTTGTGCTGGTTGAGTATTTACAACCATACTCAAAACAGCGCCAGTTCCTAGAAGTGAGACTAAATACTTAAGATGTTTCATTACCCGACTCCTCACACCATCTTGGATTTCAAATATACCTTTGAATACTTATGTTATCTCTGTTGATGACCATCCGTGATGAGTAATGACAACACAAATTATTAATGACAGATACTAAACTTCTTGCAAAAGTCCAAAGTTGTGAATATAGCGGTTTTCTTATGGAGAAAATACACCACTCTAGCCCCTAGTCCTAGTTCCTAGTCCCTTTCTTACTAGAGTGTATTGCACACAACCGGGAAGCTCTATAATTAACCGCAACAAGATAGGTTGGAGTAGATAAATTAATTATTGAGTATAGTAGCTTGCTGCCCTTGAGGCGAAGTGGCATAACCTAAAAAGGCTTGAACTCCAGGACTAGCAGGATTCTTGTAAACATAAAACAGCTGTCTTTGATAGGGATAACCATTTGCATCTGGAGTCAAACCATCAATCGCCAATGATCTCACTGTTTGCTGATTAGCAACTTGTGCAAAAGTAGCGTAACCTACGCCATCAGTTCCCAAAGCTTGGAGTAAAGGAGTTGTGGCATCTCGTTGTAATGTTGTGATATTTGGTGTCGTGCCAAAATTAGCTCCCTTCAGCACTATTTCTTGAAATGTTTCATGTGTGCCACTAATTGCTGGTCGATTGATAACTCGAATAGTGCTATTTTTACCACCCACTGCTGACCAGTTATTAATTTTACCTTGAAATATATCTGCTACTTGAGCGCTGGTTAATCCTTGATTAAAAGGATTTGCTTTGCCAACAACAACAGCGATCGCATCTGTTGTTACAGGAATTGCCACCAATCCTTGATTCTCCTCTTGTGCAGTCAAAGGTCGAGATATAGCCGCAATATCTGCTTTACCTGCAACAAGATCTGCGATACCTTTATCAGAACCACTTGCAGTGGTTACAATATTAGTACCCGGAAACTGTCTTTCAAAAGCTTTTTTAAGATTTTGATTAATTGTCACCATGCTGGTAGAACCCGCTATCCTCACGGTAGTACCGCCAGATACTGAACTCGGAGAGGGGAAAGTGGAAGTATTACCAGAAGGTGTGTTGCCTGGGGAGGGAATAGCAGTAGGTGCTGTAGATGTAGGTGCTGGTTGTCGTTTGAAGAAGTACCAGTAACCACCACCCAGTAAAATTAGAAATAAAACGATAAAAACAATTGGAGGCGGGGCGCTTCTCTTACTCATAACTTTTTACTCTGGTAGTTGGTTAATAGTTGAATCATTTAACATCTGCAAACGCCGAGAAACTTCATCATCTACAGTCATTTGTTCTATTTCAGCCTGGAGTTTTTCAGTAGAACTTTCAGACATTTCAGCTAAAGCGTCTACTTGTAAATTACGACGTTCAACTGCACTTTTAGCTTTTTCAAAGTCACTTTTTGCCGAACCAATGTTAAATTCATTATTGACTTTGGCAATCATCGCTAATGCTTCGTTCACTTCTGACATATCTTTCATATTTTGCATATCAGCTTTGTAGGTTTCTAGCTTCATGCGTTCCCGGTTTAGCTTATCTTTAGAGGCATTTACAGATGTTTCAGCCTGTTTGACCATCTCCTCTAGTTTGGGCAAAATTTGTTCTGTTTGAATTGCCTTGGTCATTGCCATCCGCGCTGCTTCTTGATTACCATTACGCTGGGCAATATTTGCTTGTTGCTCTAAGGTTCGTAATTCTTTGACTTTCGTCTCGTATTTGTTTTTGGCTATTTTGTAAGAACCTTCTTGCATAGCCACAGCTTGAGCCAGCTTTTGCACCGATTCTTGCATTGATTGCAGTGATTCTTCAGCTACAGCGACAGCCACTTTGCCACCAGACTCCACAGGTATTCCCCATAGCCAATTCCAAGTACTAACTATGGTTCGTCCTGCTTTTTCACCCATTAACCAGTACACAGCTTTTTTCATATAGAATCCTATTTGATTTTGACTAAAATTCTTTCTTTATATTCTCACTTTAATTAAATTCATAGAAAGCGGCGGGAAATTCTATCTCTTCATTAAGTGGCGGGGCGTGGGGCATAGGGAAGAAGAATTGGGGCAGGGTGCAGGGTGCAAGGGAGATGAAGAAAAATTACCTATTTCCCCCCTGCTCCCCTGCCTCCCCTGCCTCCCCTGCCTCCCCTGCCTCCCCTGCTCCCTGCTCCCTGCCCCCTGCTCCCCTGCCTCCCCTGCTCCCCTCCCTGCCTCTTGTCTTCCCTACGGACAACGAGGATGAATGCCTCCTTGAGTACAAATATAAGCTAGTTGTTTCGCGTCTAAATTTTTGGCTTGAGAAAAATCAACTCCTTTGACTACAGCAGATACTGAGCCTAAATCTGGTGTTTGCACAAATTGATCGGCTGGATCTTGTTTGTTAGGTGTGAGAATTGTGTCTTGGAAATCTGCTCCTGCGACATTCGCCCCTCGTAAATCTACAAGGCTTAAATCAGCATTCCGCAAATTGGCATTTTCCATTTGGGCAGAACGCAAAGTAGCGCCAGTTAAACGAGTGGCGCTGAGGTTAGCATTGCTGAGATTGGCACGTTCTAAATCGGCTCCCGATAAATCTGATCCTTGCCAGTCAGTTTTAGTTAAATTGGCTGACGATAATTGAGTTCCGATCGCAATGACGCGACCTAAACGCGCACCATATAAATTAGCTTCGTTTAATTTGGCATCACCTAAGTCTGCCCCAGTCAGGCTGGCATTTTCTAAAACTGCGTGATGTAAATCTGCACTTACTAATTGGGTGCTGCTGAGATTAGCACCAACTAAGCGGGCATTCGATAAATTGGCTCTATTGAGAGTAGCACGGCTTAAGTCACTACCAGTCATAACAACGCGACTGAGGTTAGCATCGGTGAAATTTACTTGTTTCATTTGGGCTTGACTCAAATCAGCGATCGCATCATCATAGGTATCCAAGCGGCCATCTTCACCAACCCCCCGAAAACGACTACCTTTAAAACTGGCTTGGTTAAGTTTTGCAGATTTGAATTTTACTCCTGACAAATCGACGTTTTCTAAAACCAAATTGAAAAAGGAACTTCCTGGAGTGCCACTCTGACTCAATTGGCTACGACTCAGATCGATATTCTCAGTTTTACCGCTGTAAACGGTGAGAATCTTGTTAATTGTCTGCTGGTTCACTTGTAACCGCTTTTGGCGTAATTCCTTTTCTTGGGGATTGTTACTTATAGCCGCTAACTCGCCAGCTAAAAACTGATTTTTGTTTTTTAATTCTGGGATAGCTTTAGTTCCAATACTTGTTAAAGCTTGTTGAATCGTATCCACAAGCACGGGATTGGTTTCGTTAACTAAAAGATCCGTCAGAAATTGGATAGACTGCGGATCATTGAGACCACCCATCGCTAAAATGACACTTTGGCGTTCTTCGGTGGTAGCGCCAGAGTTAGGACTTAATTGTTTGACTAGGGCTAAAAATTTTTGACTGTTGATTTGTTTAGTTTCACGCTGGGTTTGCTGAGTTTGAATATAAACTTGAGTAGTAATTAAAGTTGCCAAAACAGCAGTCATACTGACCAGCGCTACACCAAATAAAGTCAGGCTGGGGTTTTGCCGCATTCGCCGCCACAAGGTGCGAAGACTGGGGGCTTCGGTTGCCATTACCATAACTGGGGAGGCCACTTGCTCATTTTCTTCTTCCTGGCGTTCAAGTTCACTAGTTCCCATCGGCAAAGCTTGCTCTTTGCTAGTGGCTGGTGAAGTTGGTAAGGGACGAGTGCTATCTATAGCATAAGTACCAGCTAACCAATCGTGTAATGCTCGTCGTCCTTGGCGTGAAGGTAGAGCCATTCCTTCACCCAGCACCATTAATACAGCTAAAAATGTGAATAATCCTAAATTTGGAAAGGCAAAACTGTAACGCCAAAGAATATAAGCAACAGACACTGGTACAGTCCAGCGACCAATTCCTTCGCGGACTACAACTGCCGCTAAACCCGGTGCTGTACCTTGCTCGTTGACAATCCGCACACCAAATCGACGTTTAGGAATAGTACTACCAGTTTTAGCTAGTAAATATAATTGCCAACATGAAAGCGTCAATGGTGCTAACAAAGCTATTGTCCACAAGTAATTGGTTGGACTGGCGACGTTACGGATGCCATAGCTAACAGGTAAAGCTAAGGGACGAGCGATCGCTCTTTCTGTGACCACTAGCAAGGGGTTGAGGGGTACGCGGTTGACATCACTTCTAGAATTGATATAAGCACCAATTCCTAAGGGAATTAACCCACTGACAATCACTAGTGTAATTTCAGCAGTCCAAGCAGCAAAACGCCTAGTAATTAATGGCTGTGCATTGGCTGTTTCTGATGTTTTTGACAAACTCGATTGATTACTACTTCTCCTGACAATTGGAGTCGCCATCGGATAATTTCCTTTGATTTTATTTGCGCCGTTGCCGGCGCAGTTAACATAGACTATTGCTTATTGCGAAAGCTACCAGACACGAAAAATTTGTATCCAAGATACACTAACCCTGCTAGAACTGCCAGACTAATTGCCGATGCCACAAGTTTCAGTGTTATTTGGATTATTGCCAAGCCCAACAGTACTGCCACACCCACAAAGATTACTTGGCTGATTTTAGACAAGTTGTTAAACCAAAGTTGCGATCGCCTCAAGTGTGATTTGAAGTCGAACAGACTAGCCTCAGATGTATTTTTTGGTTCTTGTGGTTGTCTAACTTCGCCCGGTGAGGAATTAATCTCTGCCTCTAGCTTTTGCAGCCGGCGTTGCAAGTCTTCTTCAGGTTGAGGATTCATCAGTTTTTTCTACCTTAGCTAGGATGCTTATTTAATAACAGACCAACCAAATCTGATGTTTGGCGGTTGTGTCTGTGATTTTAGCTAATGTCTAAGCCAGAAAACCTTGATCCAAAGGTAAAAATTATTAGATTTAGTCTGGTTTTTGCTAACAAATTTGCCAAGACTTTGCCAAATGATACAAAAAAATGTCACAATTTTTGCCAAGATATATAGTACTATTTCACAAAAATTCACTTGGCAAGAATCAGCATGAGTGAAAAACTAATGGAAGGCAACGGGAAAGCGTTTCTCGTTCTGCTTTTGCCAATCTCGTTTTTGATTATTTTCTTGGTTTCTACTTGGAAAGCTTTACTAGTGTTAATTTTGCTAGCCCTAGGTTTCAATCTTTGGCAGCAATATCGATGGCAAAAGTGGTGTCAGCAAGTTAATCCAATTTTCCATCAGTTAATTCGGGAAAACCAGGGTCAGATAACGCCGATGGATTTGGCAATTAAGGGCAGTTTTTCTGGATCAGTTGCCAAACGCTACCTAGATAGTAAAGCTGCGGAATTTGGTGCTAGCCTACGCAACTCTGAAGAAGGAGGTGAAGTTTATTACTTTATAACTGCCAGTATTTTAGGCAACATACTTGATAGTAGTGAGCCTGTGAAAAAACTTCCGGCTCAACCAGTTACCAAAACTGCACGTTCGCTTTTGGAACCACCGCCACAACAACCAGTAAAGGAGGAAACAGAACCGGAATTAGTAACCCCAGCAACCCATACGGAAGCACAGCGATCGCTAGAACAGCAATTGGTTTTTGGCTCTCTGATTCAATCAGAACTAGCCAAGCGGCTAAATGTTTATTCCAGCACAGTTTATAAACGACGAAACGATCCAGAGTTTCCAGAGTGGAGTCGCAGCAAAGACCCAGATGGCATTGCTTGGACATTCTCTGAAAAAAATAAGGAGTTTTTCCCACTTGAGGAAGAAGGCAAAAATTAAAAATTTTCAGGCAAAAGTCATTTATTGACGCTGCGCGTGTCAGTGGTCAATTGTCAGTTGTTAGGTTGTTTTTTGTAATTTGGTTTAATACTCCATCCCTGAAGGGGTGGTTTTCACAAATCTTCTTGAAAAGTTCTGCGCCCCGAAGTTTGCCGGAGAGAACATCTCCCCGGCAACTTCTCTTCGGAAACTGGGACGCACAGCGCCAGTTCTCTCAAGTCGAGCCAGCCGCTTGCGGGGGTTCCCCCCGTTGTGCGGACTGGCGTGGCAAAGCCGCCCACGAGACTGGCTTGACTTTTCGCTGTCTTGAAAAGTTCTGCGCCCGGAAACCGGGACGCACAGACTTTTCGCTTTGCCACTGACTACTGACCACTGACCACTGACCACTAACAAAACTACGAGTGGACTTTATTTATTTAGAAATGTTTGCTTTTAAGCCTACAGCTGCGGTGATGGAACTTAAGTTATTTTCTTCTAACTTAGAAAGTAAACCTTTGAGGATCTGGCTTACCATCATCGGGCCTTCGTAAATCCAGCCTGTATACACCTGGATCAAACTAGCACCAGCTGTAATTTTTTCCCAAGCGTCTTTAGTGGAAAATATGCCACCAACGCCGATGATCGGTATTTGTCCTTGGGTTCGCTGCCAAATAAACCGAATTACCTCAGTAGAGCGATCGCGTAATGGCATACCGCTAATTCCCCCAGCTTCATCTTGGGGTGATTTGCCTGTTTGGCTAATGATTTGAGTTTGCAGTCCCTCACGCCTAATTGTGGTATTGGTGGCAATAATTCCTGCTAATTTATAGGTCTTGGCTAAAGAAATAATATCGGCGATCGCTTCCCATTCCAAGTCAGGCGCTATCTTGACAAAAATTGGTTTTTGGTGTTTATTTTCGGTTTGCAATAAATCCAAGATCGTACTTAGCATGGCAGCATCTTGGAGCGATCGCAATCCTGGTGTGTTAGGTGAAGAAACATTAACGACAAAATAGTCGCCCAATTCTTTGAGTAAGCGAAAACTATTGAGATAATCTTCTGCTGCTGCTTTTAGGGGCGTAACCTTAGATTTACCTAAATTTATACCAATCGGTATTGACCAGCCTAACTCTTGCTGGCTTTTTGCTAATCGTGCGGCCATTGCTGCTGCTCCGCTATTATTAAAACCCATGCGGTTGAGAGCAGCTTTGTCCATCGGTAAACGAAACAAACGAGGACGGGGATTTCCTGGTTGGGCTACAAACGTGACAGTACCCAATTCTGCAAAACCAAAACCCAGACTCGACCAGATACTAGCTGCCATCCCATCTTTATCAAATCCAGCCGCTAAACCTAAAGGATTGGGAAATTGTAAGCCAAATAAAGTTTGTGCTAAACGTGAATCTTTGAGACACAAAGATTTTTCTAGCCTCCGGTTTACCCAGCTAGCGTCTGTTTGCGAAAGCCAGCTTAAACTCCAAATCGTCTGCTGATGTAACCACTCTGGGTCTGTTTTGAGCAGATTGAATAAAAGTGGACGAATTGCAACTTGATAAATATCCAACAGCTTATTAATCAGAGTAGTTTTCTGGGCATCTTATATATTACAAGCTATGTAACCAATAATCAGATGGGGCAGCCACAAAAAACTATAGCCGCCGAACAGCAAATCCAAGCCTTGGGATATGTCCTGCAAAGCCTCAGGGAACAAGATGATGTTGAAGTTCTGATTAAAACAACTATTTCTTATATTCAACAGCAGTTTGATTACAGTTTAATTTGGATTGCTACTTACGATCGCCTCAAACATGCATTGTTGGGTCAAGGAGGCATAACACCCGATCATGACACCAAATTGTTACATAAACGAGTTGTCCTCAACCCAGGTGATTTATTAGAGCAAGTAGTAATCGAACAGCGTCCTTTAGGATTAGCAGACTTACGAACTGAAATCCGTGCCGCAGTGTGGCAAGAAACAGGCAGAAAATTCAACATCCAAGGAACGGTTTTTTTGCCAATTCGCTATAGAGATCGTTGTTTGGGTTTGCTGTTATTAGGTTCAGAACGCTGGGGTTATTTACTGCCAGCAGAAGCGAAAGCTAGGCTGTTGATAGTTTTGGGTGAGTTGGGGGCAGTACTTTATAGACATGAAATGGATTTGCAGCAAAAGCAAACCAAACGTCCTGATGAGCCATTATTAGTATTATTAGAAAACTTACGCACTCTCACTAACTTAGATCAAAGACTCAAAGCGGTTATAGAGACAACACATCAATTTATTTCCCCCAACCGGACAAACGTTTACTGGTTTGAGCGCCAAGGGCGTTACTTTTGGTGTCGGATGAGTAATCAACTGATTAATATTGGTCGTGATTCTAGTCAGCAACCAGCAGCAGGAATGACAGTGCAGGAATTGAGTGAATTATATTATGCTTTGTCAGTGAATCAAGTTGTCTGGATTGGTGATGCCCGGAGTTCATTAGAAAGTCATTTTACAGCTAAATTGTTACAACGCCTAAAGGTGCGATCGCTGTTGGCAGCACCCATCATCTGGCAAAATGATTTATTAGGTTTTCTGGCGGTAGAAGGCAATGAACCTCGCATTTGGACAGAGACAGACAAGAATTTTGTCCAAAGCGCGGCGGGATTAATTTCTTTGGTTGCTCCTGTCGAAAGCATGGAAAGCACTATTAAAATAATTCAAGATGATACACAGCTAACTAGTCAAGTTGCCCAAGCTATTTATAGCCATCACGATCTTCACGAAACTTTACGTAACTGTGCAACCAGAGTATTGGCTCGACTAGCAGCTACGCGCTTTTTACTATTACAATACGACCTTGATCAGCATAATTATCAAATTCTCTATCAAACTCAACCTCATAATCGCCGTCCTTTAGCATTTACTTTTCATACTTTGAAAGACATGGATCTGCAAATGTTAAAGTCTGCAACAATTGCAGTGGAAGTGGAAAACTTAAATGAAGATTTACGGTTTTTAAATTGGCGTTCCCCTTTAATAGAAAATAATGTGCGATCGCTTTTAGTTTGCAACTGCGCCCAAGGTCATGCACCAGAAGCATTGGTACTAATTGCTCACGAAAATCATCGTACTTGGACAAGTTTAGAAAAGGAATTATTCTGGATTGTCGCTCAACAAATTGGGGTGATTGTGCATCAGTGGCAATTGCAAAGTGATACAAAGCAACAGCAAAAAATTTTACATGGCATCAAACAGTGTTTATACACCCTAGAACAAGCCCAAAACGAAAAAAATGAGGTTAGAGACAATCATTTAGAACGTACGGCATTAGAGCAAATTGCAGCTGTTCTCAACTGTCCTCTGACATTATTACTGTCTTGGTCTTTTGGTCAGTCTTGTGCAGAAATTATCCCTGGATTAGTTACCGAACATGGGTTTGGGATTGTTACCAATGCGAAAGTATCCATTCAAGCTGAAGTTTTAATTCAGTGGGCGCTAGCTAAAGATGGTTACTTAAATGTAAATGTAGATGATTTACCATCGGAAACTAAGAAATGGTTGAATGGTTCAGGCATCGGTCAAATTTTAGTTATGGCCTTACGTACTGCTACTGATTATCAACCAACAGGGGTAGTTTTAATAGCAGACCGTCGAGAGCGTCAATGGTCACAACAAAGCTTAAATGCTACAGAAATTTTAGTAGATCAGTTAGCTTGGTCACGTCGTCAGCGGCAAATTACCCAACTTTTAGAATCTACAACCCAAGAATTACAACAACTTAATTGGTATAAACATCGGCGTTTACAAGAAATCCAAAGAACAGCAGTAATATTACTAGGTCAAATACAAGATTTGGGCATTCCTACTAATGAACTAACTCAAACACGCTACCAGCTACTGCTACGGCAGTTAGATCATACAACTGCCTCTATGACTGGAATGCTCAAACTGGAACAATGGCAGTTGCATATTAGCAGCGAAACTATGCCTATAGCCAGTTTTCTTAAGCGATCGCTCGAACGAGTAGACAATTTATTTAAACACAACAAGCTGTGGACTGGTGTACATAATTTGGGACAATCGGTAGAGGAGCAAGAGTCGGTAGCAAATTCCGCACGTTTCAAAGGAATCCAAACTTCAGATTATCCATCTTCACTAGCGATCGCTGGTGATATCGTCAAATTTGAATTAGTTCTTCATGAATTATTGGTTGCAGCTTGTCACCGTTGTCAAAGTGGTAGCAGAATTGATATCTGGTGTCGCCGTTTAGATGATCAATTTCTAGAACTGTCAATCACAGATAACGGCATTATTGAACCACAATTGCTAGCAGCACTAGATCACAATACACCCAAAGACGTGCTTGTTCCTTCCTTTCTCAACCAACCACCAGGCTTACATCTGTTGATCTGTCAAAACTTAATGCAGCAATTGGCAGGAGAACTACAATTTTATCAGTTACCAGATCAACGTATTGTTAGCCGTCTACTACTACCCTTAGCTGGTGGTAATTCTTAGTCGGATGACTTTCTTGATAAATCTGGCATTCTCTTAAAATAATCAAGTTGCTAATAACCAGCAACTGACAGTATATTAAAACTTTAGTCAAAACTATTTATATAGAGATAAATCTATGGTACAACCTCATCAGCCAGATAAAAACAAATTTATTTACCCTCGCAGTCGCTATTACGGTCAAACTAAACCAGAAAATCTAGTTTTTAATGCCAACTTGCAAGAATTTACTCAAATAGTTAGCTACATTAGCTGTTTAGAAACATCAGGAAAGCTTGCTCCTCTTGAGGCTTATCAGCAGATTAAGGCAGTTTGGAAGCAGTTGAAGCACAGTAAGAAAAAACTGGGAATTGGTAAGGAACTACCCCCTTCATCCTGAAGTTACTTTAAATTGAGCAAGAATAAAAATAAAAAACTGTCTGAAAGATGCGCTACTACATCTGTAGTGATCATTCTTCAACTTGGTATCACTACATCACCTTATAAATCTCTCTATGTGATGAAGAATTTAATATTAACGTTGAATTAACGTTCTTGAGTACACATCAACCTAGAGAATTTTGGGTATGGCTAAAGATATATTCGAGTTACCAGCACCGTCGGTTAACTCTATCGTTGGACATCTATTTGAACTTGGAAAAGACCCATTAGGGTTTCTGACTAGTTGTCGTGACTATGGTGATATTGTTCCTTTGCAACTGGGGTTAACATCTAGTTGTTTAGTAACTAATCCTGAATATATAGAAGAAGTTCTCAAAAATCGCAATGATTTTATTAAAAGCCGAGGCTTACGCGCCTTAAAAAGCTTACTAGGAGAAGGGTTATTAAGTGCAGAAGGAGAATCTTGGTTTTGGCAACGTCGCCTTGCCCAACCGATATTTCACCAAAAACGAATTAATAACTATAGCGAAACAATGGTAGAGTACACCAACAAAATCCTGCAAACTTGGCAAGATGGTGAAACTCATGACATTCATGCAGATATGATGCAATTGACCCTGCAAATAGTTATGAAGTGCATATTTAGCGCTGACATAAATGCAGGAGAAGCACAAGTTGTTGCCAACGCATTAGATAGGGCAATGCAATGGTTTGAAAGCAAGCGGCGGCAGAATTTTCTAGTGTTGGAGTGGTTTCCAAGACCTGAAAACATCCGTTATCGTAATGCTATTGCCCAAATGGATGAGGCTATTTATAAACTGATTCAAGAACGTCGCAATAGTGAAGAAAAAACTAATGATTTGCTAACAATGTTAATGGAGGCTAAAGACGAAGAAACAGGCCAGCAGATGGATGATAAACTATTGCGGGATGAAGTTGCCACTTTAATGTTAGCAGGACATGAAACAACTGCTAATGCTTTATCTTGGACGTGGATGCTTTTGGCACAAAATCCTGAAGTGCGTGAAAAATTACAATCAGAACTTGATCAAGTTCTGCAAGGAAAGTTACCAACACTTGCAGATCTTGGGCAGTTAGATTATACACAGCAAATTGTTAAAGAATCAATGCGGCTATATCCTCCAGTTGCTCTGATGGGGCGGGAAGCAGCAGTAGATACCCAGATTGGCGATTACAAAATTCCCCAAGGCATGGCAATCATGATTAGCCAATGGGTAATGCATCGTCATCCCAAGTATTTTGAGAATCCTGAAGCTTTCCAACCAGAACGATGGACACAAGAATTTGAAAAGCATCTGCCTAAAGGAGTATATTTTCCTTTTGGGGATGGGCCAAGAATTTGTATTGGTAAAGGTTTTGCTCAAATGGAAGCGGCTTTGTTATTGGCGACGATCGCTCAACGCTTCCAAGTAGATTTAGTACCAGAACATCCAATCGTACCACAGCCTTCAATTACCTTACGTCCGGAAAACGGGCTGAAGGTGCAACTCAAGCAAATTGCCTAAAGCGATGGGAGTGTTACATATATCTTGTTAATTGAACTCGGTAACGTTCCTTTTTAGTAACAGCGATTTCCCCAACTTCTAAACGCCCTTTACCACGAATGGCGATTAAGTCACTTGATTTAACTTGAGAACTAGCTTGAGTAACTTCTTTCCAGTTGACACGGACATCACCGCTATCGATTAAATCAACCATTTTACTGCGGGACATGCCAAAACCAGCCGATGCGATCGCATCTAATCTTAAAGAAGCCTCTACAGTAGTTAATTCTTTTTTCTTGGGTTCTCGAACTTTTAACTCGTTGATCTCAATCGGCTGAGTTTTCACAGGAACCGATCGCACCTGTGTTAGGCTCATTGTCAAAAATTCTACTAATTCTGGGGCAACAATTGCTTGCGCTCCTCTTTCTCCTAAAACAATAATATCCCCTGTTTTTTCGCGGACAATTCCTGTTCCCAACATTGCGCCTAAAAAGTCGCGGTGAGTGGCGGTATCAAACAGAAAATTTCCGGCAATTTCTAAAGCAACAAGGCTGACTTGAGATTGATCTAAGGGTATTTCAGAACGAGCGATCGCTATTCTTTGACGTTCTGCTTGCGGATAACCGCCCCATGCTATTAATTCTACTTCTGTTAACCGACTAAACGCCCGCTGAATTTCTGCAAGTTCTGGCGGAGACAGAAAATCTGTCAAAACTACTTCCCAGGTTTTGATAGCTTGTTCTGCCTGATCAATTACACGAGCTACACTATCTCGATTTTCAACACCCTTTAAAAGTTCTTCTCGTGGTAACATTCTGAAAATTTATAAATTATGGAAAATAAATCAGCTAAAACTATAGCGTTTTTTATTTTAGTGAGGTGTATCTCGTTGAGATTAGGGACTAGGAGCTAGGGGCTAGGGACTAGAGATTATACTGCCTACACAAATTTTCGCTACACGCTAGTTGTATCAGCATAACCCTGAATATTTTCTGGATCAAACTGGCGCAATATTCGGGTTGCTTGCCGAGATAGAGTTTCAGAACCCTGAACAACAACGATGTATTTTCCTGCATCTAAGCGGTTGCGGTAAGGTAAAGCATCTCCACCACCCAAGACTAAACCAACTCCACCGCCAACAAATACACTACCCATCGCGCCACTGGCAGCGCCCAAAAGTCCGCCAATAACATGATTGCCAATTTCACCCGCCCAAGCAAAGGTGTCTAAACCAGTAATCACGCTGAATGTAAAACCTGCAAAAAATCCAAATGGGACTAGCCAAAATGCCATTAGCTGTACTTGCTTTTTAGCTTGCTCTTTGGGATCAATTAAGCCAAACTCGTCAGCAGTTTTGTATCCCCTACCCAAGATAGTACTATTTATACCTTCTTTTTCTAAGGCTAAGTAAGCAGCTTCGGCTTGGATGCGGTCTGGTAATACGGTAACAAGGTAATTCATTATTTAAAGATGGGGCATTGGGCATGGGGTACTTGTACTGAGTTTAGCCTGCGCGGCAGTTGAGCGAAGTCGAAACTCAACTACTGCGTAGTCGAAGTATTGGGCATTTTAAATATTGAGAGAATAAAACCTCGCGCTTTGCTTTTTTCAGCACTCGTTACTCTGTTATTTTAACGAATCCAATGGCTCACAAAAATTGTTTACACCTTGCTTAAGGATGTATATCACCATCGGCGTTGCTAAAGTTTTAGGAAACGTCGGCATTGTTTTGAGGTGTTCCATCATTTTTACAAGTGAACTATTAAGTAAGTCTTCCCGATATTCTTGTTCACAAATGACTGCACGCCATTTTCTAGCTAAAGCGTCTAACCACTCTGAATTTGTTCTTTCTGGTTTTTGTCCCGCCCGAATGGCTAGTGTCATTGCTGCATCTTCTAAATCTCCGTCGCAGTCCTCAATCAAGTCCAGTGCTTCCATAGCGATGGGATCATCTGTTAATTGAGAGCGAAATAGCGCAATTTCTCTTGATGTAACTTGAGTCATGAGTTTTGTACAAGCCAAGCATTTTGACACTCAGCTATTTATTGAGTGCGTGATATTAAGCCCACTTAATATTTATAATCCCAAAATTTCTACACCCCTGATACTATTTCACGAAATATTGATACAAATTACTTTTCTTACTCCCCCTGCCTCCGGTCACTGAGTTTCGACTACGCTCAACTGCCGCGTAGCCGAAGTGCTGCTTCCCCTGCTTGCCCAAATGTATCAACTTTAAAGTAAAACGGTATGAGTCCCTGTGTCAGTGGTAATTATAACTTGATTTGGATGTAGTCAGGCGATCGCGTCATAGTAGACACGAAGCATATTGATATTAGCCAGGGAATTGATTCCCTAGCTGTTTTTGGACTGGTACAAAACCTATGGATAGTCATTTTAGTATGAGTACTAATGACCAACTAAGGTAATGCTCTGGATGTAACAGATCTTTGTAACTGAGCTAAAGCACGGTTGTAATCCAAAATTGCCTGGATTCGGTTGCCTTCAGCTCTTGTCAAGTCATTTTCAGAGTTAATTACATCAGTTTGCGTACCTACACCAGCTTGGAATCGCAAACGCGCCAAACGTAAAGCTTCTCTAGCTTGTTCTAAAGCAGCATTAGCAGTTTGTACATTCTCCAAATTTGCTTGTTGGGTAGAAAAGGCTTGTTCTACTTGAAAACGAATTTGGTTGCGTTGTTCAGCAAATTGGGTTTCGGCAATTTCTGCGTTAGCTTTGGCTTGAGCTGCTCTGGCTCTTGCTGCTCCTCCATCGTACAAGTTCATGGTTGCCCTGACTCCCACGGAATAACCATCGGTGACACTGTTACTATCATCAAATTCGTCTAGCAGGTTGTAGCTAGCAACTAAACTTACTTGAGGCCCTAGCGCTGAAAGTGCTTCTCTTCGCTGTTGCTCATTAATATTGCGTTGTGCTAACTGCTGTTGTAGTTCTGGACGGTTTTGATAAGCCAGGACGATACTTTCTTCTAATGTTGGGTTCCAAAGACCAGCTAATTGTACAGGGTCTGCTGTACTGATATTCGCCGATTGTGCCAAACTTAATCGCGTCGCTAGCTGACGACGGGCAATTTGCTGCTGGGAGCGAGCATTAGTTAAGTCTTGTTGAGAATTAGCTAAATTAACTTGCGATCGCAGTACATCAAATCTAGTACCTACCCCAGCTCTCTCTAAAGCCTGAGCATCTCGTAAACTAGCTTGGGCATTCTCTACAGATGACTGGGCAATGCGTACTTGTTCGTCCCTTTGTTGCAGATTGTAGTAGTCAGTGGTGACATTGAGGCGGATTTCCTCAGATTGGTTTTCTACAGCCAACTCATTGAACCGTACCTGTTCTTCGGCCTGTTTGATGCTAGCTTGCCGTCTCCCAGAAGTGTAGAGATCATAACTTAGTTGTGCTTGACCATTAAAACCTGTACTGGCTTCATCTCCTGGCTGTGATATTCCTGTTTGCCGTTCTTGTTGTTCCCGCTGTAACTGAGCTCCAGCAGACTGACTGCGAGTAACATCAGCACTAACATTAAGACTAGGCAGCAAAGCAGCTTGTGCCTCACGTAGAGCCGCTTGACTACGTTCTAGCTCCAATAACGACACCTGTAAATCTCGGTTGTTGCGCCGTGCTAATTCTAAAGCCTGTAGCAAAGTAATCGGCTGATTTACCTGAAGCCTGACTTCCTCTGGTTTGGTGGGATACTGTAAGGGATTGGCATTGGGATTGAGATTATTAGGAATTGGCACACCATCAACAGGGGCAGGAGTCACTGTTCCTGGCTGATTGGGAATTAACTGTGAATCAGCAGGGGCAGGAGTCACTGTTCCTGGTTGATTAGGGGTTAACTGTGAATCAGCAGGGGCAGGAGTCACTGTTCCTGGCTGATTGGGAATTAACTGTGAATCAGCGGGGGCAGGAGTTACTGTTCCTGGCTGATTGGGGGTTAATTGTGAATCAGCAGGTGTAGTTGGTTCAGGAATATTGCTTTGAGCTATTTGTTTCCCAGTCAGACTGGAATGTTGACAGGCTCTTGAGGATAAAAGCAAAGTAGTCAAATTCGCCTTTTCCTGATAACAACTTTGTACCTCCAATAACTTTGCCGCCCCTACACCTCTAACAGCAGTTTGTAAAACTGTTGGCAACTGAGTTTCAAGATTTTTTTTAGGTAATACTGGCTGCCGTAAAGAAGACAAAGAAAAAGTTGTTTTTTCAACAGAATGGGTTTTTGAGGTAACAACAGGAACGACTATTGTCTTTGACTGTTGCTGATAAATACCTAAATTACTCTGTTTTTTATTGCTTGTAAAATGATTCTGCTTTAGCTGTTGATCAGGATTTACAGTAGATGTCAAACTAAAAAATCTACCTTCATCTTTCTCAGATATTTGCTCTACAGGTACACCAGTATTTCCTTTTAAAATTACTGGGTTACTGTTACTACTTAAAGACTTAGAACTGAGCTTAGTCAAACCGTTATCTGGTACTAAGTCAGGAAAATTGTTGCCCGTGGTATTTGGTAGTTGGGTATGAACAATATTGTCATCAACAAATGTTCGACTATCAACAGAAGTCAACACATCAGGAGAAGACGTTAGTTGTATACCACTTACCTTCATTTCCCCAGCCCAAGTCGGCTGGGTTGTTAATACCGCTGCTGTAACGCCAGGCAAAAAACTATGAAATAATTGTTGTCCTTTCACCGCATCCCCTCACACGACAATCAATCTAGCGGCAGAAAACCTTTCTTCACCACAGAATATAGCACGATACTAAATTTAGAAGAGAATATAGCACGATACAAAATCTAAGAATCAGAAGTCGATTTATCTTCAAAACGTCTAACTATACGAGAAAGTTCCGCCTTTTCATCAATACTCACGCGGGTAGGAGCGCCACTGACAATTCGTTCGTAATTACGGAAAGAATCTTTAATTTCGGGGCCGTCAGGCGTAATATTGTACTCACGGATACCTTTGTCATGCCACGAACCCCGCATTTTAAATACATTAATAGCCCGCGACATTTCCCCCCGAATTTCTACGTACTGTAACATCAAAATTGTGTCAGTGATTGTGGAAATATGGGAATCAGTGATTGAATGTGAACCCATAAATTGGTCAGTTGTATTAGTAAAAAAACCAGTTATTTCTTCTTGCTTAGCATAACCGGTAACTCCGATCACAAACTGCCTAAATGCATTATTGCTTACACCTCTTGCAAGTGCTGAAAGTGAATCAATGGCAATGCGAGCTGGCTTAAAGGATGCAATTTCTGATTTAATAATTTGTAAGTGATCTTCTAAACCAGTAGATTCAGGATATGTACAAATTATCTTGAGTAAACCTTGATGTTCTAACTCTTCAAAATCAATTCCCCAAGAAGAGGCGTTGCGAGACAATTGAGCGCGTGACTCTTCATAAGCAAACAATATTGCTCGTTCACCATTAATACAGCCATTTTGGATAAACTTGCTCACTAATAAGGTTTTACCTGTACCTGTGGCTCCTGTTGCTAAAATAATAGAATCTTTAAAGAAACCACCACCACACATTTCATCTAGGGTTTTGACTCCAGAAGATACGCGTACATTAGAAGACCTTTGAGTTAAGCGCATTGCTCCCAATGGGAAAATATTTACGCCTCCATTCGTAATTGTGAAAGGATACTCTCCTTTCATGTGAGTTGTACCCCGCAATTTGAGAACTTCCATTGTCCGACGACGACGTTCTCCTTCTAAAACGTTGCGTGCAATTACAACATTATCAGAAACAAATTCTTCCACCCCAAAAGAAGCGACAGAGCCGTATTCTTCATTACGTTCGGTTGTAATAATAGTAGTGACACTGAGCTGTTTAAGACGTGCAACTAAGCGAAAAATCTCTCGCCGCACTACTCCCATTGCTTCATATTGCTGAAATACTGCTGTGATGGAGTCAATAGAAACTCGTTTGGCTTTGTATTTACGAATGGCATACTGCAAGCGTTCGATGAGCGCTGAAAGGTCAAAATTACCGACTATATCTTGACCTTCTGGATCGGGAGAAGCATCTAAAATAAACAATTTACCTTCGTCGATTAAGCGTTGTAAATGCCAGCCAAAAATATGAGCATTTTTAATAATATCGCTAGGTGATTCTTCAAAAGTAACAAATACTCCTGATTCATCAAAATAAGTGATACCGTTGTAGAGAAACTGAAGAGATAATAAAGTTTTTCCTGTTCCAGAAGTGCCACTCACCAAGGTAGTTCTACCCATCGGTAAACCACCATGAGTAATATCATCAAAACCCTCTATCATTGTACGAATCTTTTCTACACCCCCGATTGGTGTAATCTTTTTTTCTGGTTGCTCGTTTTCGCTCATTGCTTCATGACAAGTAGATATTAAACTTAGGTTTTTCTGAATTTTAATTTAATAGTTGGTAATCTTTTTTTAAGGATTAATTTACTCTTCCCAATCTTCTTCACTCAACTCTTCATAAAGTAGATCTAATCCAATTAATACTCTTTCTCTGTCTGAAAGATCACCAATAATTTTGCGAACAGGAGGCGGCAAAATTTTAGATAATGTTGGTGTAGCTAATATTTTATCTTCTTCTGCTAGTTGCGGATTTTTTAACACATCTATTACTTTCAAAGCATAAACACCTTGAAACTCTTGTTCTAAAATGTTTTTAAGGATTTTTAATGCCCTCACAGAGTTAGGGGTGTTGCCTGCTACATAGAGCTTGAGAACATAGGTTTTTCTGGCTTTATTCATAAAGCTATGGGCTTGAGCATGAGAATGAAATTATAATATTATAATCAATGTGGATTTTAACAATAATCTAGCTTTAATTAACGCTGCGCGTGTCAGTGGTCAATTGTCAGTTGTTAGTTATTTTTTGGTTTAATATCCCTTCCCTTGATCGGTAGTTTTCACAAATCTTCTTGAAAAGTTGCTTTTTTTGGGTAAAACCCAAGACAGCATTTTTCGCTGTGCCGCTGACTACTGACTACTGAAAAAACTCCATTTTATTCCTTCATTTTTGACTATCTTTGACTATGATAGATTAGCTTTGTTTAGAAATTGAACACCTATATACTTCGCACAGGTGGGCTAAAACATCTATCAGTGTTAGACGGTAATCGAGTAACGTCTCATCACTCCTTCCTTCTAATTTTAACTGCTTAGAAAACTCTTCAATCAAGTCCATGTGAATTTCTATGATTTGTGGCACAGGAATATTAGCACAAAATACCACGTTGATAAATTTATCAATTTTTTTCTTCAGTGTTTTGTCTGTAGTAAAGTAATCTATAAGAATTTCGCGGTAATCTGATTTGAGTTGCCGTAATAATACGTCCTGATCAACTTGAGTCATTTGCTGAGAAACCTGCTGTGGTTTTTGCTCTTGGCAAGCAAATACATAGAAATATTTGTCAGAATATCTGTTGTCAGAATTTTATTGAGGTCTGGCTTTAAATACCTCAGTAAATGATAAATTCTTTCAGTGGTGGCAGTAACTAAAGGTAAAAGGTACAATTAGTCAATGGCGGATGTGCTAAAACTCCATATCTGCTCCTTGAACTTTGTTTGTAAGTTAATCTTGCTGGACAATCTAAAATTTTTTTTAAATTTGCTTGAAAAATCGATACGGGTAGTAATATCTATATACTTAAAGATATTTTGTCAATCACCCTAACCAAAATACTGGTAGGTAGAATAATAGGGGTAGTAAAGGAAACAGTAAGTGTGCAGTGAACTTATGGGTTCACTCCAAAAATTATCTGCGCCATGTTTTCGCTAAACCTGATTTAGTCAAAAAAACAACCGGGCGTAAGAAGTTAAGATTTAGGAGGTCATTAGATGGAAGATTAGTTTTAGAGTAGACATAACTTAATTTTGATTTGTATATGCATGTCCGTCTGAATCATAATTTTTTATTGCGCTCCTTAATAAGATACTTAAACGAACTTAAAGTATTGTCGCATTCTAAATCATTATAATTCCTCAAGGTTCTAAAGCGAATCTTTAGAGCCATAATTGTTTTAGCCGTTACTATCGATGAAGAATTTCAACATTAGTAGGATATTGGGTAAGAATGTTTCCCTAGAAATCTCAAGCGACAAAAGGAAACGCTGCCGCTTATAGAAACTAGCGGCTCAAACAAAAGTTGTCTGAAAGAATTAACCCAATGGTTTCAATGGTGTTGAAGCTTAAATAATAAAATCGCTTATATGAGTCTTCTTAAAGGTTATTGCTTCAGGCATCAACGCTACTCAGACTAAATCACTGATTAGTCAAGCCAGAGTCTACCACAGGAAGAGTGAACCCCGAAGCCCTATGTCAATGCTACATTACCCGCTTTATGACTTCTTAGCAACCGTACCTATCTGCTTAGAAACAACCACTCTAGCAGTGGTGCTGGAGATTTTTGATCAAGAGCAGTGCGATCGCTTGGTAGTAGTAAACCAACAACAATGCCCAGTTGGGTTGTTGTACTCTGCTTGTTTGAGCCAAAAATTATTGGCTGTAGCTAGTGAAAATCAATTTTTAAATTTACAACAGCCGTTGTCGACCTTAGGTCAAACTTTGATTGAGCCGATTCAGACATTGCCAGCAAATGATCGTCTAAAGCAATTTAATCTGCTTTTATCTGGACAATGCGCCTACATCAACAATAACTTAGATTGGGCATTAGTTGATATAGATGGCAAATTTTTAGGACTATTGGATAGTAAACGCCTTTTGAGATTATTGGCTCAAGAAAAAGCTGTAAACAGTGTTGGAGGAAATGTTTACTCTAATGCCGAGAGATCGTCTAGGAGTGGTGAGCAAGAATATAAATATGTAAACACTGCTAACAAAAAGAATACAGGGTTAAAAACTCAACGGCGATCGCCCAGGAATAATCCTCGTCAACCTTCGGTACATAAACCACTAATGCAGTTATTAGAGCGACTACCTTGGCCTCTAATGTTACAAACAGGTAGTGGTGAAGTGGTAATGCAAAATCCGGCTTGGTGGCAGCAACTAGGAGTACTCAAAGATCCCGAAGGAGTGCGGCAACAAGTAGAGGCCATACTAGCTCCTGTCTTACTCGTCCAGCCAGAATACGTCCACCAAATAGCTAAAGGTAATGAACAAGGGCGCGAAGAGCAATCCTTACCACTAAAACTTCATCCTGGAGAACATACCTTATCTGTCAGGAATGAAGCCCTAATATCTTCATCAGTCGCAACACCACTGATCAATGACCTTGAACAGCCTGCACCCACAGCCAGTGCATCACGATGTTTTTTAGATGGACAAGTGGGTACTTGTACCTGTGTTGTCGAGGTGCAAAATGGTCAAGAGCGAATTTGGCAATTTGCCAAAATTCCCTTAGATAGTCCAGAGTTGAAAGTCTTAAGTAATGATTCAGAGATTTTACTCAGCCCTCAAGACTCAGTGGCTAATACTGACTTGTGGTTAGTTTTAGCTACTGATGTCACCGAACAGCAACAGCTTTGTAAAGAATTAGCAGCGAAGAATGCTGATCTTGTGCAACTAAATCGGTTAAAGGATGAGTTTTTATCTTGTATCAGCCATGAACTGAAAACGCCCTTAACCGCTGTTTTAGGATTATCACGCTTGTTGGTTGATCAGCAATTGGGAGAACTCAACGAACGTCAAGCTCGTTATGCCGGATTAATTCATCAAAGCGGACGACACTTAATGAGTGTGGTCAACGACATTTTAGATTTGACCCGCATGGAAACTGGACAGATGGACTTGACTCCTGTACCAGTGAAAATTCGCTCAGTGTGCGATCGCGCCCTCTTGGAAGCAAAAGCGATTCACACTCAAACTACCAAAGCCACACCCAATAATCAACCTCCAGCAGAAAGTTCGTCATCTCCCGAATTTACTCTAACGATTGAACCAGATTTAGACCAAATCGTAGCGGATGAATTACGCTTACGCCAGATGCTAGTACACTTGCTTTCCAACGCTTTTAAATTCACCGAAACATCAGGTGAAATTGGTTTGCGCGTTAATCGTTGGGAAGGTTGGATTGCTTTTACAATCTGGGATACAGGGATTGGTATCCCTGAACATCAACAACATTTAATCTTCCAAAAATTTCAACAACTGGAAAACCCTCTTACCCGTCAGTTTGAAGGTACTGGTTTGGGACTAGTTTTAACTAGGGCGCTAGCGCGTCTGCATGGAGGTGATGTTAGTTTCTTATCTCGTGAAGGTAAAGGTAGCCAATTTACACTACTTTTACCACCTAGTCCCCCAACAACAGGCTTCACTGAAGCAGAAGTAAGAACACGAACTGAGGGGGAAACACGCAATACCAAGCAAGGAGTTGTTACCTCAGCACATCAGCGCATCACCACCGCCATACAGCATCATCCTCCTTGCTCACAACGGTTAGTCTTAGTGGTTGAAGCAGTAGCTAGATATATTGAAGATTTAACCGAGCAACTCAAAGGTTTAGGTTATCGCGTAGTTATTGCGCGCTCAGGAACAGAGGCAGTAGAAAAAGCCCGACGTTTACAACCACAGGCTATCTTCTTGAATCCCTTGTTACCTCTGTTGTCTGGGTGGGATGTGCTGACCTTACTTAAATCTGATGCTGCAACTCGCCATATTCCTGTGATGGTGACAGCAACCGGAGCTGAAAAAGACCAAGCTTACGCTAACCAAGCTGATGGTTTTTTGAACTTGCCAGTAGAGCATCAAGCCTTAGAGCCACTTCTCAAAGAATTGTGTAAGCCACCAGTCATTCAAGAACCAGGAGTAGACAGTAGCGAAATCACCTCTACAACAAACCCATTACGGATTCTAAGATTAGTGAATCCGGCATTGGAATCAATCAGTCCTCGTCCTTCACTGCGAGAACATCGGGTGATAGAAGTAGATGACTTAGATCAGGCAGAACTATTAGCACGAGTTTGGCAATTTGATGTCATTTTACTGGATTTAGAAAGTTCTTTAGCCCAAACTTACCTAAAACAGTTGACTCAGCACCCGCGATTAGCTGAACTTCCCCTAGTAACTTGCGATGTCGCAACTACCCTAGCAGCTTCCCAAATACCTGAACTGTCCGTGTTTCCTTGCTTAACACCTCTTGATCAAGACAACAGCACTCGCAATGGTAAACCAGATGCTTTATTGTCAGTACTGCAAATTGCCTCTGGTGTTTGTTATCCGCCCAGCATCTTAGTAGTGGATTTAACAATGTTGCGCGACTTACCGCAAATCAGACGTAAACAGGTGAAGAATTATCGCACAGCTAAAAATTCCTCACTTAGTAGTCAAACCGTCGAACGGGGTTCTGAATGGTTCCAAGCTTTAGTTCAGTACCTGCAAACAGCTGGCTTAAAAGCCGCAATGGGAAACTGTTGGGCAGAAGTATTGCAACAAATTCGTCACCAAAGCGTTGACTTGCTGCTGATTTGTTTAGGAGAATCATCTATCCAAAAAGAAGCGCTCAAAGTACTGAAAACCTTGGCAGATTCACCTTTCGATTTACCGCCAATTGTGGTGATAGATCAAAGATTAAATAGCATTGAGATGACTTCATTACCGGACAAGTCAAGAAAGAGTGCCTCTGAGTCTGTAGAAACTGTTGTTGGTGCGATCGCTACCCAAATTTTACCTCGCTCGATTTCAATGGAAGACTTATTAAGTCATATCAATCAAGCTTTAGCTGTGAAAGGTCAGTATGGAAAAGTTTAAACAGTCATAGATATTCAAGCTTTAATAATGACTTTAGTTTTTTGTGTCTAATGGTTGCGAACAACCTCGACAACAACAGACAATCGTATTATGATGCTAACAAGATTTTTTGGCAGGGCAAAGCACGGGCGAAAACCCCCCACCTCCCGCCAAATCCACAGAACCTTGACAAATTAATAGTTTCAGCGGTTAAAGTACTAATAAAGAGCTATTTATAAATGCCGGAAACGGACTTTTTAAGTAGACCTGCCAAAAATGCCGATAGGACTAGCTTTGTAATTAGCTTCTGGCTGGCGGGCTTTCAAATAAATGAAACCCGTTCGCGGGATTGAAACACACGACAGTTTGAATATTTCCAACAAGTTTGGGACTTTCAAATAAATGAAACCCGTTCGCGGGATTGAAACTAGGACATATAGTTATATAAACCATTTTGACACTGTAACTTTCAAATAAATGAAACCCGTTCGCGGGATTGAAACCAAACCATTGACTTGCTAGAAGCCATTGACGGTAAGCTTTCAAATAAATGAAACCCGTTCGCGGGATTGAAACATGATGATGTAAATTGGGATGATTTAGATACTCAACTTTCAAATAAATGAAACCCGTTCGCGGGATTGAAACATGTGTTCTTTCTCCATAGCGAATCTCAAACCTGACTTTCAAATAAATGAAACCCGTTCGCGGGATTGAAACTTCAATCATGTCTAATAAATGCTACGAACTCCTTTACCTTTCAAATAAATGAAACCCGTTCGCGGGATTGAAACAGGAATTACGCCTTACGACAATGCGCGCTGCCCGCAAACTTTCAAATAAATGAAACCCGTTCGCGGGATTGAAACACTGCAATATCATTAGAAAGTTGAAAAGCATTATGCTTTCAAATAAATGAAACCCGTTCGCGGGATTGAAACAACCTGATTAAAGAATTTGAAGGCTGCCAACTTTGTCTTTCAAATAAATGAAACCCGTTCGCGGGATTGAAACGTCTTTTAAGGCCAAAAGTATTACGGCTGACTCTGCTTTCAAATAAATGAAACCCGTTCGCGGGATTGAAACCGGGATTGTCTATTAATCACACAACTATTTCTATCCCTGGCTTTCAAATAAATGAAACCCGTTCGCGGGATTGAAACAAATAGGAATAGTTTACATGGGTAATATAAATGGGCTTTCAAATAAATGAAACCCGTTCGCGGGATTGAAACTAGTTACATCCGATAAATACTTGCATTCCAGCCCTAGCTTTCAAATAAATGAAACCCGTTCGCGGGATTGAAACATCGCAGATGTCGAGCGTCAGGTAAAAGCTGCGGGAACTTTCAAATAAATGAAACCCGTTCGCGGGATTGAAACTGGCCGCGGCCTTAATTGCGATCGCTTCTCTGACTTTCAAATAAATGAAACCCGTTCGCGGGATTGAAACTCATCCAGACAACAGTAGTTTTGACCAGTTACTATAAACTTTCAAATAAATTTTGCCCCTGCGGGTTCGACAGTCCAACGCTAGTCGCTCCTGGGGAAGACCCTCATGACCGCGCTAGCTCCTCTTTGTTGGAACAACTTTCTGCGGGCTGCCTCACCAAGTGGAGCGACTGCCCTTTAGATAGCGTTCATCATTGCATGGGGTCTTCGCGCCCAATACCGAGCGATCGCAATTTCGTTTTCACTCCCTCCGTCCCTGTTCCGCAATAATAAAATCGCTTATGTCGCAGGTTGGCCAGATAATAGCCACTTTTGCCGCCATTGATACGGAATAACTCAATACCGATTTGCTCATCAGTAATTCCGTAAAGCAGTTTAAAGTCTCTGAGATCAACGCTGAACGGAAGCTCTTTGTGGATTAGCCGGACGGTTTTGAGAAACCATTCTCCAGTACGGCGCTCGAAAATTCGGTAATAGTCTGGAAGAAAAACTGTGGTGTCTGACATAATTGAAGAAAGTCCCCAGGTTTCTGGGGACGTAACACTAAATCACTGGTTCTACTCTGATTCTGACTCGCTATTAGAATCAAAGTCGTCGAACCTCATTTCAGAGGGAAGTTCTTCAAGAAACCTACGCTCATTCCCTTTGATATCTGACTCTACCCATCCAATGGGTTCGGTCTGGTCTTCATCTGAAACTAAATAAGCCTCTTCGTAAAACCGGATATCTTCAGGGTTTGGGGCTGGTTCTTGGTTCCCATTCCCGCTTTTGCCGGATTGTGTCATAGACCTCCTTTTGTTTTCAATGGTTCAGTGTGGAAGTTGTTGGTCTTCCACTCTTTTAGTATAACCATTTTTGCAATAAGCGTCAACCACTTTTGGCGGGTGTTTTGGTAACAACCAGAATGATTTCGCCAGACGCGATCGCATCCAAAAGCTGTCCGGTAGAGCCTTCATTGTTGTATGTATAACCAAGATTTAGCGCAACTTGCTTGAGTTTTTCTGTTGTTTTTGGGGCGACTCTTGCGTGTAAACTCTCACGGTTTAACTTCTTTCTTCCTGCCATAAATGTAAACCAGATATACGAACTTATTGTATAATAGTGGTATACACTTTCAAGATAACATGCGAAACTTTCAAATAAATGAAACCCTTTCGCCGGAAAGTCGCTCTAGATAACAGTTAGCTCTTTTTACTTGGGGGAAAGTTCAGTTTAGTAAATCGCAGAGACGGCACATCAATTTCGCCTACTTAGTACTCGTTCTGCACTCAAATCCAATTCTGGGAAAGTAAAAGATATAATATGTTCTTCTCCTCGAAATGTGACAGCATTATAGAATCCTTCTACTAAGCTACATATTGTTACTAACTCTTGAATAGGGGACTTCCAAGGAATAAAATGACCAATTATAATAATGATAATCATTCTAAGGGGGGAAGGAGAAGCAGCCGCAGGCTGCTTCTCCTTCCCCCCTATTCGTAGTAAATTCAATTTGGAGGGAATTTTGTGGGTGGACAGGAGTGTTGCTCGAATTAACTGATTCAGTCAAAAAAGTATTCAAGGAAACAGCAAACCAACTCAAAGGTGCAGCAAGGCGGCGTTTTCAAGCACAAATTGTCATGGAATTAGGTTACGGAGGACAATTACTGGCTCAAAAAGAATTGGGCTGGGATAGAAATACTATTCGTAAAGGAATTAAAGAACTAACCAGTGGGATTAGTTGTATAGATAATTATTCAGCTAGGGGTAGATGGAAAGTAGAAGAGCATTTACCAAACCTGTTAGAAGATATCAAAAAATTAGTTGATTTCCAAAGCCAAACAGATCCAAGTTTTAAAAGCCAAAGGCTGTATACACGCCTAACTGCTAGTCAGGTCAGAAAGCTATTAATTGATAAATTTGGTTATACGGATGAACAGTTACCTACTGAAGAAACAATGAGAGTTAAATTGAATGATTTAGGTTATAGACTCAAGCGAGTAGCAAAAGTTTTACCTCAAAAAAAATTCCAGAAACAGACGCAATCTTTGAACAATTAGCAATAGTTAATCAATCCGCCCTGGATGATCCAAGTATCTTACGTCTCAGTCTGGATGCCAAAGCCCGTGTAGATATTGGCTACTTTGACAGAGGAGGTAAAAACCGAGTTGTCACAGAAACAGAAGACCATAATTTTCATCCAAAAACTACCGTAACTCCTTACGGCATCTTCCTTCCAGAATTAGACGAACTATTTTTATACTTTACAGAGTCTAATGTAACGAGTGATTTTATTGTAGACGTTCTAGAAGATTTTTGGAAGAGTGAGAGTTGGCGATTTTCCTCAATAAAAACCCTGATTATTAACCAGGATAATGGGACAGATAATAATTCTAGACGTACCCAGTTTATGAAACGTATCGTTGAGTTTGTTCATGAATATCAACTGAATATACGTTTAGCCTACTATCCACCCTATCACAGCAAATATAATCCCATCGAGCGAGTATGGGGGATATTAGAAAATTCTTGGAATGGCAGTATTTTAGATGAAGTTGCAACCGCTTTAAAATTTGCTCAAAACATGACGTGGAAAGGTAAGAATCCTGTGGTTAAGTTAGTGACTCAAACTTATGAAACTGGGGTTACTCTTACTAAGGAGGCTATGTCTGCTGTTGAAAAACAAATAGAAAGACTCACTAACTCGGAACATGAAAAATTTCCCGATTTAGGCAAATGGTTTGTTGATATTTGTTGTGGCAGCACTTAATTTTCACTCTTCAGTTTTTAAATCTAAAAACATGAATATTAATTATGATATTGCACTGAAATTATTTACAGAGTGCAGATGCAGACTTTTCCTTCTGTGTTTGAGGGGGTAAGAGGTGGTTGCCGACGGCAACCACCTCTTACCCTTTCAGAATGATTATCATTATCTCTTAAAGATTAACTTATGATTTTTGCTGATTAATTTATTTCTTGGAAGTCCCTAGCCCTCTTCTGTCACTTTCCGAAATAAGCAAGTAGTAAATAACTGAAATTATCCAGAAGAGAAAAAAGGTTTAAATTGGTTCATTGTACAAATTAGGTGATTAAATCCAAGCAATAAATCGGAATTGGGAAAAACATCTAGCCAGGGATAAATCAACCAAAATAATAAGAGAGGTTGAACAATTAAGCGAAGATTATTTAAAGTATTCTTCCATCCATAATCATGATTCCATTGTTTATGATTAGAAAAATCTACACAATCAATACAAACACTGTTTTGTACCTCTGTTTCAATTTGAGGAGCTTGATTTAAGGATAAGAAAGGTGGAGAACTTAAACTAATCATTGTGTAGACACAAAAAATAATCTCCCACCATCTCTGAATATGTTGGAAATTTGTAAACCTGTAATCTGTCCAGCCCAGTTCCTGTTTACACTGCCGAAAACCATATTCAACCCAGGTTCTTAATCCATATAAGTCGCCTAAAATCTTCTTCAAGTTACCTTGAAGATTTGTCATCACGAAAGAAGTAGAATTTTCCGGCATGGTTTCTGGGTCAGTAGTTATTTCCCAATAAGTTATGGTTCTTTTTTTTCCATAAATTATTTCTCGAATATATCTAGTCTCTGATTTTTGATTGCTAAATGTTCTTTTAAATTTACACCACTTATTCGCTCTAACGCTCTGGTTGGCTGGTAGCCAGACTCCGTGATTATTTCTTATTGCCACAACATAAGCTAATTCATATTCATTCAATTTTCTGATGAATTCGCTACTCTCACCATATAAACTATCCGCCAGTACCAACTCAATATTAAAGCCTTCACTAATTAATTCTGTAATAATTTCTGACGCTAATTCTATTTTAGTTTTATATTTATCTCCTTCTTTTAAAGTCCCCTTTGGTTTGAATACTTTGAAACTTAAGGGAAATGTTATATTGTCATAAACTCCATAAGCATTGACTGTCACTATTCCATTATCTATTTTTCCTACGCTCCCTAAATATTGTCTAGCCACATAATCTGTCTTTTTACCTTTTTTCCTGTCTCCTGTTTCATCTATTACTACGGTTATCGCCTGATCGTTTAACGCTCTCTTTAATTTATTTAATCTTCGGCTCTTTAATTTCTTTACTGACCAATCTGAATAGGCTATAAAATGATGTAATGACTGAGCAGAGTTTATACTTACTACTTTAGCTATTTCTGGTAACGATTTTCTTTTTATCGTTGATATTATCCCCAAATGTAAATATTTAAAGCATTCATAATTTCTTACCTCTTTGAACAGGTCTTTATACTCTGCACAATATTCATCTATGAGCGCAACTGTTGGGTGGGCATCTCTCGACAAATGTTTCAGGATTTGTAATTCTACATCCATTGCTCTGCTTACCTGAAGAGAGTTTTTTCTTTTAATTCTTTTATTTAGAATACCCGGAAAGTGACAGAAGAGGGCTAGGATCAACAATCCAGTATTCGGGAATTTCCAGGACAGCATACTCAGAACGCTTGCTGCGGTAATCTGTGGTTTGAGTAGATTCGCTGACGACTTCCACTACTAGTATAGGGGGAGGTTCATTGAGTTCGATGACTGCTTCCCGGTTGGAGAGTGCTTCCCACTGTTGTGTTGGTAAAACTACTACGTCTGGAACCCGCGAAGTGTCCCAGCGTCCCTTGCGTGGTGAACGAATCCCCACAGAAAACTTTTGTGCAGTCCAATCTCTTCCTATTTTGGCACTTTCATCATCGAAGGTTCGTTCTAAAAACTTGGAGATGCCGCCGTGCTTGCCAGTGCCAAGACTCATCGCGATTAATTCTCCATCCACCAATTCGTATTGAGTATCGCTGCCATCATCATACTGAAGATACTCTGCAAAAGTAAGTTTCTTGGTTGCTGCGGTCATAGCGATCGCACTCCTCATCGATGATTCAATACAGCTATTGTATATAGCAGGGAACAGGGAACAGGGAAAAGCTTGAAAGTTTCTTGTTGCAAAGATTTTATGATTAGTTGATGTCTTAATTTGTCTTTTAGCTGCTATATCTGATGACTAATGACGTTAACGACCTTACAAGTAGTTGTGCAATTTAAGAAATGTTTGATTTTTTTTGTTTCATTTTTTTAAAATTGATTCGATTTAACTGATAAGCACCTTTAGTCGCTAAATTTTCGTAACCATCTGGCTGCAAGTCCATTTTGACAAAGTTTCTCTGTTCAGCCAGTACTAATAACGAATTAGGCTGTTCTTGTTGGGCAACTTGGTTTTGAATATGCTTGACAGCATCTTTTGTCAGCTTGATAAAATTGACGTGTTTATGAGAGTAAAAAACTACAGTTGGTTTTTTGAACCCAACCATAAGTAGTTCTTCGTTTGGTTTTTGTACTTGTACTACAGCCGCAGATAACTGTCTCAAAGGTAGCTGACGCTCTTGATCCATCAAAAACATAGCTGGCATTAAAACAATAATCAAAAATGCCACAAATGCCAGCAAATTCACACCAACCACAGAGTACCAACGGCGACTAATAATTAAAAATGCAATGATAACGGCACTCAAAAGCAAAATCCAGCCACCTAGTCCGGGTAAACCAGAGTTTTCAATTTGGAGGCGGAAATTAGGCGCAGCTTGATCACTACCTAATAACTGAGATAAGTGAAACATTCCTACTGCGAGTGCGGATAAAAACACGACATTTATCCAACCACTCCAAAAAAAAGCAGCAGAGGAGGTAACAGAAAATGAAGGGAATGATCTTGCTTCATTTTTACTTGAGAAAAAGTCGCTCCATAACAGGGCTACTAAAATAGCGGCTGCTGGCATTAAAGGCAAAACATAACTAGGAAGTTTAGTAACAGCAATACTGAAAAAGCCAAAAACACTCAAAAACCAGATGCAGACAAATAAGCCCAATTGCCCAGCACGTTCTTGAGTGCGCCAAAGCGATCGCTGCCAAAACTTTAACCGAAACATTGCCAAAGGCAAGTAAACTGAGTATGGTGCAAAACCCAGCAACACTACCAAAAAGTAAAAGTACCAGGGAGCTGAGTGACCATTAACTACTTCTGTAAAGCGTTCCAGGTTGTGATAACCAAAGAAGGAGTTAATAAAACTCCAGCCATTGCGCCAAATCACTAACAAATACCACGGAGCTGATAAACCTACAACAATCAGCATCCCTACAAAAAAGCGCATTTCCCGTAATACTTCTCGCAACTTGCCCACATATAGCAGAAAAGCAAAAACAATTAACCCAGGTAAAACAATTCCTACAGGGCCTTTGGTTAAAATTGCCCCAGCAATTAATACATAAAAAGCTAAATACCACTTACTAGGAAGTAAAGATTGACTAGTTATTACCTGCTCCCTGCCCTCTGCTCCCTGCTCCCTGCCCCCTGCCCCCTGCCCCCGGTCACTGAGCGTAGCCGAAGTGCTGCCCCCTGCTCCCTGCTCCCTGCCCCCGGTCGCTGAGCGTAGCCGAAGTGCTGCCCCCTGCTCCTCCTTCCCTGCATATCCCAAAAAAAAGCATAACAAGGCTGATGCCATACACCCAGTCAGTAGCATATCTGAGACACCAGTTCTGCCCCAGACAACCATCTCAGGATTTAATGCCAGTACCGCAGCTGCTACAGCAGCCGTTAAATAGCGACGAGTCGGGCGTAAAACCTGCTCTAATTCGTCTTTTTTTGCCAAATGCCATTGTAAAGTGTAAAAAGTCAAGCTAATAACTGCTAGTGCAGCGATCGCTGAAGGCAGCCTTACTGCCCACTCATTCACTCCAATAATTGCATAGGCGATCGCTTGAAACCAGTAAATTAAAATAGGTTTATCGAAACGAGTTTCACCATTGAAAAAAGGAGTAATCCAGTCACCTGTGACCAACATTTGACGAGAAGCTTCGGCAAATAGCGGCTCGGTTTCATCAATCAAGCCAATACTGCCCAAATTCCACCAATAAGCCACCCAATTAATCAGTATCAACCACAAAATTGACACAGTTACAGCAAGAGACGGACGCGCCACTATCTTTTTGAACCACTGGTCAATAATTGCGGGAATACTCAATTTCATCCTCATTTCGTTATCTGTCAATAAGTCATATAGTCAACAGTCATTAATCATTAGTCGTTGACTACCTACATTTTGTTCTTTATTCCTGCTTTTTAAGCAATTACTGACTAAGTACCAATTGCCATTCTTGGTTTTGAGAGTTCCAAATAGGTAAAGAAGTTTCTCCAACAACGTAAGGACCCCAATAGCGTCGAGAACCGTCCTGTGCGAAAGCCACTAATATATCTCCCTTCTCTAACTTTAAGTTTCCATTAGGCAAAGAAAGAATCAACCCCTTGTTACTACCTTCGCTAGGAGCAAAATCCCAATGTGCTGGAACATCATAGTTATTTTTTTTACTATTAGAGCCTTTGACTGGTGATTCTCTGGCCAATAGTGCCAGCCGCACAGGCTGATCTGTTTGATTACTCATCCGCAAACTCCCCTGCTGTTTAGCATTGTCAGCCGCACCCTGACGAGATGCCAATACAGGGGTAGTTTTACTAGTACTTGGGGGATTAGTAATACTAGCAGAAATACTTGTTTGCGATGCAACTTCGGATGCCGGATTTGTTCTTGGTTGACTTGTATCATCTGATACTGTCAAAGTTTTGTCTGGATTCGCGGACTCAAAAGACACAGTCATTCCCAAGCAACCTGCTAGTAAACCCAGTAGCCCCAATATACAAGTTGTAATAGCAGCGTTACGATACACCGAAGATTTCATAATTGATAATTATTAGAAATAAATATTTGTCTAGTCTTGACCAAATGGTAGCCTATTATTCAAAAGTGGCAATTGTGGAAAGTTGCTCACTTAACCTACTTTAGAGTCTGTATAATTATGGAGTGTAATGTATCATAAATATCATTTTTTTTATAAACTATGGGCATGAATGATTACCTGATTTCTCAACTATAAAAAAGACTCTATCCTTATTTATTCGTGGCTTTTTGTCAACATCAGTTCAGATTAAAGTTAAAATTTGATACATAAATAGTAGATTGACTCGTAGAAACACAAACAGAAATTTTTGGGGTTCGCGTAATGTGAGTAACAAAGTGACTTTTGTCAAACTCTCAAATTTAGCTGCTGGAATTTTTTTATATTTCTTAACAATACTCGCTTTTTTGTAGATAATATCGTCATACTATAAGAAACTATGACAAAAAATACACCTAACGATAGAGGATACTAATTTTAAAATAAAAAGAAACAGGGAACGGGCAACAGGCAACAGAAAAGCCAAGCCGCCCATAAGGGGAAGCCAGTCTCGAATATCAATATATTTCATCAAATCTTGACTTTTCACTATCAGTCTCATTGATGCAAAACACTCGTCTTAATAATTTATTTGAGTCCATTGCTAGAAGCTTAGGGCAATGGTTTTTGAATCCTTGGCGGAGACTATCGCTACTGATAATTTGTTTTTTGTTTGGCTTTTTTTTAGGAACAGCGATCGCTACTATAGCTGGACAAAGAGGTACGATAGATATTATGATCGCTGGTCTTTTAGTAGGGCTGACGGAGATTGCTAGCAGGATATTTTATAGTCGTAGCTTTATGGCTAGACAAGCGCTTTGGGTAGAATCGATAAATCTTCTCAAAGTGGGTTTTATTTATAGCATGTTTGTCGAAGCCTTTAAACTGGGTTCATAATGTCTGCGGCAAAGGAGATTAAATAAATGAATTTGTGGCTAAGTGAAATTTTGACAATGGATGTCATAGATACAACTTGGCTACAGCAAGCACGATCAGCAATGTTGGCAGATCAACTAAGGGCAAAAGCTTTTGGCATCACACTAAAAAACATTGATGCAGTCATACAGAAGCGATCGCATTTACTCAAATCCATCTGGCCAGCTTTTCGCCAATTTTGTCAAACTAGCCTTTTAATGCCACCACAGGACATGTTAACTGTGTTGTGGGATTTATGGCTACCATTAGCTATAAAAATAGCATCACATCGCCAAAAATTAGGCCGTCCTATAGTTCAGGGGATTTTAGGAGGACAAGGTACAGGCAAAACTACAATGTCTCAAGTGCTGAACTTGATTCTTCAGCAGTTAGGATACCGTACCTTAAGTTTATCTTTGGATGACTTGTATAAAACGTACAGCGATCGCCTAACTTTAACACAGCAAAATCCGCGTTTAATTTGGCGGGGGCCACCAGGAACTCACGATATAGACTTAGGTTTAAATGTACTAAATCAGATTCGCCAACGCCAAAGTCCTGTAATTGTTCCGCGCTTTGATAAATCTGCTTATAATGGTGCAGGCGATCGCACTACTCCAGAAATCATTGCAGATATAGATATTGTGTTGTTTGAAGGTTGGTTTGTGGGTGTTAGACCAATTGATCCTGAAGTGTTTAATAGTGCGCCACCACCAATTATTACAGATGAAGATCGGGTCTTTGCTCGTGATCTCAATCAGCAGTTAAATAATTATCTGCCACTGTGGGAACGATTAGATAACTTAATTTTGCTTTATCCCACTGATTATCGTTGTTCTTTGGCATGGCGCAAACAGGCAGAACAACAAATGATTACTGCTGGTAAATCGGGAATGACGGAATCACAAGTTGAGGAATTTGTCAATTATTTTTGGCGATCGCTTCACCCAGAATTATTTATCAAGCCATTAGTCAAATCTTCATCGGCCATCGATTTGGTGATTGAGGTTAATGCCGATCATACTTTTGGTGCAGTTTATAGCAATCTTATTTAATTTTGAACAACAAGATCCCCGACTTCTTTAAGAAGTCGGGGATCTGAGCCTCTTAGAAGTCTTTAAAATCAGCCTTCACGTTGCATTGGTAAAGGTGCAGGGGTAACTACAATGGGAGCAACTTGCCCATTTCGATTTACTTGAATTTGTAGAGGACTACCGATTTTGCTACTTTCTACCAGCTTTTGTACTTCTTCAATTGTTGTTACAGGTTGATTATTAATACTTTGAATTACATCACCAGAGCGCAGTCCAGCGAGTGATGCGGGGGAACGAGGAACAATATCAATTAATAAAACACCTTTGTCTGCTGCTACACTAAGGCGATCGCCTCCTCTATCATTAAGTCTTTCTTTAATTTCTGGCGTTAGTGTCACCATTTGAATGCCTAAATAAGGATGATCAACCTTGCCCTTACTGATTAATTCCTGAGCAATTCTTTGTACCGTGTTGATAGGAATAGCAAAACCTAAACCCTGAGCGCCTCTAATAATCGCTGTGTTCATGCCAATTACCTGACCACGATCATTCAGTAATGGCCCGCCGGAGTTACCTGGATTAATTGCTGCGTCAGTTTGCAGATAGTCAACGCGTTTGTCACTAGCACCAATATCACTACCAGAGCGACCTGTAGCGCTGATAATCCCAGAAGTGACGGTATTATTTAACCCTAAAGGATTACCAATGGCGATTACCGCTTCTCCTGGCTGCAAAGCATCGGAGTTGCCCAAAGCTAAGATTGGCAAATTATTAGCATTAATTTTAATCGCAGCTACATCTGTAACAGGATCTTCACCCAGTACTTTACCGTCAAAAGTTCTGCCATCTTTTAGGGTAACGGTTACAGTATCAGCACCATCTACCACATGAGAATTAGTTAAAATTCGACCTGAAGAATCAATAATAAATCCAGAGCCGCTACCCCGTTCAACCCGTTGTCTAGGTTCTGATGGAATTGTATTACCAAAAAATCGCCGGAAAAATGGATCGTTAAATTCATCTGGTACGCGAGAAGTGACTGTTCTAGAAGAATCAATCCGAACTACTGCACCTCCGATTTTTTGTACTACTTTGACTACAAAATTAGGATCTCCCGACGATGAAATAATTGGTGGAGGAGCAATTATTGGATTAGTATTATTTGTCTGTTGTCCTGGAACCTGAGACAAAGAATCATTCTTAGCAGGTAAAAGCGAGCAGCTCCCTAGGGACAATGCTGCTACCCCACCCAATAGCATTAATATAATATTGGTTGATCCTCTCCTGTGGGTAAAACCCCAGGTATCATTGTCTTGGCCTTCCAAGTCATGTTCTGTTGTCTTCATGTGTGTTTGCTTCTCCGTGCTGAACAAGTGGGTGGTAGGATCTATCGCCTACCAAATATGTCCCAGGTTTAGGGCTAATGAATGATAAATTAGTGCTTGCTTATATCTTCTATTGTGACGATTAGCAGCAAAGGTGGTAAATAATGGAACTCCCCATTGAAAGTCTATGGAATCAGGTACTAGAGCGTCTACAGGTAGAACTATCCCGCCCCACCTTTGAAACTTGGATTAAAACTGCTAGTGCGGAGCGCTTAGAAAATAATTGCTTGGTAATTATCACTCCTAACCCTTTTGCTCGTAATTGGTTACAAAAATATTACATCAACACTATTGCCAATGTAGTACAAGACATTTTAGGTAAACCCGTAGAAATTTATATTACTGTTGCTCAGGGTGATGGAGTCTCAAATCTGGGTGAACAAAAAGTTACTGGATATTTACCAAACCAAAGCATTGCTGCTGAAACTGTGCCTAAAAAAGGACAGACAACTACAGAATTAAACTCTAAATATGTATTTTCTCGTTTTGTAGTTGGTGCGAACAATCGGATGGCTCATGCAGCATCTTTGGCTGTTGCTGAATCTCCAGGTAGAGAGTTTAATCCCTTATTTCTATGCGGTGGTGTCGGCTTGGGCAAAACTCACCTTATGCAAGCTATTGGTCATTATCGCTGCGAAATTTACCCAGATTCCAAAATATTTTATGTATCTACGGAACAGTTTACTAACGACTTAATTACAGCAATTCGCAATGATAGTATGCAAATTTTTCGAGAGCATTACCGGGCTGCTGATGTGTTGTTAGTAGATGACATTCAATTTCTGGAAGGTAAAGAATATACCCAAGAAGAATTTTTTCATACTTTTAATACTTTACATGAAGCTGGCAAGCAAGTTGTGATTGCATCTGATCGCCCTCCTAATCAAATTCCTCGATTGCAAGAGCGTCTGTGTTCTCGGTTTTCTATGGGGTTAATTGCCGATGTGCAAACTCCAGACTTAGAAACCAGAATGGCCATTCTGCAAAAAAAGGCTGAATATGAAAATATTCATCTTTCTAAAGATGTTATTGAATATATTGCTACTAACTATACTTCTAATATTCGCGAGTTGGAAGGAGCTTTAATTCGGGCGGTAGCTTATATTTCTATAGGGGGTTTATCTATGACTGTGGAAAACCTCGCGCCAGTTTTACAAACACCTAGCGAGAAAGTAGAGGCTACCCCTGAAGTAATTTTAACAGTTATTGCTGATGCTTTTGGTATTTCGATTGAAGACCTTAAGAGTAATTCGCGGCGACGGGAAATTAGCTGGGCGCGTCAAATAGGAATGTATCTCATGCGTCAACACACCGATTTGAGTTTGCCGAGAATTGGGGAAGAGTTTGGCGGTAAAGACCATACAACGGTGATCTACAGTTATGACAAAATCAACCAACTTCAACAAAGCGATCGCGCTTTACTACAAACTCTACGTCAACTGAGCGATCGCATCAACATGATGAGCCGTTCTCATAAATCATCAGGAAAATAATTGACTTAGAGGCTCAGATCCCCGACTTATTAAAGTTGGGGATCTTGTTATTCACGAAGTATTCATTTTTAATTTTTAATTTCCCCTTGTGGTGCTAGTTTGAATGTTTAAAAATTTGTCTAACATCACATTAGGAATTGGTCTTGGGCGCATTGTTTTAGTATCCACCCATACCCATAGTGCTTCTGCTGTAACTAACAAATCATCTTGGTTTTGTTTGCGAATTTCGTAACAGCGAAAAGCACGAGTGCCACGCATTTGCTTTAACCAAGTGGTGACTTCTAGCGTATCGCCGGCTACAGAAGGACGCAAATATTCAATTTCTACCCGCCGCATGACAAATACGCCACCCAATTCTCGATAAAAATCAAAATTTACACCCAGATATTCCGAGTGTTCAATGGCTGCCTGTTCTAAGTAGTTTTGGTAAACTGCGTTGTTAACATGTCCAAGAGCATCCATTTCATAGTGGCGAACGCGTAGTAGGGTTTTGAATGGTTGCATGGGTGATTTGGTAGTAAGACGCTGTTTTAGTAAGCAAACTTTCTTTATCTTAGTTTTTCTACTTCCGCATTACTGCCATTTCTACAGGAGTTTTATTCATGATTGAGAAAAAGCGATCGCCTATTCAATATCTTTTGGTTAAGGGGGAAAGGGGAAGGGTAAAAGGGAAAAGAAAAGCCTTTAACCTTTTCCCAAAGCGCAATTTAAAGTTAAACATGCTTAACCGAACAGTATTGCTCACCTATTTTTACAACAAATATACGTGATTTACAGTAAGCAGTATAAATATTAACGCAGTTCCTCAAAGTTTAAGGGATCGTTAAGAATTTTCTCAAAATTACGAGTGTGAGTACTGCAAACAATTACCTATGAGACAATTAAATTAATCATCAAAAAATATCTTTTTGTAAATTTTTGTTTGGTTTTTGTTGAAAAAATGCGCTGACATAGGCTGCATTGATTTGTTTAAATTTGATTGAGTTAATACTTGGGAATTAGTAATTGAAGTCTAATACTCCCAAAAATTTAGTTGACTTAATTTAATATTATGCAGCCTCGATTCATCCTGTTTAATAGCAGGTTCATTCAAAATTGGAGGTCATAACATGGCTATTCGGAATAATTTAAGTACAAGTTTATGGCAGAAAGTACAAAAAGATTCTGTAACTTGGGGATCATTAGCTCTTTGGATTGGTGGATTAATTATAGTGTTATCAGTGCTGACAATTTTTTCTAAAACTTAATTGTCAGTTAGTTAATTTTAGTTTCTAGGCAGCAGTCTAGGAACTAAAATAAGCCGTAATTCGTAATACTTCGACTTCGCTTAGTACAAGTTTGTAATTCGTATTTAACTTTTTGCAAGGGTTTCAGATATTTATCATGGGTGGTTTATTTTCACTGTGCTGTGTTAGATCAATAAATCTCGTTTATGAACCGCAAATGTATATCAATAGTCATCATAGTAATAGCCACGACTGGCTTAATCGCTCCTGTAAAAGCTCAAGAAGATAGTAACACTGAGCTAGAGAAATCAAATCAAGTTATCAATGCTTGTGTTCAAAATCAGGCACAAACATTGCCAAATCCTTTTAGTGATGTACCATCAGACCATTGGGCTTTTAAAGCAGTGATGACAATGCATTATTGTGGAGCATTCCGCCAAGCAACACCACCCGCTTTATTTGAGAAATTTCGACCAACTGAAAGCCAGCAGCAACCATCGCAGCCAGAACAGCAGTTGCAAAAATAAAGAATAAAATTTCTTACTACTACCCAATCTCTAAATCTCTTTGTTAGTATCGTGCCTCAGAGGCAATTGAGTGAGTTGGGATGGATAAGTTAATTCAAAGAATACAAATTGGACTTGGTGTAACTATTATTCTTCTGGGACTGATCGGCTGCGATGTCTTACGACAAGCTGCTTCGCATCTACGCTTTTTCGGCATTTCTGGAGATTTGGTCGAACGAGTTAGCGACGGCGATACTTTGGTAGTTAAAGATTCCCAAGGTAATAAATTCACAGTACGCTTTGCTTGTATGGATGCACCAGAAATTGCTCATTCCCAGAAAGAAAAAGCCACTAAACGTGCTAGCGATCGCAATCAATTTACCTGGGGTACAAAAGCGCAAGCACGAGTACAGCAACTAGTGCAACAAGGAGGCGATCGCGTCATACTAAATATTACAGATAGCGATCGCTATGGACGTAAAATCGCAGAAATCCGCTTGAAAAATGGTACTTTTGTACAGCAAGTTTTGTTACGGGAAGGGTTAGCAAAAGTATATCGTCCTTATTTGAATAAGTGTCCCAGTAAAGACTTAGTGCAACAAGCCGAAACTGAAGCGAAACAAAGACGGCTAGGAATTTGGAGTGATGCTAAGTTTGTTAATCCTTGGGAATATCGGAGTTTAAATAAAGTAAGTGGTGCTAAGGTATTAAACCAGATCAAAAACAACTAACCACTAACAATTGACAACTATGGTTTATTGCTATTATTTGATGCTGATTTAGAAGCATTACTAAATAACTAAGAGATAAGATTCGCAACTGTAGCAGCCCCAAAAGAGAACAGTGCAATAATTACATCACGAGGTAAAATGCGATCTAACCAGCTACCCTGAATTTTGGAAACTGGAAAATCTTCATCTAGTCCAATTTTAATCTGTTTAGTTTTCCCAGAAAAATGGGCTTCGATGCCTTTTTTGGGAATAACTTGGAGGTGGCGGATAAGTTGAATATTTAGAGGAGTCTTAGGTTTTTCTCCCATCATAAACTAGTTTTGTTTAATGTCCTGTTCTTGTTCTGCCATACGGATGTCACCTTCGACATTAGTAGAAAGTTTTAATACGATAAAAGTCATAATTTAGTCTAGCTACTTTTGTATTTGGTTGCAGCTGTAATTCATCCAAGCTAATTTCACTGTTGTCTTCTGGCAATATTAAGGTTTTTTTGTAAGCGCCAACAGATGCATCTAATTTCTTCTGCTCACTTAGGGCAACGCTGAGATTGTTTTAAACAGTAGGCATAGTAGGGTTGGAGTTGAACTGCTTTTTGAAAGGCGGCAACAGCTGCATCTAATTTCTTTTGCTCTTTGAGGGTAATGCTGAGATTGTAGTAAACAGTAGCTAAGTTGGGGTTGAATAGAATTGCTTTTTCGTAAGCGGCAACAGCTGCATCTAATTTCTTCTGCTCTTTGAGGGCATTGCCGAGATTGTAGTAAGCAGTAGCTAAGTAGTAAGCATTAGCTAAGTTGGGGTTGAGTTGAACTGCTTTTTGGAAGGCGGCAACAGCTGCATCTAATTTCTTCTGCTCTTTGAGGGTAATGCCGAGATTGTAGTAAGCAGTAGTATAGTTGGGATCAAGTTGAACTGCTTTTTGGAAGGCGGCAACAGCTGCATCGAATTTCTTCTGCTCTTTGAGGGTAATGCCGAGATTGTAGTAAGCAGTAGTATAGTTGGGATCAAGTTGAACTGCTTTTTGGAAGGCGGCAACAGCTGCATCGAATTTCTTCTGCTCTTTGAGGGCAATGCCGAGACCTTTGTAAGCACCAGCATAGTTGGGGTCAAGTTGAACTGCTTTTTGGAAGGCGGCAACAGCTGCATCGAATTTCTTCTGCTCTGTTAAGGCATTGCCGAGATTGTTGTAAACAGTATAATAGTTGGGGTTGAGTTGAATTACTTTTTGGAAAGCGGCAACAGCTGCATCTAATTTCTTCTGTCTGTGAAAAATGTAGCCAAGAAGATTGTGAGTTTTTGCATCTTGTGAGTTTAGTTGAACCGATTTTTGACAAGCTGTTACTGCTTCATCAAGTTTGTTCTGCTCATCCAACACATCACAAAGTTTATAGTAAGCAGTGGCATTATTTGGTTCAATTTGAATAATCCTGCGATATGTTGCTTCTGATTCTAAGTATTTACCGGCTTTATAGGCAGCTTCGCCTTGTTGCAATAGCTGTTCAATATTGTTTTGAGCGACTACAAACTGGGGTATATTAGTCAGAGATAAAGTTAAAAATAAAGTAATAAATATACGGTTGTGCATAACGCTGCTCACACTTTTTCAGATTTTATCAGGACTAACCCGGAAATCCCCAAAAACCGGATGAATTTTTGATAACTACTCGTGGATGAGTCTTTGATACTTGTGGACGTGATTTGTAGTTGAGTGTCCATCCTGCCGTTTTATAAGGACTAAAGTCTTTACTACAAACTTGCTTATCTATCAATGTCAGTGATAATTATTATGATGCTGGTTCGTCCACAAATTTTACACCAAACACCTCAGCAAAACACTTGGGTATATGAGAACGTACCTCTTGACAGGTGATACCTGGAATCCATTCGGCTAAACTGCCTACAGGTTTATCAGCAATACCGCAGGGAACAATCTGACTAAAGCCTGTCAGATCAGGACAAACATTTAACGCAAAACCGTGCATAGTAATCCAACGGCTGACTTTAATACCAATCGCGGCAACTTTGCGCCCATCTAACCAAACACCAGTAAAACCCGTCAGGCGATCGCCTTGCAAGCCATAAACTGCTAGTACTCGAATGATCACTTCTTCCAATTGCCGCAAATACCAATGCAAATCTTGACGATAACGGTGCAGATTTAAAATTGGATACCCCACTAGTTGACCAGGACAATGGTAAGTAACTTCACCACCGCGTTCAATCGTGTATACCTCAAATTGACTTTTGTCAAGGTCAAATTTAATAAATTCTGACTTACTTCCTTGTCCTAAAGTGTAGACAGGCGGATGCTCTAGCAAGATTAACACATCATCGAGACTTGGATCGTGAATGCGATCGCCAACAAGCGATTTTTGCCATTGATGAGCATCTAAATAAGGCATTAATCCTCGGTTATATAACAAACAACGATTTTGGTTTGGTTTTGTACTACGGATCATGCCAAAAATCAACAGAGTTATTGACTAAAAATATATGGCAACTCTTAAGATTAAAGTCAAAGAATGTAAAGGATTCTAAAGGAACATCAACGGAACCTGCATTAGAAAATACAAAGTGTTAGTTTGAATATATAACCTCAATGGTGTTGGGAGGAACTCTCTGCAATAAGCATCACGCCAAACACAATAGAAACGAATGCACTGGCTGATGTCTCTAATAACATTGTTTGCATCATAAAACCGGATGAAACTTCCACAAAGACTTGTATTATCTACCAACAGTAAGCGAATCTCCTGGAATTATAGAAGGAGTAAACACAGACAGTTCTGTAAAAGTTGCTTAAATACAGCAGTCATTAAATCAGTGAACAGTGAACAGTAAACAGTTATCAAGACGTATCGGCGCAGGTTTAACCCGCCAGCAAAGCGTACCACTAATTAGTGTGGTGTTTCCTCAAAGATGAACACCTCATTCTTTACAGATAACTGATAGCTGTTAAAGCTATTGCTTAGACTGTATCACTCAAGGGTTATGCTTTTGGGCATCCAATTTACTAGTAGTTAATTGGAGACCTACGCAGAGATCAGCAGGAGATTAATTATCAAGTATGTGCAGTAGAAACTCAGATGCAGCAAAATTAGAGAAACTATACCAGCAGTACATCAAAACAGTTCATGATTTGTTTTGGCGGCAGTGATAAATATTACCGCAATTTCTTCTCTTATCAAAACAAATTCACAACAAATCTAATATTCAGCGGGAGAGTTTACATGAAGCTTGTCATCCACGGCAAAAATATTGAAATCACCGATGCGATTCGGGAATATGTACATCAAAAAATTGAAAAAGCTGTTAACCACTTTCAGAGCATCACAAACGAAGTGGATGTGCATTTAAGCGTAGCTCGCAATCCCCGAATCACTACCAGACAAGCGGCTGAAGTCACTATTTATGCAAACGGTAGCGTCATTCGTGCCGAGGAAAGCAGCGAAGATTTATATGCCAGCATTGACTTAGTTGCAGACAAAATTGCTCGTCAGCTGCGTAAATACAAAGAAAAACGTCAAGATAAGAAAATTCACGCTCCAGCAACCAGCGAAGTATTAGTTACAGAACCAGTAGTTACAGATTTAATAGGCGATCGCACCCCAGAACTGCCTAATGAAGTCGTCCGGACAAAATATTTTTCCATGCCACCAATGACCGTTGCAGAAGCTTTAGAACATCTGCAAATGGTGGGACATGACTTTTACATGTTCCGTAATAGTGAAACCGATGAGATTAATGTCATTTACGAACGCAACCACGGTGGTTATGGTGTGATTCAACCCCGTAACGGGAATGGTCATACCAACGGTAAAAATGGCAAGGCAACCCACGGTGATGTCGTAATGCAAGAAAAATCACCCTCACATAAAGTTTAATTAAAATGCAAACAAACGCAGAATATCCTTTGCGATACTCTGCGTTTAAACAGCTTTTAAGCTGTAAGTTGTTGCAACGTTTTCAGCGCTTCTTCAACGTGACCCTTAAAATTCAACATCGAATCAAATACGTACTGCACAACGCCTTGTTGATCAATAACATAAGTAACGCGACTAGGAATCAAGCCAAAAGCGGTAGTTGCACCGTATAGCTTTCGTACTTGGTCGCCTTTATCGCTTAAGAGTATAAAAGGAAGATTGTATTTAGCAGCAAATCGCTGATGAGATTCATGAGAATCACCACTAACACCAATCACTTCAGCACCAGCAGTTTTGAACACTTCATACTGATCGCGGAAAGCACAAGATTCTGCCGTGCATCCAGGTGTATCGTCCTTGGGATAAAAGTACAGCACCACAGCTTTTTGACCACGGAAATCTTGCAGACTCACCGTAGAGCCATTTTGGGAAGTTAGAGTGAAATCAGGAGCAGTATCTCCAACTTTGACTGACATAATTACAAGTAAATTTTATAACTTTTGTAAAATTATAATAAATATACTTGTATTTATTTCTCTGATTTATTTATTTTTACGGTCTAAGTATATTTTAAAACCCAAACCACTACCAAATCCGCCACCAAATATTATCAGTATTCTTAAAATATCTTGATAAACAACTATATCTTTGTTTACCAGAAAAACAGTTAAAAACACGAAAACAGCCACAAAAATACAAATAGCGAGAAAATTATACTTTCTTGCATCTTGAGCATCTATGAATGCTCTTTCACTATCTTTTTCTACGCTCTCAAGTATTTTTGTAATATGTTGTTGATTAATTTTATCTAGAATTGGGGAAATAGAAGATGCAGAGAAACGTCCCATAGAAAGAACTGTTTTTATTTCCCTCTTGATTTGTGGTGGAAGATTTTCTAATTCTTCAGGAAACTTTTCTATTTCGCTATCTTGACTATCCTTTTTTTGCTCCAATTCTTGATTTGATTCATCTTCTAGATTAGACATAATATTTTATATTTTAAGAAGAGAGTTTTAGCTAAAATTTGAAGATGAAACTAATTTTATTTTCTAGCCATATATTTTTCTAGCGCATAAATAAACTTTGATTCCCAGAAACTCATTACCTTCTGCTCAAGAGCAAATTGTACTCTTTCTTCTAATTCATTTTCTATAAAAACAGAACAGGCATACCGAACTAAAGCCTCAAATGCTTCATCACTAATTTCACCATTTATATTTAAATATGAAAAGTAAGATAAAATACCCTTAAGTCTGATCATATTAGAAGATGAAAAATCAACATCATTCAATCCTACCTCTTTGCTTGGTGAAGAATTTGATAATTTTGTCAATTGTTTAGATTTTAAAAACACAGGAATATTTCCCTAATTTATTCTGAATCAAGATTATCAAAATTTATGATCATAGAGCTATATATATTTTAACTGGCATCATAATTATATTGCGTATAATACATGTGTATGAAAACAAGCAACGTGTAATAAACATCATAATAACTAATCAATAAAAAATTTCATTAAGTATTTGTAACATAAATACTCAATGAAATTTTACCTTGTATCTATATAAATTTTGCTTGCTTACCTGCATCAACCAGGGTAGCTTAGATAGTCATCAAGGACAAAATTCCATCTATGCGCCTGACTTCATTAGATGTTTTTCGTGGCATTACCATCGCGGGCATGATTCTCGTCAATATGGTGGGAGTGGCGGATGATGTGTATCCTCCCTTAGCCCATGCAGACTGGAACGGATGCACACCAACTGATTTGGTGTTTCCCTTCTTTCTGTTTATTATTGGTGTGGCAATGAGTTTTTCTCTGTCAAAGTACACCGAAAACAACAAACCTACCAAGGCTGTTTACTGGCGGATATTACGCCGTGCTGCTATTCTTTTTGGTTTGGGATTGCTGCTAAATGGCTTTTGGAATCAGGGCATTTGGACTTTTGACTTAAATAGCATCCGGATTATGGGGGTGTTACAACGCATCAGTTTGACTTACCTGTTCGCCTCCTTAATAGTTCTCAACTTGCCGCGTCGTGGGCAATGGATACTCGCAGCTGTCATACTTATCGGTTACTGGCTAGCTTTGATGTATGTATCAGTTCCCGATTATGGCGCTGGTGTATTGACACGAGAAGGTAACTTTGGTGCTTACATTGACCGCCTAATTATTCCTAAAGTACATCTTTATAAAGGCGATCGCTTCAATTTTATGGGAGATCCAGAAGGACTTTTCAGCACAATTCCGGCTATTGTTAACGTTTTGGCTGGCTACTTTACAGGAAAATGGATACGCTCTCAATCAGTACAATCACGCACAAGTATAGGATTAGCATTATTTGGTATTGGTTGCTTAATAGTTGGTTGGGCGTGGGGTTGGACATTTCCCATCAACAAAAAGCTGTGGACAAGTTCCTATGTTATTTTTACAACAGGTTGGGCATTACTATTGCTGGCAACTTGCTATGAACTAATCGAAGTACGGCTGATACGTCGCTGGAGTAAACCTTTTGAAATTCTAGGCTTAAATGCGATCGCACTTTTCGTTGCCTCTGTTTTACTAATTAAAATTTTAGTCAGAACCAGTATCGGCTCAGGAGAAAACGCTCCCAGCACCTACAATTGGATTTACCAAAACATTTTTGCATCTTGGGCGGGTGCGCTTAACGGTTCCCTCATATTTGCTATCCTTACCGTCTTATTATGGTTAGCAGTAGGCATTGTGATGTATCGACAACACTGGTTTATCAAAGTTTAAACTCTGCGCGGCAGTCGCTACAAGTCGGGAAACCCAACGACAGTCGCTTCAAGTCGGCAAAGCCGCCCACAGCGCTGTCTCCCCAACGCGCTGCCTTGCCTCTGCGTGAGTCAATTCTTATTTATAACGATGAGCAAATTGTTATCAGAAAAAACAAATATTTCCCCGGAAATCGAGTTATTACTTTGTTGCGCGCGCACTCACATCAATGATAAAGATAGTGAGAATATCAAAAGACTCATCCAAGAAAATATTAACTGGAAATATCTAATTGAAATTGCTGATTGGCATCGAGTATTACCACTATTATTTTTAAATCTCAATAAAACTTGTTCGCAACTTGTACCAACAGATGTTCTAAATTACTTGCGACAATCTTATTATAACAACACTCAACGCAACCTTTTCAAAGCAAGTAAACTAGTCAAAGTTTTAAATATTTTTGCAGAAAATAAAATTCCCGTAATTACTTTCAAAGGACTAGTATTAGCTGCGACAATTTATGGAGATATTGCCTGTCGAGCTTTTAGTGATTTAGATATTTTGGTTCGCAGACAAGATTTTATTAAAACTAAAGAAATACTGATTCTTCATGGATTTGAGCCATACGTTGACAGTAATGAACAAGAAGCAAACTATCTAAAATCCCTAACCAATGAAGAAGAGGAAGCCTATCTACGTTCTCATTGGGAACTACATTTAAATAATCCACAAGAAAAGATCACTTTAGACGTTCATCAAGGAATATTATCAAAGCAATTCTCATTTACACATAATACAGAAGATTGGATATGGGAAGATACCAAATATATCTCTTTTGTAGATAGAAATATACTCAGTTTTTCTGCGGAGAATTTAATTATAATTCTCTGCTCACAAGGAGGCAAAGACTGTTGGCTATGGTTAAATAGAATTTGTGATTTAGCTGAAGCTATCCGTGTCTATCCTGAAGTAAATTGGGACAAAATTTGGGAACGTACAACCAAGTTACGCATGAGACGAATGTTATTGCTGGGTCTTGCATTAGCTCATGAGCTTTTGAATGCAGAACTTCCAGAAACAATCATAGATAAAATAGCAGCTAACTCTGTAGTTCAATCTCTTGCATTCCAGATTTGTAGACAATTTTATTTTCCAACAACAGATTCTTTCCAAAGTAGTCAACTGAAATCTGCATTGTTTCATTTAAAATTAATAGAACATCCTCAAGATAAATTTTGGTATTGTTATGAACATCTCATCGTTCCCACAGTTGGAGATAAAAATTTTATCCAGTTACCCCAATTTTTATCATTTTTATACTATTTTATACGTCCTCTACGCTTAATTAAAATATATTTAATCAAGCACCATAATAATACAACCAACTGAACAATAAGTATACAAATACGAAAAATATAGGACTACTATTAATACCTCTTGGTTCTGACTTTTCCCGTTAAGTCTCGAAACATGAATATAGCAAGGGTTTCAGTCCACAGTTTTATTATCAATAAAAAATGTTTAATGAGAATATAACAACGGGAAAATAGGACTTTTAGGACAGCACTCCTGATCGCGATCGCTGTGATAGAAAGATAACGGGAAAAGTCAGCTCTTGGTTGAGGAATTGAAACACTTAATGATTATCTTTTTCTTCCTTGGCGCTCTTGGCGTTCTATTCATTGTGTTAAATAATGAATAATCACCAATCCTGACGAGCAGTGGCGCGCGCCCATAGGACTTTCATCTAAAGACACCTCACAGTTACGCGTTAGCAGGGTAATCAACACCCAACCCAGAGCCGGAAACAGAGCTAATAGACTTAGTCCTATGAAGAATTTTCGCATAGACCTCTCATCATCGCAGCTAACTATTTATTATACGGGTGCGATAGGCGTTGAACCCTCGTAAATTGTCTAAGGTACTGACTATATAAATTTATTATTATAGTCTCTTGTCAAACTTCAACTTATAATTGTTGATTATTTCTTGATAAATTTTCATTAGTTGCTCGTAATTAGCTTCAGATGTGTAGTTAGATTCGTAGGTAAAACGAGCATTTTGACTAGTAACAGCTAAAAATTTTGGATGTTTGATTGCCCAATTTATTTTATCAGCTAAATCATGAGAATTTCCGGCTTCAAAATGCAGACCATTGATTTTGTCATCGACTATTTCTGCCATACTGCCTAATTTTGGCGCTAGTACAGGAAGACTGCAAGCAAAAGCTTCTATAATAGCTAAGGGAAAGCCTTCATACCAAATTGAAGGTACTACCAAAAATTTGGCATCATGCATTAATCTTAAAATTACTGATTGCTCTTGAAATCCTAAAAATTCAATCAAACTGCTATAACCTGCATTCTGGACTTTTGCTTGCAAAGTTTGACGTAAAGGCCCATCACCAACAATCTTTAATGGTATAGATAAATTATTTTGAAGATAGGCATCGATTAGCACAGAAACGCCCTTTTCTTCTGATAATCTACCAACAAAAAGTAAGTAGTTACCAAGTTTAGTATCTTTGGGGGAAAAATCAGTATGAAAAATGAAGTTTGGTTTGATGTAGATTTTTTTTGCTGGTAATCCAGCTTGAACCATTTTTGCTTTTTGAAATTTAGTAAAGACAATATAAGCATCTACTCGCTTTTGCCAAGTGCCTCGTAGCCAATGCCAAGTGGCCATTGTTGCTACAACTGAACTTTGCAGATAAGACTTGCGGTAGCAAGCGTGTACAACACTAGACACAGGCATAAGTTTACCAATGCAATCTTCGCAAGTTTTACCATCTCGAAATGGCATTGCTTTGGGACAAGCTAGCCGATAGTTGTGAAGAGTTTGGACAACAGGGACTCCAGTACTAGAACAAGCATCATATACAGCAGGAGAAAGGAGTGGAAAAAAGTTATGAACATGAACTATTTCCGGACGAAAACGATTAATTTCTGCTTCCACCCGATTTTTAGCCGCAAAAGAATATATAGCACCTCCAGCAGCTACAAATGTATCCCAAATACTAACTATGCTGCGATTATTTTCTTCTAACAAAATAACTTCGTGACCATTTGCCTCTAATAGACTTTTTTCTGCCTGAACTACCCTATCTTCGCCACCTGCAAATCTGTAGCGATTATGTAAAATTAGTAGCTTCATGCTTGTTTTTTAAAATTGAAATATAAAAAATTAAAAAGCTCACGTAAAGATATAATGTCGGTAGTAAAAATAATGTTTATTTATCGACAGTATCACGAAGGCTATAAATCCATCGTAACCAAGTAACCTCAGTCATGAATAGAGCAAACTATAATTAATAATAATTTCCAGGCGATCGCTACTGTAAAATTAATATACAGGCAGTTATTAACATCATTTCAGTAAGTCAAATTTAGTTTGTTAAACCTTGCTGCTACCTAACAAATACAGTAGTGCCATCCGCACAGCCACACCACTAGTAACTTGCGATTGAATCAGACTAAATTCTGGATCATCCATTAATTCAGAGCTTATTTCAACACCACGGTTGACTGGGCCTGGATGCAAAACTTTAACGTTGGGTCTGCATAGTTGCAATTTTGGACGTGTGATCCCAAACAATTGATGATATTCTCGCAAACTTGGCAGTAAATGAGCAGTCATGCGTTCTTTCTGTAAACGCAAAGTCATGACAAAATCAGCATCTTGTAAGGCGGGTTCTAGCTGCCAGTGTATGAACAGTTGACGGTTGGAAATTAGGGATATAGAAGATAAGTCTCCAGCTTCTTCCAAAACATACTCAGCAAATAACTTAGGTAAAAGGGTCGGCGGTGCTGCCAAATGCACTTGCGCGCCGCTTGCTGTTAAACTCCAGATATTTGAGCGTGCTACGCGAGAATGCAGAATATCCCCAACAATGGCAATTTTTTTACCTTTTAAAAGTTCTAGCTGGGGATTACTTGGGTCGATTAAAGTACAGATAGTGAATAAATCTAGTAGTCCTTGGGAAGGATGCTCATGTTGACCATCACCAGCATTGAGGACACTAACTCGTACACCTAAACGATCCATTTCTTGAGCGATCGCATCAGGTACTCCTGCTTCTCGATGGCGAATCACCATAATATCAGTTCCCATAGCCAAATAGGTTTTCGCCGTGTCAAGAATTGTTTCTCCTTTGGTCATAGAAGAAGTTGAAGCGGCAAAATTTAGCGTATCTGCGCTGAGGCGTTTAGCCGCAAGTTCAAAACTACTCCGAGTGCGGGTAGATGCTTCAAAAAATAAATTTGCCACCACCTGTCCTTGCAAGGTTGGGACTTTCTTCGTCCGCCGTGATAACACTTCCTCAAAACTGGCAGCAGTTTGTAAAACAGTATTGTATTCAGCGGCAGTAAAGTCAGCTAAGGAGAGAACATGATGACGATTCCAGGTGGTAGTAGGCATAAATAAGTCGGTGAAATAAAATCAAACTATGTGAATAAAAGTAAATAAGGCTCAAACTCTTTCTTTCCCTGCTCTTGGTCATTAGACCTCTTGCATAAATATCTTTTTGTCTCACGCAAAGACGCAAAGACGCAAAGAAGAAGCTAAGAATAAGGACTTTTGCAAGAAGTCTACTGAGCGAAGCCGAAGTGCTGCCCCCTGCTTTATTTCAACGATAATTATTGACATTAATCTACTTAACTTGGTAGGTGTAACACATTCAAACCCACAGAAATCAAAGTTAAAAATGTTAAAAATCCGATTGTATCTAGCATTGTTGTCACTAACGGCCCACTGACTAAGGCAGGATCTAACTTGAGTCGCTTTAAAGCCATTGGTAGTAAAGTCCCAAGAGTCACAGCCACAATTGTATTAGTTGCCATAACTACTCCCGCAATAACAGCCACCCAACGCTCTTGAGGGTGCGCCCAAATTAAGGAAAGCATAATCATTGTCAATGATAAAGCTAACGCTGTACCTAAACCAGCGAAAATTTCCTTACGGAGAATTTTGAGAGTATCTCTAGGTGTCACCTCACCTACACCTAGTCCTCGAATTGTTACCGTTAATGCTTGAATACCCACCGTACCACCAGTATTAGAAAAAATTGGCATGATTACTGCCAAAACTGGCACAGCAGCGATTACAGATTGGAAAGGAGCGATCGCACTGGCTGCACCAATATATAATGCCATGATTCCTAATAACCAAGGTAAGCGGTTACGGATGGTAAATAAAGGAGGTGACAAAGCGGCCTCATCACCACCGACACCTGCTAGTTTTTGAAAGTCTTCTGTGGCTTCTTCTTGCAAAATATCCATGACATCATCAATTGTGATAATGCCAACCAATCGATCTTCACGATCAACAACAGGGATAGCGATTAAATCATAACGTTGCATGATTTGGGCGACTTCTTCTTGGGAAGTTTCAGTTCGCACTTTGATGACGCGATCGCTAGCAATATCTCGAATTAAAACATCAGGAAAGGTAAATAACAATTGGCGCAATGAAACGACTCTTCCTAGCTTGCGGTTGTTATCAGTAACGTATGCGTAATAAATTGTCTCCTTATCTTCGTCCTGACGACGAATTTTACTGAGGGCTTCTCCTACGGTTAATCCTTCTTGTAATCGCACATATTCTGTTGTCATCACCCGCCCCGCAGTACCTTCTGGGTAGCCCAAAATTGTTGCGGTGGCTTGTCTTTGTTCTGGACTCAGTTCTTGTAATAATCTTTTAATTACCCCAGCAGGTAATTCATCAAACAATTCTGCCCGTTCATCAGGACTCATTGCTTCTACAAGTTGCACCACTTGGGCATCATGTAAAGAGTTAATTAGTTCTTGTTGTACTTCTGTGGGCAAATATTCAAAGACATCAATAGCTTCAGCTTTATTGAGTAGACGAAAGGCGATCGCTCGTTGTTGTTGAGGCAATTGGGCAATATATTCGCCTACATCCACGGGTTGTAGATGATTTAAATCCCATTTGAGTTGACTTAAATCAGTAGTCTCAATGAGTGAGTTGCGAATATCCTGTGTAAGCATGATAACTCCTACCTAATATCTCCCCCGCGCTGGGAGATTGCCTCACCAGCTTAGAGGAGGTTGATACTGCCATCTTGTGGACTTTTGTCCATAAATCTCAACGCAATAGTTTAATATTGGTATGCAATCAAAGCGTTTCTAAGCTACACCTTAACCCGGAATATTATTATCCGAATAGATGTTGACTACTAGTATGCATAATTTGTGGTGCTATCCACAAGTATGATATTTATTTATGCTACGCGGGTCGTTTATAAACCAAATTTTTCTTCCAACTCATAAAGACTAATTTCTCTAGCTGGAATTATTTGAACTATAATCTATAATCTTGAACAGTACAAAAATGTATTGTTTTAGGTATAAAATAAACAGTTAAAAACAATCTTTATCAATTTTTTCTTATCTTTAGTAATTACGAATTACGAATTACGAATTACGAATTATCATAATGTTGCCACGCCAACTTTGCTGCACCCACTATTCCCGCCGAGTTGCCCAGTTCTGCTGGCAAAATTTGTAACCCCATACGAGATGTAGGCATGACTCGCTTATCAATTTCTGCCTTCAGATCTGGTGAAAAAAATTGAAAACTAGCACTAACACCACCACCAATTATGATCGCCTGTGGTGTCAAAATGTAAATCAAACTAGTTAAACCAATGCCTAATTCTCTACCATATTCTTGCCAAAATTTCAAGCTATCGGCATCTCCTGCTTGAGCAAGAGCGCCCAATTCTGCTGGTTCCTTGCCAGTACGGCGGTAAATTGCCGTCGCCGAAGCATACTGTTCTAAAGAACCTTGATTGCCACTTTTACACATTGGTCCGTTGGGGTTAAAAGAAATTAAACCCAGTTCTCCAGCAGCAGCTTGATGTCCCGTAAACAGTTGGCCATTCATTATAATTGCACCGCCAACCCCAGTCCCCAAAGTCAATAAAATAAAATTTTGCCAGCCGCGACCTGCTCCCAACCAAGCTTCTCCTAATCCTGCACAGTTCGCATCGTTAGCAATTACAGTCGGTTTACCAATTTTAGCTTCTAACCAGTCTGCCAAAGGGACATCGTGCCATTTTGGTAAATTAATAGCGATTTTGGCAATACGTCCAGTTGCATCAGCGGGGCCAGGAGTACCCACACCAATAGCAATAGTTTGATTATCTGGGTCAACTACTGCGATCGCATCTACCATTACAGCCAAAACTGCTTCTGGTGTTGACGGTTGGGGAGTTGCCACCATCAAAGATTGCAGGCAAATACCATCTTGATTGAATCGTCCCAGCTTAATCGCCGTTCCTCCCACATCAATGCCTATGACTTCAGCTTTCTGCACCATCTCACACCCAAAATCAAACTAGCGATCGCAATAATCTCAAAAATTGTAATTTATAAAACATATAAGAGTGACTAATTTTATGTTATTAGAGATTGTCAAATCTAGTACTTTGAAAAATGTCACAATCAGTTATTATATGAGCGTATGCGTCAGTTCAGCCAGATGGTCAGTTTAGTTGAAGTTCATGCCAACATTATGGTTGCGGTCTTACAACATTCGCCATTGGTAAATCAGAACAGACTATGCAACATTTGCAATTTGTTTAGATCTGGTTTGTAGCTGAACCAATCGCTTTTTAGTTGAAAATTACGTGACTCCAGATGACTATTTACGTTGGAAACCTCTCTTACAGCGCTACTGAAGCAGACTTAACAGCCGTGTTTGCAGACTATGGCGAGGTCAAAAGAGTTGTACTACCTACTGACCGTGAAACAGGCCGGATGCGTGGCTTTGCTTTTGTTGAAATGAATGAAGATGCCCAAGAAGACGCTGCAATTACAGAATTAGATGGCGCAGAATGGATGGGTCGTCAACTAAGGGTTAATAAAGCCAAACCACGAGAGGATAACCGACGAGGTAGTTGGGGGAAAAAACAAGATTTTTAACTGAAGCGAAACACAACAGTAGCAAATTGTTTTCTAGTTTGCAATCAAAAATTGTAGCAATTTCCAAAAAAGAATCAAGCAGTCAGATGTAACTGATAATTCTGACATTAACTAGTTGTGAGTCACTGGTAAGCTTCACAACTAGTCTTTTTTGCTATATCAGTGTTATGAACTAAAAGTATACTCCATACCCTGAATATGGAGGTTACAAGACATTGATTTCTTTAGTTTATCTAAAATCACATCTAAGTTATCAAATTACCTTTCTAAGATAGAGAGAGCAATTATAAAATTGCCACGTCCAACTCAACAGTGAACAGTGAACAGGTAACTGACAACTGACAACTGTCTTACCCAACTACCAGTCAATTCCTAGGGAGAACATCAAAATGGCTCAAGCGCCAGAATCGTTAGAATTTCCCATCAACGAACCTACAGACAAAGCCCTAGACCGTGATTGTACAACCTTATCACGTCATGTCTTACAGCAACTTCAGAGTTTTTCACCAGATGCACAAGATTTAAGTGCGCTGATGAATCGGATTGCCCTTGCAGGCAAATTAGTTGCTCGTCGCATGAGCCGCGCTGGTTTAATGGAAGGCGTTCTCGGATTCACTGGGGAAGTGAATGTGCAAGGAGAATCTGTCAAAAAGATGGATGTCTATGCGAATGATGTATTTATCTCAGTATTTAAGCAAAGTGGCTTAGTTTGTCGCCTAGCTTCTGAGGAAATGGAAGAACCTTATTACATACCAGAAAACTGCCCCATTGGTCGCTATACATTGTTATATGACCCAATTGATGGCTCTTCTAACACTGATACTAATCTCAGTTTAGGTTCAATTTTTGCCATTCGTCAACAAGAAGGAAATGATAGCGATCGCAAAGCCACTGACCTCTTAACTAACGGACGCAAGCAAATTGCCGCCGGCTATATCCTCTATGGGCCAAGCACAATGCTGGTTTATACTATAGGTAAGGGAGTCCACTCATTTGTCCTTGATCCCAGCTTAGGAGAATTTATTCTCACAGAAGAGAATATTCAGATTCCAAACCACGGAGCCATTTATAGCGTTAATGAAGGTAACTTTTGGCAGTGGGAAGAATCAATTAGGGAATATATTCGTTACGTCCATCGTACAGAAGGCTATACGGCTCGTTACAGCGGGGCAATGGTCAGCGATATCCATAGAATTTTGATTCAAGGTGGTGTGTTTCTCTACCCAGGCACAATTCAAAAACCAGAAGGTAAGTTGCGTTTGCTTTATGAAACTGCACCTCTAGCGATGTTAATTGAACAAGCAGGGGGTCGCGCCACTACAGGACTAGTAAACATCTTAGATGTAGTGCCTAAAAAATTGCATCAACGTACGCCTTTGATTATTGGTAGCAAAGAGGATGTAGTAAAGGTGGAGTCTTTTATTCAAAATGGTCATTAGAAGAAAAGACAGCACTTCGGCTGCGTTCAGCAACCAGAAGACAGAAGGTTTGTATAAGCTTTTTAACTGTTTTTCATTGATAGTTACTTTTGTCACTCTGCATCAATACATCATGGCAAAAAAGTAAACCGTTGGAAACTTGTACTGAGTTTAGCCGAAGTAGCGCACTCGAAAGGAGTCGAAGTATTACGAATTACGCACACTGTTACTAACATCTGGCATTAATTAAAAGTTAATCAGGGTGATTTAGGATTGGGGATACAGAATAGCACTTTTGCAAGTGAATCAAAGATTACCTCAGCTGGCCGATGCAATAAGTGATGGGCAAATACCAAAATTCAAGAGTAACTATCAAAACTTTGATCAGTTTTGCCAACTTTACTTAGAAACATCATCAACCGGAGTGAAATAAATCAAGCTATGACAACCAATCATCTACTAGAAATTAAGCAATACGGTCAAAGTATCTGGATGGATAATTTGAGCCGTGACATCATTCAATCAGGCGAATTGAAAGACTTGGTTGAAAATCAAGGTATCTCTGGAATTACTTCCAATCCAGCTATCTTTGAAAAAGCGATCGCAGATAATGTGATTTACGATGCTGATATCGAAGCTGGCATCAAAGCTGGATTACCAACATACAAAATTTATGAATCCTTAGTTTTTGCAGATATCCGCAATGCCTGCGACATCCTGCGCCCCGTATATGAAGCCTCGAATAGACTTGATGGTTATGTGAGTATGGAAGTGCCACCAACCATCGCCCACGATACTGAAGCCACAATCAACGAAGCTCGTCGCTATTTCCAAGAAATTGGTCGGGAAAATCTGATGATTAAAATTCCCGGTACAGAAGCTGGTTTGCCAGCAGTCGAACAGGTAATAGCCGAAGGCATGAATGTTAATATTACGCTGTTGTTTTCTGTTGAAAGCTACATCAACACAGCTTGGGCTTATATTCGTGGCTTAGAAAAACGAGTTGCAGAGAATCAAGATATTAGCAAAATTGCTTCTGTTGCTAGCTTCTTCCTCAGCCGGATTGATAGCAATGTTGATGGCAAAATTGATGCTAAGTTGGAAAAGGGTGTTGATGATATTAACTTAGAAGCAAAGCTGAGAGCTGTTAAAGGAAAAGTGGCGATCGCTAACGCTAAAATAGCCTACCAAGAATACGAGAAAATTATAGCAAGCGACCGCTGGCAAGCTTTAGCAGCAAAAGGAGCCAAAGTCCAAAGGTTACTTTGGGCAAGTACCAGCACCAAAGACCCCAACTACAGCGATGTCATGTATGTCGATGAGTTGATTGGCCGCGATACCGTTAACACCTTACCACCTGCGACCATTAAAGCTTGTGCCGACCACTGCGATGTCGCTAATCGTGTAGATACAAATGTCGAGGAAGCTTACCAACTGATAGAAAGTCTAAAAGATCCTGACATCAACATCGATATTGATGCCGTAATGGAAGAATTACTAATTGAAGGTATTGACAAATTCATCAAGCCTTTCGAGTCCTTGATGAACTCTTTGGAAAACAAAGTCAAGCTATTGTCGCCAGTATAGGGACTGGGAACTAGGGATAAGACAGCAGAGAAAGTTGAGGAAGATCAAGAAAATTCCAAATACCACTGACTACTGACCACTGACCACTAACTACTGACTCATCCCCAGTACCCAGTACCCAATCCCAAACCCCAAATCCAAAATCCAAAATTGTTATGGTTAGTTTGTTAGAAAATCCCTTACGCGTTGGTCTACAACAACAAGGGATGCCCGAACCCCAGATCATAGTCATCTTTGGCGCTTCTGGTGACCTTACCTGGCGCAAACTAGTGCCAGCACTTTACAAATTGCGCCGAGAAAGACGCATTCCACCAGAAACCACAATTGTTGGTGTAGCACGTCGAGAATGGAGCCACGAATACTTCCGCGAGCAAATGCAAAAGGGCATGGAAGAAGCCCATTCTAACGTCGATTTGGGGGAACTTTGGCAAGACTTCTCTCAAGGTCTGTTCTACTGTCCTGGAGACATAGACAAGCCCGATAGCTACCAAAAACTGAAAGATTTGCTGAGTGAATTAGACGAAAAACGGGGTACACGGGGAAACCGGATGTTCTACCTCTCCGTTGCCCCCTCGTTCTTCCCTGAAGCAATTAAACAGCTAGGAAGCGCCGGGATGCTAGACGATCCCTACAAACATCGTTTAGTAATTGAAAAACCCTTTGGTCGTGATTTGGCTTCTGCCCAGAGTCTTAACCAAGTGGTGCAAAAATTTTGTAAAGAAAACCAAGTATATCGCATCGATCATTACTTGGGTAAAGAAACAGTCCAAAACTTGCTGGTATTTCGCTTTGCCAACGCAATTTTTGAACCATTGTGGAATCGTCGCTTTGTTGACCATGTACAAATCACCGTAGCAGAAACCGTAGGCGTAGAAGATCGAGCTGGATATTATGAATCAGCCGGCGCACTCCGAGATATGTTGCAAAACCACCTCATGCAACTGTACTGCTTGACAGCAATGGAAGCACCCAACTCAATGGATGCCGACAGTATTCGTACAGAAAAAGTTAAGGTACTCCAAGCAACACGTTTGGCTGATGTGCATAATTTATCGCGTTCAGCAGTACGTGGTCAGTATAGTGGCGGTTGGATGAAAGGTCAATCAGTACCCGGTTATCATCAAGAACCTGGAGTTAACACAAATTCCACAACGCCAACTTATGTGGCCATGAAATTTCTAGTTGATAACTGGCGTTGGCAAGGTGTTCCTTTCTATCTACGTACAGGTAAGCGGATGCCGAAAAAAGTCAGCGAGATTTCAATTCACTTCCGCGAAGTTCCTTCACGGATGTTTCAATCGGCAGCAAAACAAGCAAACGCCAATATTTTGGCCATGCGGATTCAGCCCAATGAAGGTATTTCCCTACGTTTTGATGTCAAAATGCCTGGGGCAGAATTTCGTACTCGTTCCGTTGACATGGATTTTAGCTACGGTTCCTTCGGTATCCAAGCAACCTCTGATGCCTACGATCGCCTTTTCCTTGATTGTATGATGGGTGATCAAACATTGTTCACACGGGCAGATGAAGTGGAAGCAGCTTGGCAGATAGTAACTCCAGCCCTTTCTGTTTGGGATGCACCCGCAGATCCTACCACCATTCCTCACTACGAGGCTGGTACTTGGGAACCAGCAGAAGCAGAATTGTTGATTAACCAAGACGGTCGCCGCTGGCGCAGACTTTAAGAAAATAGTCATTAGTCAGTGGTCAGTAGTTAGTAAAAATAGAAAACACCTGACAACTGACACCTGACACCTGACACCTGACAACTGACACCTGACACCTGACAACTGTTATGACTCCCCAAGCTCCAACAATTTTTTCCCTGCAAGCACCCAAAGATATTTCGCTTAACGAACTCGAAGCGGAATTAAATCAAATTTGGCAAAGTTACGGCATTACTGGCGAAGATGGTGGACTTCCTGCTGCTACACGGGCTACCACATTTACTTTAGTGGTTTACGAACCAGAAGAAACCCAATATCTATTAGCTGCTTTGGGATTTTACAACGGTCCAATTGATGGAATTTTAGGGCCTCAAATGGAGGTAGCCCTGCGGCAAGCACAAAAACAATATAAACTACCGGAAACTGGCACAGCAACACCAGAAACTCTAGCTGTATTGCGGGAAGAATTTTCTAAACGTCAAGGAGGCACAGGAGACAGTGTTTCTACCTTAAGTACCGCTAGCCCCAAAATTGCCGATGAAATTGCTCTCCGCAATCCCTGCCGAATTATTGCATTGTTTCCCATTGCTGGCGAAGATGAAGGAGTTAAGGCTCAAGTTTCTGCTTACTGCCCCATCCAAAAGCAATCTTCTAGCACACTCATTTGCTGCGAATACATTACTCTTAGCGGTACTGCTGCTGCCTTAGAACGGGTAGGAGGCATGATTCCCGCACTTTTGATTGGGGGTTTGCCAAAGTTTCTGTGGTGGAAAGCTACACCAGACCCGAATAACGCTTTGTTTAAGCGCTTGGCGGCAGTTTGCAATAATGTGATTGTAGATTCTTGTAACTTTAACGAACCAGAAAGTGATTTACTCAGCTTACAACAGTTACTAGAAACTGGTGTACCCCTTGCCGATTTAAACTGGCGACGCTTATCAGCATGGCAAGAATTAACAGCTGAAGCCTACGACTCACCCCATCGTCGGGCTGCCTTAAAAGAAGTTGACCGCGTTACCATTGATTACGAAAAAGGTAATCCTACCCAAGCACTGCTATTTTTGGGATGGCTGGCCAGTCGGTTAGAGTGGCTACCAGTTTCTTATCAACACGAAACCGGAGATTACGATATCACCCGCATTCATTTTTTGGGTCAAGAACAGCGGCAAATAGAAGCCGAATTAGCTGGGGTTCCGGTCGCTGATGTGGGTAATATTGCTGGTGATTTGATTGCTCTGCGCCTGAGTTCGACAAATCCGCAAGCCGACTGTGGTACGGTAATTTGCTCAGAAACTGGCGGTTGTATGCGAATGGAAACACATGGTGGCGCTCAATCTTCAGGATTGTTTCAACAAGTAAGTTCCCTTTCTGAGCAAAAGGCAGAAGCATTGTTGAGTCAGCAAGTGCAACGTTGGGGGCGGGAATCACTATTTGAAGAAAGCCTGGGAGTTATAGCCAAGATTCTCAAATCCGGAGGTGAAAGTTAATAGTATAAATTTTTGGAAAAGATATGGAGACGTAGCACTGCTACGTCTCTAGGATTTTGGTTTAGGAGGTAATACCAATTTCAAAAAAGAATGCGACAGATGCTACGGTTGGGTATAACGAAGTGAAACCCAACATCTATAAGGCTTTGAGGCGTTGGATTTTGTCCCTCAATCCAGCAAATTAAGCTTGCCGCGCTACTACATCTGTAGCGCTCATTCTTCAAATTGGTATAAATGTGAAAAGATAAGTTGAGTTTGGGGAATTAAAAATTATGAGTCGCCCTCGAATTATTCAACCCGGACAAAGCTATACATTTAGTAAGTATTTTGAGCTTCCCTTTTCTCCAGAAGACATTTTAGCTGAACTAGGTCGTACTTATGAGCGCAAACAGCTGCAATTACCAAAAGTAGAACTTGTAACTGAGACAACTCAACAATTACAGCGAGTGATTGAACGCAATCTTCGACGGGTCAAGCTACTAAGTGAAGATGCGCGTAAGCAAGCAATTATCGCACCTATACTCTTAGAAGTTTGCGAAATTGCCCAAACCCAATTAAATATTGAATATCCTATTAACGTTAGCGACCAATTAAAAGGTAACTTAGATTACTACATTGATAAAGGCAAAGGCTTATTAGTAATTGAAGCAAAACAAGCAGATTTGAGCAGAGGATTTATCCAATTAGCTGTAGAACTGATTGCACTTGATCAATGGATAAATTCAGATAATCTTATTCTTTACGGAGCAGTAACAACTGGTGAAGATTGGCGATTTGTGACATATAAACGTCAAGAAAAACAGATAACTGAAGACTTTAAATTATATCGAGTTCCTGAAGAACTAACAGAATTAATTAAGATTTTAGTTGGCATATTGAGTAATTAAAAGTAATGTCACCAATTTCCCAAATATTTGAAATAAGCGAATTTACTGTAACTAATTTCCAAAAGATGTTTAGTTAGGAGTTATAATTCATAACTTCTGATTCTTTATTGCTAACTTTTGATGGCTTTAATCATTGCAGGAGAACGTAGTGGGGTGGGTAAGACAACAGTCACGCTCACCCTTTTAGCATCTTTATGCCGTCGAGGTATGGCGGTGCAATCTTTTAAGGTAGGCCCAGACTATATTGACCCGATGTTTCATCAACACGTTACTAATCGTGCTTGTCGGAATTTAGATCCAGTGTTAACCTCTGAAACTTACGTTCAACAATGTTTTGCTCGTCATAGCCAGCAGTGTGAATGTGCTCTGGTAGAAGGAGTGATGGGATTGTTTGATGGAGTAAAAGGGACTAGGGACTGGGGATTAGGGACTAGAAGAGAAGCAGAGGAGCAGAGGAGCAGAGGAGCAGGGGAGCAGGGGAGCAGGGGAGCAGGGGAGGCAGGGGAGGCAGGGGAAGCAGAGGGAGAAAATAACCTATGCCCCATGCCCAATGCCCCATGCCCCATGCCCAATGCCCCATGCCCCATGCCCCATGCCCCATACCCTATTGACTTTGCTAGTACAGCACATATTGCACGACTTTTAGATTTACCTGTGATGTTGGTGATTGATTGCAGCCGCTTATCTGGTTCAGTAGCTGCGATCGCCCACGGCTATCGATCTTTTGATCCAAGAGTTAAAATGGCTGGGGTGATATTAAATCGAGTCGGCAGCGATCGCCATTTATCATTACTCAAAGATTCCCTAGAATTATTACAGTTACCCATTTTGGGTGTATTGCGCCGTCAGGATAACATTACAATTCCCGATCGCCATTTGGGTTTAGTACCTACAGCAGAACTTCCCGAACTCAATGCTGTAATTGAGCGCCTGGCTGATTTAGGTGATAGTTGTTTTGATTGGCAACGGTTGTTACCCCTATTAAAGTCTGAAGTTACCAGCACTAGGTCACTGAGTTTGTCGAAGTGCTGTCCCTCTCCTGTAAAAATTGCAGTTGCCCGCGATCGCGCTTTTAATTTTTACTATCAAGATAATCTTGACTTGCTGCAACAGTTGGGTGCAGAACTAATTTTCTGGAGTCCACTAACAGATGCAGAACTACCGCCGGGTGTGCAGGGAATGTATTTTGGGGGTGGTTTTCCAGAAGTTTTTGCCCAGCAACTAGCAACAAATACTAGCGCTCGTGAGGCAGTAAAAACGGCTATTATTGGGGGAATGCCTGCGATCGCTGAATGTGGCGGATTAATGTATTTATGTGAACAAATTATTGATTTTGAGGGTAAAGCTTGGCCGATGGTAGGAGTTCTGCCTACATCTGCTGTCATGGGTAAACGCTTAACTTTAGGATATCGTCGCGCCGTAGCTTTGCAAAATAGTTTATTGGTAAATGCAGGCACAACTGTTTACGGACATGAGTTTCATCGTTCCCATTTAACCTCAACTCCTAATCAGCCCCTATTTGAAACTTCTCGCTACGATTGTGAAGAAAACATGGGTAATGAAGGATGGGGTTGCCTTGAGAATATTTATGCTTCTTATGTACATCTCCATTGGGGAGAAAGTATCGAGATTCCCCAACGGTTTTTGAAGTATTGTCTTACACAAGTTAATAGTTAGTAATCTATTTTTCTACTCAAATTTTAAGATGGTTTTTTGCCATCTGAAACAATCTGCGAAAGAAGAGATGACGTAAAGTCTAGCAACTGACCAAACATACTACCAATAATACCTATGTACAGTATTGCCTGGATTATGTTATTAATATTGCCAGCTTTATAAGCATCCCAAAGTAGAGAACCAAGTCCTCTTTGACCTATCAACATTTCTGTAGCAATCACTGTAAACCAAGCTACCCAAATGCCAATTTTCAGTGCATGAAATAGATGAAATATAGCTACTCGAAAATTATTATCCTGTCTGCGGAAATGTTGCATACCGATTGCCATATTAATGATTACCGACCAGAGAGTGCCAATAAAAATTATGACAATAGTTGCTGTTTCCCTTTCTCTAAACACTATCAACATAAAAGGTAGCAGAGCTATAGGCGGGACACTATGGGGGATTTCAAATATCCGTCTTAATACCTGATAAACAGTGCTATTTATGCCTATTAAATATCCAGTAAAACTACCTAAAACAGCGGCTGGTATGTAACCTACAAATAATTTCTGTAGGCTAGCTAAAACATCTAAAAATATATTAGGTTCCATGCCTCAGTTCTTATTTGGAACGTTTAGGGAATGCTGCGGCAATAACAAAAAGTAGCTAAATAAACAAACAAGAACACAGTATGGAAATTTAGTTATATCAAATCTATCAGATATTGAAAGCCTAATTAAAAAATTAAATAAAATTTCAATAATTTCCCTGATTAAGGCTTTTATTCTAAAAAGGATAAAAATAAAATTAAAAAATAGTTTAAATATTCTTTTGTCATGGTGCATTAGCAAACAGTAATCGGCAAACATTTTATAGACTGAGAATTGATTACTGTTTACTGATAACTAATTATTTTCCCAAATTGCGTTTCATTTGCTCTAACTCGTCTTGAGTTTCCCAATTGCGAAACTTTTCTTCTAAATCGTCAAATCCACTAGAATAACTACTCGTTGGATTCCACCAGCCATTAGTTTCTAAGCGTTGTTGGGTTTGAGTTTGTTGAGCGCGTGCTGTTTGTGCTTCAGTGGCTTTTGCTTGCACCTCCTGTCGCCGTATTTGGATTTTTCGCAATAATTCTTTAGATTGTTCTATGCGTTCTTTCAAGCCTTGCATCTGTCCCCAGCGCTGGTTTCCTTCACGCAGTAAGGCTGCTTCTCTTGCTTGCGCCGCAGCTGCTAAATCTTGTCTATTGGCATTTTGTGCTTTTTGAACGCGAATGTGCCAACGCTGGATTTCTTGGGCGGTGGACAAAATTTCTTCTTGCGATCGCTTTTCTTGTAGCTGTAAATCTGCAATTAACTTTAAAGTATCTTCCTCTTGCTGCCGCAGCTGTTCTAACAGCGCCTCTAACTCCAAATGTGGATTATTACGCAAGAACTCTTCTAAACGGTTTTCTAGAAACCGACTCAAATCATCAAATAAGCCCACTGCTAGAACTCCAGAGGTCAGGTGCGTAACTATTTTATCAAAGTCAGCTGTAAACTTCGTCCTCTCATAGTAAAGATAGTTGCTCTTTAAATTGGGGCATTGGGCATAGGAAAGAAGCAGCACTTCGACTACGCTCAGTAACCGGGGCAGGGGGCGGGGTGCAGAGGAGATGAAGAGGAATTACCTCTTTCTCCTTGTCTCCCTGCTCCCTGCTCCCTTGCTTCCCCTGCCTCCCCTGCTTTTCATAGAGGTGTCACCCAATAGCTGATTTTCCTCAACACCTTATTTTTAAAACCAAACTGCGATAAATATTCTTCTGACAAACCGATATAAGTCCAATGTGGGATATCGTTTTCTACAGTCTGAAACCAGCCATTTTGATTTAAAGCATGTCTTTGGCGATCGCTAGACACGCGTAAATCAATCGCTAATCCCCAAAGATGTTGCGAGGTTCCAGGAGGTGCGACTACACCGAGAATTGCTGTTTCTTTACCCTGTTGTACTTTTTCTAAGGTTTGATTATCAGTGTATTTTTGCCAGAATTTTAAATTAGTAGCAAAACTGCGAGTACAATCACCCGTACCATAACCAGATTTTAGCGGAATATTTTCTAAACTTCTAGCTTGATTTAAAGCTACAGCTGCCGATTTTTGTAAATAACAATCGTTAGTACCATCAACTTTCTGCATTGTTAAAGTGGCTTGGAACTCGTTAGTTTCTTGTTCGTTAGTAAAAATAACTGTAGATGGTAATTTTACCTCTGATTCCGGATTGACAAATGCTGCACCATACACACGCAACAAAGTATATTCATAAGTATCTGGTTGAGGAATTGATTTTAATTTACTAGCGATCGCCGATAAAAAGCGCTCCTGATCACTCAGTTTTGGGTTAGGAATAAATATAGATGATTTCGGTTTTTGTGAGGAATCAATACAAGATAATGAATCAGGAAATAAACATTCGTTCGCTGGTTGAGCATTTGTAACTAGTTTATGGTGTTCTATGCCGTTGCTAGCAACTACCGTAAAAATAATAAAGATCGCAATAGCAATAAATTTTGTTTTTTTGATAATTACTTTCATTTGTTTATCTGATCAAGCTTTGCGCCCAAAAACCTGGACGCGCAAACTTTTCGCTTTAGCATCTTTACTAGTACAGGTAGGCTTCAATAGAGTACCCATTTCAAACGCCTAAAATTATCGTCAAAAGGTAATTATGTAGAAACACCGGGCGATTAGAAATCACGCGCCAGTTGCTTATTCCAAAGGGAGACACTACGCGAACAAGTCAGGTATTGCCTTTCGGCAGACGCTCATGGGAGAAGCCACGCTCTTTTAGGGCGCTTGACTGGAGGAAAGTACAAGCTCCGTCCCACTCTCTCCCCCTGCCTCCGGTCACTGAGCGTAGCCGAAGTGCTGCTTCCCCTGCTTGCCCAAATGTATCAACTTTAAAGTGAAATGGTATTACTCCCTGCTCCCTGCTCCCCTGATTCTTTTAACCAATGCACTAGCTTGGCTATTTTATTTGTATAGCCCCAGACTTCAGTCTGAGGGACTATTTTTTGCATAAGGTAGTGGATCTTTTAATCCCAATTCGGCAAAAGCAGCTAGCCGCAATTGGCAAGAATCACATACACCGCAAGCAGTATCACCACCAGCATAGCAAGACCAAGTTAACTGCCAAGGAACTCCCAATTGGTTGCCAAGTTGGATAATTTCGGTTTTTTTGAGATTAATTAAGGGTGTAACAATGCTAATTGGTTTCCCTTCGCGTCCTTGTTTAGATCCCAGGCGGAAAACTTCTTGCATTGCTTGGATATAATCAGGACGACAATCAGGATATCCTGAGTAATCTAAGGCATTAACACCGATATAAACCCGTTCAGCAGCGATCGCCTCAGCATAGCCCAAAGCAAAGCTTAAAAATATAGTATTGCGTGCAGGTACATAAGTTATGGGAATATTTTGAGACATCTCATCTAAAGAGCGCTCTTGGGGTAAGGCAATTTTGTCATCTGTCAGTGCTGAACCACCCCATTGCCGTAAGTCAAAATTAACTACCTGATGTTGGATTACCCCAGCTTTGTTAGCGACTAACACCGCTGACTGTAACTCTCGTCGGTGTCGTTGCTGATAATCAAAGCAAATAGAGTGACACTCACAACCATCAGCTTTAGCTTGGTACAAAACCGTGGAAGAGTCTAATCCACCAGACAACAGAATTACAGCTTTCATCTCAATTTCAAACTTTGGACTTCCGATTACTCAACTACACTTACTCAATCTTTGTTGGTTATGGTGGTTTTACTGTGCCTTTATGATTAAATGAAACATTCTATAGCAAGATCTTAGAGAATAAAAATAGGGCAAGTTGTTCAGTATTGCAGATAATTATGCAAAAATTATTTGAGTATTTCAGCGGTGGCAATTTCCAATATATCTTTTTTTCATACAACTCTCTCAGTAACACCTTTTAGTTTTTTTGTAATTTTACTGACAAAAAAAATGTTAGTTTTCAACGGCATTAATTGAATATTGATCCCGGTAATTAATTGCCCACATGTCTTGTGAGAGTTTTCACTTAGGTTTTACTTAGTTAAAAAAGTTAATAAAAAGACACATGTGATTTTATGTAAATAGCAAACAACTGATCAATCAGAGAATTGAATATACAAAAAATAGCCAGATTACGGGAACTGATCGCAAACTTTGAAATTCTTCATAAAGAGAGCCTCTATGTTACCATCTGGATGGTTTTAGACGGATCGTAACTGGCTGTTCAGTATAAACGCCAACGGCCGTAGCGTCTCTAAATTTGGTGGTTGAGGAGAGAACAATAGTGCAAAATAGCATGTCAGTGGCAGAACCAAATTCATATACACAGCGCAATCAACCACGACCGATTCGCATAGGCGTAATCGGAGTGGGAAACATGGGGCAACATCATACCCGCGTACTGAGTTCAATGAAAGATGTTGAACTAGTCGGCGTAGCAGATATCAATGTCGAACGTGGCTTGGAAACAGCCAGCAAATACAAAGTACGTTTTTTTGAAGATTACTGTGACCTGCTACCTCATGTGGAAGCAGTTTGCGTAGCTGTTCCTACCCGTTTGCATTATGCAGTGGGTATCAACTGTCTATTAGCAGGGATTCATGTTTTGATTGAAAAGCCGATTGCTGCAAGTATTTCTGAGGCAGAATCGCTCGTAAATGCCGCAGCCGAATCTCAGTGCATCCTGCAAGTAGGTCACATTGAACGCTTCAATCCCGCATTTAGGGAACTGAGTAAAGTTCTAAAAACTGAAGAATTACTGGCCTTAGAGGCTCACCGGATGAGTCCTTATTCAGATAGAGCAAATGATGTTTCGGTTGTGCTGGATTTAATGATCCACGACATTGACTTGCTGCTAGAATTGGCTGCTTCTCCAGTAGTGAAGTTGACAGCTAGCGGTACTCGCACCTTGGACTCTGGTTATTTGGATTATGTGACTGCTACTTTAGGATTTGCCAACGGCATTGTTGCTACTCTGACTGCTAGCAAAGTCACTCACCAAAAAATTCGTCGCATTGTTGCCCATTGCAAAAACTCATTTACCGAAGCAGATTTTCTCAAGAATGAAATTTTGATTCATAGACAAATAAATGCTAACTCAACTGACCACCGACAAGTACTTTACAGGCAGGATGGTTTGATTGAGAAAGTCTACACAACTAACATTCAACCCCTAAGTGCAGAATTAGAGCATTTTGTCAATTGTGTACATGGTGGCAACCAACCTTCCGTAGGTGGTGAACAAGCTCTTAAAGCTCTCAGATTAGCAAGTTTAATTGAGCAGATGGCTTTGGAAGATCGGGTTTGGAACCCATTAGAATGGCAATCTGAGCCGAGAGTGCAATCATTAACTCCGACCGTTTAAGAAAGCAGGGGAGCAGGGAGCAGGGGAGCAGGGGAGGCAGGGGAAGCAGAGGGAGAAAATAACCTATGCCCCATGCCCCATGCCCAATGCCCCATGCCCCCTATTTTGACTTATAGCGAGTAAAGATAATTAACTTTTAAGTTGATGCTCGAATGGATAATTAATACTATTAACTCTCTAGGTTATTGGGGAATTGCGCTGTTAATGTTCTTAGAGAACGTTTTTCCGCCCATTCCTTCAGAGTTGATTATGCCACTGGCAGGATTCACAGCTAGAACAACCCCAGACAAGCTCAATATCTTTGGTGTATTTTTTGCTGGACTTTTAGGTTCTGTAGTAGGCGCACTAATATGGTACTATCCAGGTAAGTTTTTGAGCGAAAAACGCTTGAAAACTTTAGTTGACAAGTACGGTAATTGGCTAGCTATATCCAGTGAAGATATTACCAAGGCAAAGCGCTGGTTTTACAAACAAGGCAAAAAAGCAGTTTTAATTGGTCGCCTTGTACCGGGAGTCCGCACTTTGATTTCTGTACCCGCAGGACTCAGCAATATGAACTTGCTGTCGTTCCTATTTTATACAGCCTTGGGTAGCGCTGTTTGGGTAGGTTTGCTAACATACTCAGGATACGTATTGGGTAGTCAGTATGAACTTGTGGACAAGTACCTTGCTCCTGTATCTAAAATCATGCTTGGGATTCTGGTTCTGGCATGTTTTGGCTGGGTACTCAAGCGTCAGCGGAAAAACACCAGAAGCTAAAAAGCAACCGCTTTTTATGTGAAAGTGGGGGTTACATCTGGTTAAAATTCGCCTACACTATGCCAAATAATGCTCAGTTTGCGTTGGCAAAGCTTACCGAAAGGTATCGCCTAAATTTAATTTGGCGTATTTGTAGTTACACTTGACGGAACCTAGAATTTCTGGTATCTCGCATGTTTGGAAGATGAGTAGGATAATTTTTTACAGTTTAAGCAAGGACTAGGAGTTTTCATGACAGACCAACCTTCCGCCGCTACCCCAATGAATGCCGCTGCAATACCCCTAAATAGAGTATCAGCGTCTACCCCAATCAATGCTACTGGTATTAAGCAGCCAAGTAGCGGTTCAAGCAAAGCCATTCTCAGTGTTGATTTAGGCAGAACTTCCACAAAAACTTGTGTCACTCGCGAACCAAACAATGTGGTGTTCGTACCTGCCAACGTCAAGAAAATGTCCATCGAACAGGTACGCGGGGGTGTTTTTGAAGCCCGCGCGACTGATCCTTTAATGGATTTGTGGTTAGAGTATCAAGGCAATGGTTATGCTGTTGGTCAACTAGCAGCAGACTTTGGCGCAAATCTAGGAGTCGGTCAATCGAAGGTAGAAGATGCACTAGTTAAAGTGTTGGCAAGTGCAGGCTACTTTAAACTTAAAGATGAGATTTCGGTCGTACTGGGTTTACCTTTCCTTTCTTTAGAGCAATTTGAAAAGGAAAAAGCACAACTAATTAGCCAAGTGACTGGCCCTCACATGTTGAACTTCAGAGGCGAATCTGTATCTTTGAATGTGAATAAGGTTTGGGTAATGCCAGAAGGCTATGGTAGTCTTCTGTGGTCTGAAGCTCAACCCAAAAAAGGAGGCACAGTTCCCGATTTTACAAAAATATCGGTGGCAATTGTGGATATCGGCCATCAAACCATCGATTTGTTAATGGTGGATAACTTCCGCTTTGCACGAGGTGCTTCTAAGAGTGAAGACTTCGGTATGAACAAGTTTTATGAACTAGTATCCGCCGAAATAGATGGAGCAGATAGTCAATCTTTAGCATTGATTTCTGCTGTCAACAAACCCAAGGGCGAACGCTTCTACCGTCCTAAAGGTGCTAGCAAGCCCGCCAATCTTGATGATTTTCTCCCTAATCTGATAGAAATGTTTTCTAGAGAAATCTGTAGTCGCGTTCTAGCTTGGTTGCCAGAACGGGTTACTGATGTGATCATCACTGGAGGCGGTGGTGAGTTCTTCTGGGAAGACGTTCAACGTTTACTTAAAGAAGCTCAAATTAATGCCCATTTATCCGCACCTTCCCGGCAAGCAAATGCTTTGGGGCAGTATATTTATGGAGAGGCACAATTGTCTTCCAGTCGCTCCTCTAGGGCTTAAAACTGATGTTCCAATGGTCAAAAAAGGTAGTTAAATCGGTCACATTCAATCCTGGGGTTGCTGATGAAAGTTTGTTAGCGGTTGTAGAAAGCCATTTGGAGCAACAACCTGACAAAACTTTTAGCGACCTCTGTAAAGAAGCATTATGGCAATCTTTATGTGTACCGGAATCTGTAAAACCTAGTCCAAGACCGACAGCAGCACCAGAATCGGTTGAGCAAAAAATCGATGAACTGCAACGTCAAATGGCTGACCTAGAGGAACGTTTTTTTGCGAAGGGATCTAATCCGAATCGTTTGGAGGCGATGGAACGCCATATTTTGCAACTGACGCAACAAATGGCGCATTTAGCACTTATGGTTAGTGAACGTTCCATCAATCAGCCTCCAACGACATCAGCACCAGCTGTAGAAGTGTTGAATACTACTTATTCAGCTTCACCACAAGAAGAGGTTGACCCCGTTATCAGCCGCTTAAGTCAGTTCCTTGATGATTTTTAAGGAATAGTTAGGGTTGTGAACACTTTTTGCTAGCTGCAATAAATCCTTAATAGGGTATCCTATTAAGGATTCTTAATTTTGATGATGATGCATTTTTGGGGGATAAAGTTATGAAAAAAAGTAATGTCTTTTAACAAACAAGTCACAAGAAAAAGCACAGTGCTGACTAACCTGCTGCAATAACACTAACTCACTTGAAATTAGGATTTTTGCCTAGTACATGCTTTTGATTACATAAACTAGCTTGAATTATGATTCAGGGACTTTAGTTAATCATATCAATTGTCCCTAATATAATGACTGCGCCGCTGTAGTAATAACTGCCACTGGGCAATGTGCTTTACTCAAAATTGCATCTACTCTATGACCGAAGAAAACGCGACCCGTAACCATTCGGATATTACTTCCTAAAATAATTAGGTTAACTTCCTGGGTTTGGGCAAACTTGAGGATTTCCCTTTCTGGGCTGGTTCCTTGAAGAACGTAGGTTTTAACATCAGCATTGAGATTGCGGCCAATTGCTGCTTGCTGTTCAAGCAGATCATGAGCAATTTCCTTCACAGGAGCTAGCGATCGCTGTTCGTAAAGAATATATTCAACTTGTGGTAAATTAATCACGTTAACGAGCATCACTAATGCCCCTGTTTGAGCAGCGATCGTACTTGCCATCTCTACAGCATTTTTGCTATATTCTGTCCCGACTGTTGGCACGAGAATCTTGTTCAACTGTTGTTGAGGGATTTTACTTGTCTCGCCTTTGGCTTGGGGTAGGTGTGACTTTACCACCATCGTTGCACAAGGCGCTTCTTGTACTACTCGGTCAACAAGCAAATTGAATAATGCTTTCTGGCCGCGTGTCTGCTCGGAAGCTCCCAGTACAATCAAGTCGTAGTTTTTGTTCGCTTCATTCACAATTACCTCCACTTTACTACGTCCAGACTCCGTTTTTGTTTGCAGGGTAGTATCAGTAGGTAGCTGCATTTCCTCAGTTACAGAAGTCAGAGCTTGCTCAGCAGCTGTATCTTTGACTTGGGTTGCCGTCCGCCGTACTTTGCTTTGAGGTTGCTTATCACTAAGAGCATATAGAGCTGTGACTTCTATGGAGTTTTGATGAGCCATGTGGCCGACTAGCTGCGCCGCAAGTTGGATGTTGGGGCCACCACTAGTTGGTATTAAGACACGCTGAATCTGCTTGATAAAGCTACGGCTATCCTGCTGTTCTTGTTCCAAACGTCGAGCTTCCTCTTCACCCATAACTACCTTCGACAAAGACCAGCGCAGAAGGGGTGGAGCTAGTAAGGAAGTGACGATCGCTACCATGACAATAATCGAGTACATCTGGGGATTTAGCACTCCCAAAGATAAACCAATCGTGGCCACGACAATTTCCATTGCCCCGCGCGCATTCATCCCCGAACCCATTGCCAAACCTTCCCAATGACTCAAGCCACCCACGCGAGAACCAAGGTAAGCACCTGTAAACTTGCCAAAACAGGCAACAGCAAGAACAATTAAGCCAAATATCAACGTTTGAGGAACTAACAAAGTTAGCAAGTTAACTTTCAAGCCCGCAGTAGCAAAAAAAATTGGCGCTAGAAAGCTTGCTGTGAATACTTCTAGCAAATGTCCAGCTTCATTGCTAAAACGGCGGGATTGACCTGCCAGAATCCCCAGCACAAAAGCACCTAACGCTGCTTCCAGACCTAATTCGTGGGTAAGGGCTGCTGCTGAAAGCGAAAGAATCAGTACAACCGACATACTAGCGGTGATTCCACCAACGTAGTCATCGACCCAGCGCAAAATCTGGTCTACGATGGTACGCCCAATTGTGAATGCGATCGCTAGAAATAATATAGCTGCGCTCACAGAATGGAAAACTGTACCAAAGTCAAATTTGCCGCTACTAGCTAGACCTGAAACCACAGAGAGTAAAATCCATCCAATGGTATCGTCGGTCATGCCAGCCGCCAAGGTGACTTGACCAATATCACGGCGAATCAGGTTCAAATCCATCAGCACCTTAGCAATTACTGGTACTGCTGAAATGCTCATTGCTGTAGCTATAAATAAGCTAAAAACCAATCTTTTTGCCGGATCTGCTAAAAAACTATTTGGCAATAACCAGCCTAGTCCAAATCCGGTGATAAACGGGATAATAATTCCGCCCAGTGAAATTAGCAGAGCCGTTTTACCCTTACGCAAAATCAGCTTTAAATCCGTCTCCAACCCAGTCACAATCAGTAAAAATAACACACCCAACCAAGAAATTACTGAAAGTAAATCAGACTGTTCTTGGTTTTTGGGAAAGATCTGCGTTTGTAAATCTGGAAAGAGCAAACCAAATAGAGAAGGGCCAAGCACCACACCTGCCAGTAATTCTCCAACAACAGGCGGTAGGTTAATTCGGCGCATCACCTCACCTAATCCCCGCGCTACAAGCAGCAATAACGACAGTTGTACCAGTACCAATAGTAGTTCATGATGACCGAGAGGTTTAATTAAACCGTCACCTGCTGCTTTCTGTGCAGCGAGTACAGGTACTAATACCAAGGACAGGTTTTGCATAGAAGCGTTCAAAGGTTGGATTACAAATTTTTCAAAGGCTGCTCTAAGTTAATCTTGAAAGTCTTTACTTCCACATCGGTCTAGAAGGTTAAACTTTCATGATTAATGACAAGATTATTATGGGCGATCGCCTTTTTCCCTTTTATTGAACGTGAGTTCGATGAACCTCACCCCAACTCCTCTTTGTTGGAACAACTTTCTGCGGGCTGCCTCACCAAGTGGAGCAACTTTGGGAAGGGTTTGCGACCCAGGCAACTGGCGTTGAAAACAATGGAAGCGGAGTTTTTTCCAATCGTCGAACTCACATTAATACTAATTTCAATTCGCTAACCAAAAGGCAGTATTCCTGACATAAGTTTGGATATCTTTTAAAGCTTGTGGCTCTTTTCTCATGCCGTCTCCTGGAGCTTCATCTACAAAAGTAGGACAGCCTTTTTCAATATCCCAGTTGTAGTCTACTAAATGATGGAAACTGGAGTTTGCTATTGCACGTCCTAGCATGTTGCCTTGTGCATCTTGATAATGTTCTATTGCTACTACAAGATTAAAATCACGACCTGTAACTAAGCTTTTACCCATTGCAATTACTTTCGCGTTTGGATTACCCAAAGTCACTCCAATACCGCCTTCATGAGGATGTGATGGAAAAAAATTGATCACTCCAGTAGATGAATTGGGCTTTTTCAAAAGTTCATGAACGGGTTCAATAATGGTAATTTTTTGATAGTCGCCGTTGGCTCCAGAATGATAGTTAGGCCAGGAAATATAAGTTGTATAAGGATCATCTCGACAGCAGCGAGAGTCATCAGGATCGGGATTTTTAGTGTTGAAATAGTGGACATTACCAATATCAACTAAATCGCACATAGAACAGCCCATATCCTGGTGGTCACGGGCTGTTAAAATACCGCCACCACGCTGCCGAAATGCATTAATGCCAGCGATATCCTTAGGCGTTAAACCATCACCGACATCTAAAGCAAATAGCCAAAGTTGATCAAAATCTGATTTGTCAAGGGTACTTAAAACTGGATCACTACCCTGGGCATTTGTTGCGTAATCGCGTCCTGTCACTTCAAATAACGAATTTCCCGCTTCGTCTTTGATAGATGCTAGGTAATCTTGTAACATCGAAAAACGAGAAATGTTCCAGTCATCTTCAGTCGTAGGAATCGTAGTCTGCAAAAGAATACGAATTGGTTTTGTCATCACTTTTACAAGACGAACACCACAATTGAGTATAAGCGATCGCCAGACACTAATCTTAACGGTTGATAAGGTGGCTCAAGATGAGATGTGGCAATAATTTGAGGTTAATGGATCTCAAACCTTATAAACGCCTTTATTTTCAACGTGGTTTTCATACTCTATTCCTTATTCAACAAGCTATATAGCTATGTTGTCACCCGTTAAGGTCTTGAGGTGTAACAATAAACTAGCCAACGATAGATACTTATACCAAAAGAAGGATGGCATAATACCTTAGTTTGCTAATGCACATAACATTTCAAAACGCTATGTTTACGCCTCTGCAAACATAAACTGCATGAAACTGTACATTTTTTATGGTTAACACGCCTCCATCCCAGTTTTCGCCAGATCAATACAAAGTAGATTCTGCCAAAACAGAAGTAGAAGCTTTAATACAAACGCCGCCATCTGATGCTGAAATAGACCTAGAGTTTCTTTACACCAGAGATATTGAATTTCGTCAAGAAACACTCTATTTTTTAGTGGTTGACCGTTTTTATGATGGTGATCCAGATAATAGTGAAGGTTCTAACTCAGAACTATACGATCCCACTGGACAAGATTGGGGTAAGTACTGGGGAGGTGATTTGCAAGGTGTGATCGATAAATTAGATTATCTCAAAAATATGGGAGTAACCGCTGTTTGGTTAACTCCATTATTTGAGCAAGTTGAAGAATTATTTGTCGGTAATGCAGCCATCCACGGTTATTGGACAAAAGATTTTAAACGGATAAATCCTCGCTATATTGCAGAGGGCGAAGATCCTTCTTTAAATAACACTCAAGAAGCAAAAAATACAACCTTTGATCGCTTAGTTGCAGAACTACACAAGCGGAATATGAAGCTGGTGTTGGATATTGTCTGTAACCACAGCACCCCTGACACTAGCGGTAGTAAAGGTGAATTGTATGATGATGGTGTCAAAATTGCTGACTTCAATAATGATGTGAATAATTGGTATCACCATTATGGGGAAGTGCAAAATTGGGAGGATGAATGGCAAGTGCAGAACTGTGAATTAGCAGGTCTAGCAACTTTTAATGAAAATAATACTGAATATCGTGAATATATCAAATCAGCAATCAAACAATGGCTAGACCGGGGCGTTGATGCATTGCGGGTAGATACTGTCAAGCACATGCCTATCTGGTTTTGGCAAGAATTTACTGGCGATATGAGTAATCACAAGCCAGATGTGTTTATTTTTGGTGAATGGATTTACAGTAATCCTAGTGACGATCGCTCGATTGAATTTGCCAATCATTCGGGCATGACTATGTTAGACTTTGGACTATGCGTGGCCATTAGGGCAGCACTAGGCCAAGGTTCAGAAAACGGATTTCAAACAATTCAATATATCTTTGATCACGATTATCGCTACAGTGGGGCGACGGAGTTAGTTACCTTCATCGATAACCACGATATGCCCCGCTTTCAATCGCTAAATCCTGACCCAGCCATGCTGAGGGTAGCGATCGCCTTGATTATGACATCTCGTGGTATTCCCTGCATCTATTATGGTACAGAACAATATCTGCATGACGATACCGATGGCGGTAACGATCCATATAACCGCCCGATGATGGAAAATTGGGATACCGATACTGAAATTTATCGTTATGTTAGGCTACTGTCTGGGTTACGACGATTGAATCCTGCTGTATCAATGGGTAGCCATTGGTTAAAATATCTCACCCCCGACATTTACTGTTACGTACGCCGTTATCGTGAATCTCTATGTTTTGTAGCCCTTAACCGGGGAGGAGAAGTCACTTTACCAGAAGTAGAAACAGAATTACCTGATGGCGAACATACTTGTGTAGTGACTCGGAATAAATACGAAGTCAAAGACGGCAAGATTTATGATTTCTTACTCGAAGAACGTGGGGTAATTGTTTTTAGTCACGTTGGCGAAAGAATTAAAGCAGAGACAATTGTGCGCGCACAACTCAACGGTGTACAAACTCAACCAGGGGAAACTATTGTTGTAACTGGAGATTGTCCAGAACTAGGTAACTGGGATATCAGCAAGGCTTATCCTTTAGAGTACATTAACACCAATACTTGGTTTGCCGAGATTCCCTTTAACGAGAGTACTGGCAAACTGATTAGTTACAAGTATGCCATGTGGCGAGAAGGGCGATCGCCCCTGCGGGAAAATCTTGTCAACCGCCGCTGGGTAATCGCTAAAGAAGGTACAGTCAAGTGGCGTGATACCTGGGCATCGGGACGAGAATCTTAGAAATTTAGGCATGGGGCATAAGAGGCAGTGTTTCGACTACGCTCAACAACCGGGGCAGGGTGCAGGGTGCAAGGGGGATAAAGAAGAATTGGGGAAACAAATGTCTCCTTGTTTCCCTGTCTTCCTCTGCTTCCTCTGCTCCCTACTCCCTTGCTTCTTTGCTAGCCCCTTTTCATGGAATTTATTTTTCAAGTGCGATCGCTTTTACACATAATCAGGCAATACTAAGAAAATACTGAATTGATCAAGTATTTTGCTATGCGTCAATTATTGCAATACCTACGTACCTGGATCATACTAAGTTTAGTTTGTTTGCTATTAACTTGGTCGCTTCCTGCACAAGCCGCTAACCAAATTAATCCCAAATTAGAACAGCAAGTCTTACAAATTATCCGCGAACACCCAGAGGTATTAATCGAATCTGTTCAAACATATCAGCAGCAACAGCAAGATAAATTAAAGCAAGCACGACAAGCATTTTTACAAAATTTCAAAACTAATTCGCAAGCAGTAATTGGTAATTCTCCTGTTGCTGGTTCGCCTCAAGCAAAAACTGTACTGGTAGAATTTTCTGATTTTCAATGTCCCTATTGCGCTGAGGCACATAAAACACTCAAGCAGTTGCTAGCAACACATCAAAATGATTTGAAATTGGTTTATAAACATTTTCCCTTACCAATTCATGCTGAAGCAATGCCAGCAGCCCAGGCTGCTTGGGCTGCCAATCAACAAAGTAAGTTCTGGGAATATCAAGATGCGTTGTTTACAAATCAAAAGCAACTTGGTGAAGTTTTGTATTTAGATATTGCTAAAAAACTCAATTTAGATTTAGAAAAATTTAAGAGCGATCGCCTAATTGCCAATGCTGCTATTGATCAAGATATCCAACTAGCTCAAAAATTGGGAATCGCTGGCACACCTTTTTTTGTAATGAATAGTCCAAACTTCTCTGGTGCAGTGCAACTATCAGACATCGAAGGTAAATTGACTGATACCAGTAAACAAGGAAATAATATTCCTTAGCCCCTAGTTTAAGTAGCGATCGCGCTAAAAATTGCCTTAAAAATCTTCAGTTTTATCAACGCTAAACTTGCTGCTTAATTGTGGTTACAATAATTTTGTTAGTTTAAATGTCCGTAAAAGGGCAAAATATTTGTGTGAATATTGTCACTTTATAGAACTGATGCAAACAGCAGCACAAACTTTGGCAACAAATTCTAATATCCTAAAAAGTTAAGCTTTAAAATTTTTAAATGGATTCTAATCCCGCGCTGTGTGCAGCCATAACTAATCGCATTGCAGCCAGTCCTCAAAGGCGAATTACTTTTGCTGAATACATGGACATGGCGCTATATCACCCTGAACACGGCTACTATTCCAGTAATGCAGTCAATATCGGGTTTAAGGACGGTGATTTTTTCACCTCTTCTAGCCTTGGCGGTGACTTTGGCGAATTACTCGCAGTACAATTTGTCCAAATGTGGGAGATTTTAGGGCAACCTGTACCTTTTTCTCTGGTAGAAATGGGAGCAGGGCAAGGACTACTGGCGTTACATATCCTAGAATGCCTGAAACTGCACTACCCAGATTTTTTAGCTGCGCTGGAGTATCTGATTGTAGAAAAATCCCCGGCATTAAGGCAAGAACAACAGCAACGCTTGCCAGATTTTCCTGTACGTTGGTGCAATTTAGAGGAGATACCAACTAATTCAATTACTGGCTGCTTTTTTTCTAATGAATTAGTGGATGCGTTGCCAGTGCATCAATTTATTTTAGAAGCGGGGAAACTGCAAGAAATTTATGTGACAACACAAGAAGTATTTTCTGCTTCTGCTTCTGTTCCCAGGTTTGTGGAAGTGACAGGGGAATCATCTACACCGCAACTAACACAATATTTGGATGTAGTAGGCATTGATTTGTCTCAAAGTGTTTATGCAGATGGCTATCGTAGTGAAATTAATTTAGCTGCTCTTGATTGGTTGGGTATAGTAGCAGACCGCTTGCATAGAGGGTATGTGCTAACAATAGATTATGGCTATCCTGCCAGCCGTTATTATAATCCCAGGCGATCGCAAGGAACGCTACAATGCTACTATCGCCATCGTTACCACAATAACCCTTATATCAACATCGGTCAGCAAGACATCACCGCCCATGTTGACTTTACAGCTTTAGAGCGATCGGGTAAGGAATACGGTTTGAAAAAAGTCGGGTTTACGCAGCAGGGTTTATTTTTGATGGCTTTGGGTTTAGGCGAACGAATTGCTGCCATCTCGCACCAAAAACTACCTATCTCCGAGTTGCTGCGGCGGCGGGAATCACTACACCAGCTGCTAGACCCTATGGGAATAGGTGGTTTTGGAGTTTTAGTTCAAAGCAAAGGACTTGATGAAAAAGAAAATTCTCAATTGCTCAAAGGATTAATTTTGCCAGAGTAAAAGTAAGTGTAAAAAGTTAAAACTCTATTTAACAATGCTGTATCTATCTGATATGGATTAGCATGACATTGATTACTGTGCAGTTAAAGACATTAGGAAAATAATCACGATGACAGCTCACGAACTTTTATTACTACTTACACTACTTACCCCCGGTATTTTACTTTCAGTTGTGATTATGGTGACTTTCGCCGCAGGTGGTTAATCGCTAGAGTTATAGCAGGGAATAGAGAAGTTGAGATTTTAACTTGAAAAATCTCGACTTCATTTAGCAACTGACAATCGAACAATAGAAACGCGATATCTAAGATAGACTTCGCCTACGCTGTACCAAAGGAACGTGAACAATGAAGGTGGCATTTCTGGGAACTGGACTCATGGGATTACCAATGGCTCAAAGGTTGTTAGCAGCAAACATCGAGGTAGTTGCTTATAACCGCACCCCAGAAAAATTAGCACCACTGCAAGCAGCTGGCGCAGAAGTTGTCACACATCCCCGCCATGCAATTCGTGCTGCTGAGTGCATTATTATGATGCTCACTAATGCCGCTGCAATTTATCATGTTTTGCTTTCAGATACTTCTTGGCGAACTTTAGAAGGACGGACAATTATTCAAATGGGAACTATTACTCCCACAGAAAGCCAAGACATTAGAGATGCAGTAGTTGGCGGTGGTGGTGAGTATATAGAAGCGCCTGTATTGGGCAGCATTCCAGAAGCGAAAACTGGCAAATTAATTGTGATGGTGGGTGCAAAACCAGAACAATACCAACGCCACTTAGAATTACTCCAAAATTTTGGTTCTGAACCTTTACTTGTAGGGTCAGTAGGAACTGCTGCTGCATTAAAATTAGCTCTTAATCAACTCATTGCTTCTTTAACAACTAGCTTTGCTCTGAGTTTGGCTTTCATTCAGCGTCAGGGAGTTGATATAGATTTATTTATGCAAGTCCTGCGTGATAGTTCACTGTATGCACCTACATTTGACAAAAAACTACAACGTATGATGGGTGGTAATTACACCAACCCTAATTTCCCGACAAAACATTTGCTCAAAGATACAGACTTGTTTATCACGGAAGCGAAATCTCTTGGTTTAGATCTTAGTAGTATTGAAGCCATACGGCAAATTCTGCATACAGCGATGAAAATGTCATTTGGAAATGATGACTATTCATCACTATTTTCTGTAATTAACGATTGGGGAGATTGGAGTGGGGAGTAGGAAGTAGGGAGAAAAAGGATTTCTAGCTTTTTGGCTCTACCTTATTTTTTAAGTGTTGTAAGTATTGTTTTGTCTGAAATAAGTAGGTCGGCGTAAGTAATTATCGTTGAGACAAGGCAGGGAGCAGGGAGCAGGGGGAGAAAGAATTGGAGCCTTGTTTCCTACATTCCGCAGGTAATTTAAAGAATCTTGGTATTTTCCATAACCCGGATATAGCAATACTTTCAGGTATTTAACCTCTATTCTGCATTCTGTAATTGCAACTGAATTGAGCGTCCGAATCAAGCTTCTTAACACCATTCTCAATAATTTTAGTCTATTTGGCTTGAAATATTCCTATGACCCTCCATAGGATCACTACTCTCAAAATAACCGTGGAGTGTAACCTTGAACATGAGGTCTTTGAATTATTGCTCCAGGATAATCAGCAAGATACCCAACCTGACTAGGCAGCTTTTTGATGAGAGATTGGTCTGTTGTATTAAAAAAATCTGCTTTTAACCTTATGGCAGTAGCAAGGTGTAATGCGTCGAATGGTTTTAAATTATAAGTCCAGACAAGATGTCTACATATTTGAGCCATTTCACGCTCAAAGTTAGCAACCTTAATCCATGTTTGTTTAAATAATTGGTCTATTATGTGTTCCTTGCTTTCGTCTAATTCGGCTTCTCCCTTAATCTTTATCACCTCAGCCATCGTAAAAGCTGACGTAACAAGCTCTATTACTCCTTCTTCTGCCGCCTGAAGTATTGTTTTGCATTCATAAATTTTATCGGACTCGTTATTAAGAAAGCCCAAGAAAACACATGAATCACAGTAGTGTCGTTGCTTCGTCAACTTTCACCCCTTATGTTGTGGAAAATATCCATCAGGCTAGGCAATTCGCTAGAGTCTGGTAAAACCTTTAGCTCTTCAACTGTAATATTGACTTTTGGGCCATGTGTTCGTTGTCGAATTTTTCCAAAAACGTACACCCTCTTACCTAAAGCATCTTTGGCTATTTCAAAAATGTGGTCTGGGAAATAGCATCTAATAATTTTATTATCTAGAAAGTCGCGAATACCTAAAGATTGTTGATTAGCCAGACTAATAGAAACCAATTGCCCTTCTATTGAGCCATAAGAGGTGTGATAATCTTGAATAATTTCATCGACATGAGAAGAGATGCTACTAGTAACCTGAATTCTTCCAAAGTCAGACCTAAATTCAATTTCAGCAAAATTTTCGGGGTCTAGCATTTCACTAAATGCTCTAGCATTTGACAACGCTCTGTTGTTAAACAATGTGGGACGCTCAGGTTTTTCTTGAAGAATTTCTAACCCTCTTACAAATGTGGTTATAATTTGTGATGCTCTATTATGTTCAATCTCATCACTTATTAGGTTAGCCTCTGCTGTTAAATGAATACTTGCGCTGCTAATAGATGAAATAGACCATTCAATACCTGGCTTACCTGTTCCAGATATTGTTCGATCCAACTCGGACAATATACCTTGAAAGTTTTCTATAACTTTCTGAAATTTCTCAAGTGGAAAATATGGGCCATCAATGTCAATGGTCAACTTGTTACTAAATTCATCCCTAGAGTATGTCAAGTCTTGATGCCACATTGCATTAATTCCTGATTCTACCACTCTGGTCTAATTTGTTAGGACAAATTTATCCAGCCTAATTTTTCAGTCTCTTTATAGTACAAGTGTACCCTAAATTAGGCTTTGCTAAATAGCGATAGCGCAATACTGCAATCTTCAACACTCCTCTCAATACACAATGTTCAGGTGAATAAGGAGAATTAGGATCAATCAACTCAAGGTAATCGTCCTAGGAATTGGGAACTAGAAAAATATACTTTAATCCCACATTCTGCAAGTGCGATCATAAATGCTGCATTTTAAAAGCATGACAGCATCACTATTAGATATAAGAGTAGAGGATATTGACTACCTGTATGCATAGTCAAGTCATGGCAGGTATTTTCTACTAAAAGATAAATAAACACTAGTAACCAAAAAAAACTTAACATTGTCTTAAGCAGTGCTAGCTAAATAATAATTTCATGGGTTACTATATTGCTCCTCGCTTTTTAGACAAACTTGCTGTTCATATCACCAAAAATTTTTTAAATCTTCCTGGTGTGCGAGTTCCCTTGATTTTGGGGATTCATGGGCGTAAAGGCGAGGGAAAATCTTTTCAATGTGAATTAGTCTTCGAGAGGATGGGTATTGAAGTTACTCACATATCTGGTGGTGAATTAGAAAGTCCAGATGCAGGAGATCCAGCACGTTTAATTCGTCTGCGCTATCGCGAAACAGCGGAACTTATCAAAGTGCGCGGCAAAATGTGTGTGTTGATGATTAACGATTTAGATGCAGGTGCAGGACGCTTTGATGAAGGTACTCAATATACTGTAAACACGCAGTTGGTGAATGCCACACTGATGAATATTGCTGATAATCCTACAGATGTACAGCTACCTGGAAGCTACGACTCAACCCCTTTACATCGTGTACCAATTATTGTTACAGGTAATGATTTTTCCACCCTCTATGCCCCGTTAATTCGTGATGGTCGGATGGAGAAATTTTATTGGCAACCCGACCGAGATGACAAGGTGGGGATTGTGAAGGGAATTTTTGAATCAGATGGACTTTCACAACGGGAAATAGAACAGCTAGTTGATACTTTTGTCAATCAGTCAGTTGACTTTTTTAGCGCTTTGCGATCGCGCATTTATGATGAACAAATCCGCGATTTTATTCATCAAACAGGCTTTGAGCGCGTATCCTTGCGTGTAGTGAATAGCCAAGAAGGGCCACCAGCATTTAAAAAGCCAGATTTCAGCCTATCTCACCTAATCGAAGCTGGTAAATTAATGGTTGGTGAACAACAACGGGTGGAAACTTCCCAATTAGTTGATGAATATAATCGTCTGAATCGCGGCAAAAATTATCAGCCAGTACCACCTACTCCTATTGCCACACCAGTTAGTAAACCGTCAACTAATGGATCGCATCAACAAAAAACTTCTAGTACCCACGTTACTCTAGAAACACAAGAACAAATCCGGCAAATCTTAGCTCAAGGCTATAAAATTACCTTTGAACACATAGATGAACGCCGCTTCCGCACAGGCTCGTGGGCTAGTTGCGGTACTATTCATATCGATGCCGAATCTGATGCTGTTTCTACTTTAGAATCACATCTAGCTGAATATAGCGGCGAATACGTCCGCTTAGTCGGGATTGATCCCAAAGCCAAGCGACGGGTCGTAGAGACAATTATTCAACGACCAAATGGGAAAAATTAGATATTGACAAAGGGACTAGGGGCTAGGGGCTAGGGACTAGAGGCTAGGAAAGAAGCAGGGGAGCAGCACTTCGACTACGCTCAGTGATTAAAGCAGAGGAAAAGGAGCAGGGGGCAGGGAGCAGGAGGGAGAAAGAGGTAATTTTTCTTCATCCCCCTTGCACCCCGCACCCTGCCCCGGTTGTTGAGCGTAGTCGAAACACTGCCTCTTATGCCTAATGCCCAATTTCTAAAAAACTTGTATCAAATCCTACCAAATTGTATTTACACAACCGTTAACTTAATAAAAGCCATAAATGTAATTCAGGCTACATAAACATGCGACTAGAGCAGTTGCAAGCCTTTCTAGCGATCGCGGACACTGGCAGCTTCCAAAAAGCAGCCCAAAAATGTCACGTTACCCAATCGACTATCAGTCGCCAAATCCAATCATTAGAAGCCGATGTGGGGGTAGAACTCTTTCACCGAACCAGTCATGCTAAATTGACACTGGCAGGAGAATGTTTGCTACCTCGTGTCCACAAAATTTGCCAAGAGTGGGAAACTGCTACACAAGAATTAACAGATTTAATTGCTGGCAAGCAACCAGAATTGTGTATTGCCGCGATTCACTCTTTGTGTGCTTCTCACTTACCGCCAGTGTTGCAAAAATTTTGTCATGATTATCCAGATGTACAATTACGAATTACATCTTTAGGTAGCGATCGCGCCTTAAAAGTCCTCAAGGATGGATTGGTGGATTTAGCAATTGTGATGAATAATCGCTTTTTAACCACTAGCAGAGAAATGGTGGTAGAAGTCCTTTATGATGAACCGATAGAAGTTCTAACCGCAGCTAACCATCCCCTAGCCCAATATGATCATATTCCTTGGTCAGAATTAGTTCGTTATTCGCAAGTGGTTTTTAAAGATGGTTATGGAATGCAACGCTTAGTACAAGACAAGTTTGAGCGGCTGGAAGCTACACTCCAAGCAGCTTTAGAAGTAAATACTCTAGATGCTTTTCGGGGAGTGGTACGCCAAGGTGAATTAGTAGCCTTACTACCTCATTCAGCATTAATCGAAGCACGTCATGATCCCACTTTGGCGGTTCGTCCTCTAGCTGCTACACCTGATAATTCTAGCTTGACTCGTCGGGTGGTTATGGTGACAACTCAAGATCGGCTTCAGATTCCTCCTATTCAACACTTTTGGCAACTTGTAAAGGAAAATATTCCACCGCAATTTCAGCAGCAGCGATCGGTTTCCTAAAGATAAGCTGTTAAGCATTTAATTTGTACATTGAGGCCGCAGGGGGGCAGCACTTCGGCTACTTCGACTACGCTCAGCACAAGTACGCTCAGTGACCGGGAGCAGGGGGCAAGGGAGAGGGTTTGCAGCTTTCATTACCATTAACATGATGCAATTTAAATGACGATTAGCTTATGATTAATCAAAATTCCACAGTCAATTTTGGGACTGTTGGTTATTAATTTTTATGAGCAATGTATTCAGGGAGTTACTAAAAAAGGTAGGCAGTGGAAACCACACAGGAGAAAATTTAACTCGTGCTGAAGCTGCCACAGCTACTCAAATGATGCTGTTGGGTGAAGCAACTCCAGCCCAAATTGGGGCATTTTTAATTGCCCACCGCATTAAGCGTCCCACGGGGGAAGAGTTAGCCGGAATGCTGGATGCCTACGATGAATTAGGGCCAAAACTGCAACCAGTTTCTTCTGCGCGTCCAGTGATAATTTTAGGTATACCCTACGATGGCAGAACGCGTACTGCACCAATTGCTCCAGTCACGGCTTTACTTCTAGCCGCAGCTGGACAACCAGTAGTTATGCATGGCGGCGATCGCCTACCAACAAAGTACGGTTTACCCTTGATAGATATTTGGCAGAAATTAGGCGTTGATTGGACTAATTTACCACTGACAAAAACTCAACAAGTATTTGAGCAAACAGGAATTGGCTTTGTTTATACACCTCAGCATTTTCCCTTAACTCAAGCAATTTGGGAATACCGCGATCAACTTGGCAAGCGTCCGCCTTTTGCAACGATGGAATTAATTTGGTGTCCTTATGCTGGGGAAGCTCATATTATTTCTGGATTTGTCCATCCTCCTACAGAAAGTATGTTCCAAGTCGCTTTGGGGTTGCGGGGAGTGACAAAATTTACCTTCGTGAAGGGATTAGAAGGTAGTTGCGATTTACCCCGCGATCGCACTGCAATTATTGCTTTATCTCAAGCACCCCAAGGAATAGAACGGTTGCTGCTCTCACCCCATGATTACGGCTTTATTACTAAAAATGTACCTTTAGGAACTACTGAAGAATTACTAACGCAAATCCAGGAAGTTTTAAGTGGTAAACCCAGTGAATTACTGCAAACCGCCTTGTGGAATGGTGGTTTTTATCTTTGGCGTAGTGGTATTTGTTTGGATATGCGATCGGGTATAGCTAAAGCAGCAGAATTATTAACTAGTGGTGCGGTAGATAAAAAACTCCAAGAACTTAGACAAATAATAAATTCTGCTGACAATACATTGTTTCAGCAAGTGTAAGCTCAAGGGAGATATTCTATCTCACCCAATTATAGATGATGGGTCGTATGCTCTTGGTTGGGGTGAATCTTGAATCCTAATTTCTGATAGAACTTATCCGCATCTTCCACAAATATGGCGGTGATTGACTAATACCCAATTTGATTAATTATGGGATGAAAATACGTCCGGCTCCTATGTAATCCTCAATGTTAAGCACAATATCAATAATGCGATCAGCACATCGGCTACGGTAGCTGCCTTCTTTACTAAAGCGGTCAAGGTTTCCGATAGTGATGACTGGCAAGGAATCAATCGTGTTATTTTCACGAAGAACTTGCTCCAATGAGTTTTCCCCTTTCATGTTCCGGTTCGCAGTCAGGAGAATCATTCGGTTCTCCTGAGATAGCCTCCATACAACTCGATCATCGCTATCTGTTGGCAAATCAATATCATTAAAAAATGTAAAACGAATCGGAATTAGATCAAGCCAACCATCATTTGCAATCCTCCCCAAAAGAATAGCGGCATACTTCTGAAGGTTATAGTCAATCAGAAAATTCATAACTCCGCTGCGTGTCTAGCTTTCTGCGCCTGGAGCTTTTCCCATAGAGTTTCTCGACCAACTTTAGGCAAAGTAGCAGCAATACGAGCAAAGCGTTCTCGATTCCTTTCTTCCCAATATTGTTGGACTTCCTCCGCTGTTTTTAAAATTTCTTGATACTCAGATTCCACTTCAGCGCGATTTCTCTCGATGTAGATTAACGCTGAATCAAGTTGCTCTTCCGTCAATGGGAGCCAGTTCAAGATGAGTTGTGGTGGTCTTCCCATTGCGAGATGATCCATCACGTCGTACAAAGTAATGCGTGTTCCGGAGATTGTTAGCCCACGCTCAGTACGAACAATAGCTGACTGACCATTAGATATTGGAGTCATACCAATTGCTTTCTAGAATCCATCTCTATAGTACCTTACATAAAAAACTCCGCTTCACCCGCCACAGTCAACCTCTCGATCTTAAGCGATCAGTCCAACAGCAAACCTTAATCGATAGCTTGAAGGATATCAGAGTTCATTAGATGCAGACCTCATCTACCGATCATAGTCACAATTTTTCACCAAATTATACTCTAACAGTACCCATTTTGCTGTTCAACGCCGAGTCACGCAAATTTTTACCAAATTTGCTTGGCTACCCAACGGACAATATCAAACCTTCACTTGCTAGCAAGGCTTTAGGAAAGACAGATTGCACTTCAGTTTGAACTTTATCAAGAAAATCATCTTCGTCGTCTGGGTGATGATGAGAGATCACTAACCGCTGCACACCCGCACTTTGAGCTAAGTTCACAGCTGTTTGCCAGTGCAAATCTCCAGATTCATGTTTATGAGATGTTGGGGGAATGTAAGTCGCATTAGCAATCAATAAATCCACACCTTGAATTATTTCTAAGATGCGCTCTTTATCTATCTCATCAATATTTTTTTGCAAATCTGTGACGTAGGCAACGCTATAATCCTGCCAAGTGACACGGTAGCCAACTGAGCGCTGAGTTTGATTGATCAATGCTGTTGTAATCGTGATCTCATCTAACTTCACTTCATGACCTGGAATGAGATTATAGAAGTGCAATTTTGACTGCATTACCTGCAACGGATAAGGAAAGTGCGGTTGAAGCATCTGGTCATACAAGCATTGTTTAATCGAAGCACTATTAGAGGCGGCGCTTCCATAAATGTGAAAACAATTTTCGGCCACAAATGCAGGTGCAAAAAAGGGAAAACCTTGAATCCGATTTGATTGGGAATTGGTAAAGAATAGATGAGCTTCTAGTGGTTGTTTCAATTGCTGCCAAGTTTTACCTAGTATACGTAAACCAGTACCCCCGTCGAAAATCAAGTGTTTGTTGCCTATATGCATTTCTACACAAGCAGTATTGCCACCATAGCGGTTGGCAATGCTACTTGGTGTAGGAATCAAGCCCCTTACACCCCAAAATTGCACTCGAAAATGATCTACTGAGCTACTTGAGGGAGTAGCCGGCTTTTCTGTTACGTAGCTCTGGGAACCCGACAGCTCTAAATTTGACATTTTCTTTGAAATTAGACCTTACTGAGCAGGTCATCGTAGTGTCGCACTTCCAAAGGTCGGTTGTTTTCGTCCACAATGACTACTGTGGGAGAGTAACTTTTTAACTCTTCCGGAGTGAACTGCCCGTAAGCCATTATAATCAAGCGATCGCCCATAATGCCTAGACGTGCCGCAGCTCCATTTAGCTCAATTACTCCCGAATCAGCTGGAGCCGGGATGGCATAAGTAATAAAGCGTTCACCATTAGCATTATTCACTACTTGCACCTGCTCATAAGGTAAGATGCCAGCTTTATCTAATAAGACTTGATCGATACTGATACTACCCACGTAGTTAATATTCGCCCCGGTGAGGGTGCAGTTGTGAATCTTTGCCAAAAGAAGAGTGCGCTGCATTTGGTTTTGGGGTAATCAACAGTTATGTAGTTAGGTGAAGTCCATTAATAAATTTACCGCAACCGTTGGTTTCGACTTAGCTCAACCAACGAAAGAGCCGAGAGTTGAGCAAAGTCGAAACTCGTCAACATTGGTATTTTATTCGCTAGAAATCACCTTAGAAGTTGGAAGTTAAGAGCTAGAAATAAACATCTGTAACTCATAACTTCTAACTCCTCACTCTCTCATTATGCTTTATAGGCTTTGATAGACTTTTCTACTAAGACTTTAACCTGCTCAACTTCTTGCCAACCACGAATTTCAGTCACTTTTTTTTCCAAATTTTTATAACTACGGAAAAATTCAGCAATTTCTTCTAAACGGTGTGGCGCTAGGTCTTTGAGAGATTTTACTTGAGCGTAACGCGGATCTTTGTCAGGAACACAAAGAATTTTTTCGTCGCGATCGCCACCGTCAATCATTTCCAAAAAACCGATTGGTCGTGCAGCAATTACACAGCCTGGAAAGGTTGGCTCGTCAATAATGACCATACCATCTAAAGGATCGCCATCCTCAGCTAACGTGTTAGGCACAAAACCATAATCATACGGATATTGTACCGAAGAATAAAGTACACGATCTACGGCGAAAGCTTGCAGATCCTTGTCATACTCGTATTTGTTTTTACTCCCGCCGGGAATTTCAATCAAAACGTTGATGACACCTGGCTTAGGTTGGGCAGGAATACGGGATAAGTCCACAAAAAAATCCTCAGCTAACGGTGAATAGTGGGCGCAATCAGTTTGGCTCCCCGTGTAGAATTTTAGGGCAAGGTGGACTTCTTCCCAAAGTATTTGTAGGAACTACCTGTATTTTGGCTGGCTCTATTCCTCTAGCGGCTGTTTATTTTCTCAAAGTAGTTGAGCCTAAAGGATAAAAATCAATCCCTGCTTCTAAAAAATAGGCTTCTAGCAATAAAGCAATAATCTTTTTATTAAACTCATGACGACGGCTAGGTGACATTATTTCTAAAGTACCTTATAAATATTTCCAGCGATAATGAGAATTGTTTTTGAAACCTTGTAATAGTGTTTCATATATATCCCAACTGATCCCATTCATCAGTAAAATTTGGTCAGAATCAATACTTTTTAAGACTGACTGACTCATTAATTCTTAGACTTCTTGCAAAAGTCCTTATTATTGGCTTCTTCTTTGCGTCTTTGCGTCTTTGCGTGAGACAAAAAGATATTTATGCAAGAGGTCTCTTCTAAGCGGCTAAACTTTTCTAGTAAACCTAGCATAATCACTGCTCCAAAATTGCTTGAATCTCTGCCATGATTTCAGCTACGCGCTTCTTAACTGTTCTCTGTTCGACAAGCAAAGATGCGATCGCACTTTCTCAACAATAAAACAGTTGCTTAGTCCAGATTTTGCAAACCAACTGCAATTTTACTGTGTTTCTCAATTTGTCCCATGACTTGTTTTGCCCGTTGAATCACTACCCCAGGTAAACCCGCTAATCTTCCCGCTTCAATGCCGTAGGATTTATCAGCGCCTCCCGGTTGGACTTGGTGCAAAAAGATAATTCGGTCGGGTAATTCTTTTACCGTTACTTGATAGTTAGCCACATTCGGCAACATTCCAGCTAGTTCATTCAATTCATGGTAGTGAGTCGCAAAAATTGTCCGCGCCCTCAAATCTACTGCGAGATATTCTGCTACAGCCCAAGCTATGGAAAGTCCGTCAAATGTTGCTGTGCCGCGGCCAATTTCATCTAACAATACCAACGACCTAGAAGTGGCATGATTGAGAATATTTGCTGTTTCATTCATTTCCACCATGAAGGTAGATTGACCAGTTGCCAAATCATCAACAGCACCAACACGAGTAAAAATGCGATCGCATACTGCCAATTTAGCAAACCTAGCTGGTACAAAACTTCCAGTTTGTGCCATTAACTGAATCAACCCCACCTGACGTAAATAACAACTTTTACCACTAGCATTTGGCCCAGTGAGGATAATTAAATCAGCACAAACAGATTTCTTCTCATTCTTCTCTGTGTACTCTGTGCCTCTGTGGTTCGTTTCCTCCTCTCCCAACTGAGTCGAATTTGGTACAAAAAACCCCGCAGGTAAAGACTGTTCCACCACCGGATGACGACCATCAACTATTTCTATTGTCCGTCCTGGCAGCATTTCTGGACGACAGTAACCTTGCTGCACGCCCAATTCAGCCAAACCACACAAAACATCTGCCGCGGCTACTGCACGAGAAAGATTGCGAATCACATCAGCTTGTTGTGCGACTTCTTCACGCAAAGCCGTAAAAATTTCATATTCCAAACGGTTTAGATCATCCCGCGCTGTCAGAATCCTGGCTTCTCGTTCTTTCAACTCTGGGGTAATGTAACGTTCCTCATTTGTGAGGGTTTGTCTGCGGATATAGTTGCTGGGAACTTGGTCAGCTTTGGCGCGGGAAATACTAATGTAATAACCAAATGTTTTGTTAAATCCCACCTTCAAGTTAGGAATTGCCGTCTTTGCCCTTTCGTCAACTTCTAAATTGGCAATCCATTGTTGGTCTGCTTCTACAGTTGCTTTTCTTTCGTCTAACTGAAGATTAATTCCTGAACGAATTAATCCGCCTTCTTTAATGTGTATGGGTGGCGATTCTACAAGATGGACGTGTAATTTTTGGGCCAATTCTGACAAAATAGGCGGTACTTTCTGCAAAGCTTTGAGGAACGGAGAATCAGCATCAGCTACTAAGTGGGCTAACTCTGGTAAACGTGAGAGGGAATCTGCCAAAGCCGCTAAATCTTTAGCGTTAGCAGTACCCGAACCTGCACGTCCTGTCAGGCGTTCCAAGTCATAAATTTGACGCAATAACTGCCGTAAATCTTGACGCAGAGGTGTATTTCCTATCAGTTCTTGGATGGTATCTTGCCGTGAGCGAATACCTTTAATATCAAGTAGGGGTTGCAGTAACCAGCGCCGTAACGCCCGACTTCCCATTGCAGTGCTAGTTCTATCTAATGCCCACAGCAGGGAACCGTGAAAAGTGCCATCACGAACTGTTTGAGTAATTTCAAGGTTACGGCGGGTTTGATGGTCAACAATGAGATAATCGGTGGTGGTATAGGTGCGTAGTCTCTGAAGACAGACAGGATTTTCTTTTTGGGTATCTTCCACATATTCTAAAAGACCGCCGGCAGCACGGACGGCTAGAGGCAGATGATCACAACCGAGTCCTTCAAGCGATCGCACTTTAAATTTCTGCAATAATTTAGGTCTGGCTTCACCTTGAGAAAAGGGAACTTGCGATCGCAAACTATAGCAAAATGATGGTGGTAGACACTGGGGAAGATGGGGCGAAGTTTCTCCTGGACGTAGCAAACTACCCAAATCGGGAGCATTACTAGGAACCAACACTTCCGAAGGCTGCAAGCGCATTAATTCTTGGGTGAGGTGTTCTAAATCACTGCCTTGGGTAGTGAGAAATTCACCTGTGGAAATATCTGCATAAGCTAAACCCCAATGATTCGCTGCAATTACCACAGCCGCCAAGTAATTATTACGACTAGATTTGAGCATTCCCTCTTCTAGCAAAGTCCCAGGGGTAAGAATGCGTGTTACCTCACGCCGCACCAACCTCCCAGCCGCTTCTGATGCGTCTTCTACTTGGTCACAAATGACCACTGCAAAGCCTTTTTCTACTAGCAGCGTTGTGTAGCGTTCCCAGGAGTGATGCGGCACACCAGACATTGCTACTCGTCCTTGTTCTCCAGCTTGTTTGCTGGTGAGGACTAATTCTAATTCTTGCGCTAGGATGACAGCATCTTGAAAATAGCATTCAAAGAAGTCTCCTACCCGATACAACAACACAGCGTGAAGATATTTATCTTTCGTCTCGACATAGTGCAGGTACATTTGACTGAGTTTGCTGCGGTCTACCTGTCGATGGTCTGTGATAAATGTATTAGTATTATTGGGTTTAGTGGGTTCGGTTGCAGATTCAGAAGCGGTCATAGATGCTAGGAGTTACGCACAGGAAAGCCACAATACTTGATGATAACGTGATGTGAAATTTAAGACGCGATCGCTCAAGGATTTTTTACCATTTTGATGCGATCGCTGCGGCGCTATAATCACATTAAATTTACTGGATAAATAGCCTCTAACATTACTAGATTTCACTTACTCAACCATTCTTCACGAGAAACCCCAGCTTGTCGCAATAGCCGTGATAATAAACCCACACTAATATCACCTTCATGAGAGTTAGGAATAATTACAGTCACATCACCTCGTCGCATTTGTGGGTGCTTTCCTCCTGCGTATAGCCCTTCAAAGCCCAACTCTTGCAGACGTTTTACTAAATCACGCCAAGAAACTGGGGTTAATCTAGACATTTTTATATAGGTTTGGTCATTTCATTGAGATTAATACCAGCTATTATCGGAATCGTTAATCCCAAATGTAACCGCAACGCCAGCCAGTCACTCAAAGCTTCTCTTAATTCACGCCGACATCCTTCTAGTATTTGATGACACGCCCAAACTCCTTGTATACCTGGAATTTCACCCCAATAAGTTTGATCCTCTTCAATGATCTCATAAACTGCTAGTTCCATTGCTTGGTCAATGTAGCTTGCCAGCATAACTAATTAAACAATCCAGTACTCTATCTAAATTTAGCTCTTACCAGTGGCGATCGCTCAAGGTTTTTTTACTCTTCGCTGGGGTTGTTGCTTGATACACCCATTTTTGCTGTTAGTGTGGTAAAGAAGCGATCGCAGTATAGCGAAGCTTGGCGAACCCTAGCACTATCCAACAACTCTAAAAGCTTCGAGGCGTGTTTGATTTTTTGGTACTCACCTTTTGTAGTGCTACGAGTCGCAGTTTTTAGGCTTGGTTCTAAACTGTCTTTGTCAAGAGTTTCTACATTAGCATTCCTGGGAATAGCATTTTCTTTAAATCCCTGTCCGTAAAATTGCTTTAAAGTTGATACATCAGCAATAAACCAAGCTTCCATTGCTTGTACCATTAAATGGCAATGACTATCATCAACTCCTAGCGGTGCATTCCAGTTATCTCTAAATTTTAGATGTTCCCAAGTAGACTGTTTGGTGACAGGTGCTTCTGCATCAACAAGCAATACATTAAAAGCTTCTGGATGAGATTTTAAAGCATTTTTAAAATCACGAAAAGTATTATTACGAGAACCACATATAGTAATATTCCATTTAATTTTTTGACTTTTAGCTATTTCTACAAGCGAGTTAAAAAATTTACTAAATACTTGTCTTATTAAAGCTTTCGTATTCTTTCCATCTCCACCACCTTCTATATAAATTCTCACCTCTTTTACCATCGATTTCCCCCAATTTCACCCATCCGCCAGAGGTCGCCAAGTGTATACTTTTCTAGCCAGTTTTTCAGTCTATCAGGTTCAAGGCGACGGAGGTGAGAGCCTTTTTCATTACGTTCGCATATCAACACTGATTCTGGATATTCATTCAAAGCAGAAACTAAAGCATCAGAATGAGTAGTGATTATGATTTGAGTTCTCTGTGATGCATCGATTAGCATTTCTACAATAGTCGGTAGAATATCTGGGTGTAACCCTATTTCTGGTTCTTCAATACATATCAGTGGTGGTGGAGTTGGATCGAGCAGTAAAGCCATTAAAAATAAATAACGCAGTGTCCCATCGGATAAACGATTTGCAGGAATTGGTTGAATAACACCTTCTTCACGAATAAATATTTGTACTGTACCGCCATAGATATTTACATTAAAGTCTTCAAATTTATCATAAAATTTTTTTAGTTTTTCAACTATTTCTCTATTTATTTTAATTTTTAAGTTATTTAAAAATATTCCTAGATTACTTCCATCTTCTAGAAGATACATTGCAGGTAAATCAGGCTTTTGATTTTTTTTGATTTCAGAATTTCTCCCTAAATGCCATTCTCGGTATAATCCTATCGTAGAAAACTGACTTCCTAAATAAGAAAGCTCAGGATAAAGTTCAGGGTCTTTTCTTTGAGACAAAATGGACTGGTCTGGCATTAAGTTATCTGGATGAATATAGTTTCCATGTGGTTGTAAGTAATTACCTTTTTGTACCATTAAATCTGGATATCCACTGTTATAGCGATAGTAAGAACTAAGGATATTATTAACCGAATTTTGATATTGATTTTCTTCTATTACTTCATCTATTAAATCTAATCTGCCTCTAGTAGACGTGAACATCAACTGATAATGTAAGGGTTGGAGTCCTTCTGGATAATTAACAGTAGCTTCTATTTTGGCTACTGGAGTTTCCTGTTCACCCTTCCACAAAAACTCACTAACTCCTCCACCTTGCCGAAATGGGGCAGGTAAATCTGTTGGTGTTGCTTTTAAAATTCCAATTGCTTCAATTAAATTTGATTTACCAGAAGTATTTGCCCCTATTAAAACATTTAGCGGTTGCAGTTCAATTTCTTCACTGTCACTTCCATAAGAAAGAAAGTTCTCTAATCGCAGAGTGCGGATAAATCTTTTACCTTCCATGCAATTTTCCTATTTAGTTAATCATCTATATCTTATTAATTTCATACTTACTAGTAAGTATGCATGTAAAGTCTATAATATTCCAGATTAACTCGATGTTACAGTTGAAAGCGATCGCTCAAGAAAATTTTTCATCTTCTTGGGCGATTCGCCAAAACAGGATGCTGCCACCAACACGAATAACTAAACAGCTTTAGTATTCTCATCTGAGGCTTTTTCGGCAATAGATTTTAAGCGACTGGCTCTGATTTTGCGGATGCGATCGCTATTACGAATGCCACCTGCCATTTCATATTCGCGGCTGTCTTTGCCGTATTTAATAGCAACTATCATTAACATCTTTTCACAAAACTGACGCAAGTTTTGTTCCATTTCTTCAATTTCAGTTTTAGAAGAATCAACTACAGACAAAGCAGTATTGTAAACTTCAATTTTTGTACGTAAATGTTCAATTGACACTATCATTTTTTCCAGATTATAATCCTCATCAAATTTGATATCTGGAACAATCGATTTTAGCCCAGACAATCTTAACTCAGCTTTTTCCAAAACGCGAGATGTTCTTTTTTGGCGAGCCATAAATTTATTTGTTTAGATACTTCTAAAAATAGCTTGTCCTAGTTAAATAGCATTGTGCTTCAGAGTAAATCACAATTTCTTTCATAAATTTTTCAGCTACTACCAGTAATTTCTCGGTATTTAATCGTAATATTAATAATTAATAATTTTAAATTTGATGTCTTAAATCAATCGTCATCAAAAAGACCGCTTTCATCACGAGGGAAACCGCTGCAAGCGCAAATCAGACTGCTTTCGTCACAAGGTAAGCCGCTGCAAGCGCGAATCAGACCGCTTTCGTCACGAGGGAAACCGCTGCAAGCGCAAATTAGACCGCTTTTGTCACGAGGGAAACCGCTACAAGCGCGAATGAGACCGCTTTCGTCACAAGGGAAATTGCTGCAAGCGCAAATCAGACCGCTTTCGTCACGAGGAAGACTGCTTCACTGAGGAGTGCGTAGACGTAAAGCGATTTATTTTTAGAACCCCTTTAATGCGATTACAACAAGTTTAGACCCTCTGCGGTGAAGAAATTTAAGTCTTGTGAGTTTTTCAGAATGTCTATTTCTTCTCAAGCAAATTTGAGAATTATTCACAATAAATTTTAAATCTAATGCTTGACTAGTATAAAATTATACTTTAATATTAAGACATGATAAAGGCGACCCCCTGTTCCGCCAAGAAAAGTGCGATCGCCTTTATCTAACCCCAAATATCGGAGTATAAATATAATCATGGCACAATCAGAAAATTCCGCCCATTCACAGTTAGAACAGTACTTGGGTAGCAAAAATTTAAATCCGCCTACTTTCAATCAATCAACTGAACGTCCATCTCCCAAGAGAGAACCTCTTAAACATATATTGATGGGTTCAGCCAAAGTCGTTATCAGCACAATTCACCATTTGCAGGTAATTGGCTACGCCAGCGTCGGCGACTGGAGTCCACTGTTACCAACTGGTAACGCAGATGAGGTGATGAGTATTTTAATCCGTCAAATTTTGACACAATAACCTACATCTAAAATTAAAAATTAGATCCCCGACTTCTTTAAGAAGTCGGGGATCTGTGAATGTGAACTACTTCAACGCGCATCACCAATTAAGACAAATGGCGACCAATAAAAAGGATGGCGATGATCTGCAATTAACTTCAACTTAGCTTGTTGCAAAGCTTCACCTTTCGTCATACCTTGCTTGACATTTTGATAAAAATCAACCATTAATTCTTGAGTTGCTTTATCCTCAACCGCCCACAAACTTGCCATCACACCTTTAGCACCAGCACGCTCAAATATATAAGCAACACCTGCAATTCCTATGTCATTCAAATTTGTGTCTACAGCAGTTTGACAAGCACTCAGAGTAATTAGTTGTGTGCCTTGTAAACCTAAAAGAGCAGCATTGGCAATGTCTAAAGATCCATCAGCAAATAATAAAGTATTATTTTGTAACTTGACTTTTTTACAATCTTCAGTTTGAAAACAGCCGTGAGTTGCTAAATGCAAAAATGAAAAGCGCAATGCTTGGGATTTAAATTTTTCTAAGCTAGCTTCATTGTGGATATAAACTTCACTATCTGGCAGTATTTCCTTAATTTTTTTGACTTCTTCTTCTGCACCTGGAAGATTTTGCGATTTACTGGGTACTGGATTACCAAATGCTAAAACAGCTTGTGTTTTGCGGGTATCAGCATTTTGCAAATCTAGAGAATTTAAGGAATTATTGGAAATACGAGTGAGATAGTTGACAGGATATTTTTGGATCAGAAATTTGTCTGTTTTACTGTCGTAAAGGGTTTCAAAAGGTAAATGACGCAGTTTACCAGTCGCAATAATACTCAGTTGTTTGGGAGATAAAGCCTGAATTTTGTCTTCTATAGGACGAATAAGAATATCATAGAGTTTACCACCAGTTTCAATGTAGCTAGCATCACCGTCATTTTGTACCTGTTTGAGATATTGAGTAAGAAGTTGATTAAATTCAGCGGGTTCAATAGATTTTTTAATAACGCTCAATTTATCTTTGTTGAAGATGAAAAAGGCGACGTTATTAGGTATATCTCTAACATTAGTCAGCAAGACTGGTTGAATCACAACCGTTCCTGCGGGGATGGAAGATGTCAGGTTTTTAATATCTGCTGGGGTAGTTTCAAATAGTTCTGCCACTTCTGGGAAACTGCGAGAGATAGTTTCGGCTTGTGAGTAAACTTGTGCTTCTAATTGCCGAATTTGTTGGGGTAGACTTTCGGAGCGATTGTCTTGCAGTTGTTGTCGCAGAGATTCTAATTGTTGATTTTGTTGACTCCAATTATCAAGAGCTTGCTGTGCTTCTGGGTTGGCAACTTTGGCATTAATCAGGCGAGTATAATCAGCAAGGTCGGCTGTAGTAAATACGTTAACCCATTCAAAGGCTTGATCGTATTTTTTTTGATTAATCAAGACATCGACTAAAGCAGTAGCACTTCCACCATTTTCTTGTAAAAACTTTTGGCGATTTTCTCGTTGCAAACCCTGGCGCATTTCTAAGCTAATTTGGACAGATTGCTGCAAATTAGTAATGGCTTGGGTTGGTCGATTTGTACTTTGGAAGAGTCCACCAATATTACTGAGAGTAACCGCTTCACCAGAGCGATCGCCCACAGCCCGTGTTAGGGGCAAAGAAGAGTTGTAAAATTCGAGTGCTTTTTGCTTTTGTCCTAAATCGGAGTAGACTTTACCGATGTTACTGAGAGTAACCGCTTCCCCAGAGCGATCGCCCACAGCCCGTGTTAAGGGCAAAGAAGAGTTGTAAAATTCCAGTGCTTTTTGCTTTTGTCCTAAATCGGAGTAGACTAAACCGATGTTATTGAGTGTAACGGCTTCACCAGCGCGATCGCCCACAGCCCGTGTTAGGGGCAAAGAAGAGTTGTAAAATTCCAGTGCTTTTTGCTTTTGTCCTAAAGCGGAGTAGACTGCACCGATGTTATTGAGTGTAACCGCTTCACCAGAGCGATCGCCCACAGCCCGTGTTAGGGGCAAAGAAGAGTTGTAAAATTCCAGTGCTTTTTGCTTTTGTCCTAAAGCGGAGTAGACTGCACCGATGTTATTGAGTGTAACCGCTTCACCAGAGCGATCGCCCACAGCCCGTCTTAGGGGCAAAGAAGAGTTGTAAAATTCCAGTGCTTTTTGCTTTTGTCCTAAATCGTCGTAGACTTTACCGATGTTATTGAGTGTACGAGCTTCACCAGAGCGATCGCCCACAGCCCGTGTTAGGGGCAAAGAAGAGTTGTAAAATTCCAGTGCTTTTTGCTTTTGTCCTAAATCGTCGTAGACTTTACCGATGTTATTGAGTGTAACCGCTTCACCAGAGCGATCGCCCACAGCCCGTCTTAGGGGCAGAGCTTGGTTGTAGAAGGAGAGTGCTTGCTGCTTTTGTCCTAATGCGTCGTTGCAAAACCCAAGCCATACCAGTACTAGTGCTTCATTTTTTTGGTCTTTAAGTTCTCGTGCCATGACCAAAACTTGCTGGAATATGGGTATTGCTTGTTTATATTCCTGTTGCTGTACCTTTTGTATTGCCTGTTCTAGTAGTTTTTCAGCTGTTTGCGCTTGCGGGTTTTGAGTCTGTCCCCAAGTGGGTTGAGCAATTAACATTACTGTTAAAGGCGTTAGACAAACACCCAAAGCCAAAAAACTAGTAAGAATTTTCTTCATAGAATATTACCAAAGTCAACTTCAGCTCCAGCTCATAGAATTTGCGGCTACACAAGCAAAGTCCCTACCCTGCGGGAACGCTAAGAGCGAACGGGTTCGGGGGTGACGCTCCTTCGTCGCTAACGCTACGCTAACGCAATCGACGGGAACCGCCCGCCGAAGGATGCCCGAAGGGCTGTAGACTGCGACCCCCTCACCGCCTGCGCGGACTAATGGAAAATTAAGGTTTTGAAACCTACCTCCGTAGGTTTTGTTTGTGTAGGCGCGGTTTATAATCACCTATTTTGTCTGTTGCCTATTGCTGACAACTGACCACTGACAACTAACAACTGACAACAGAAGATTAATAAGGTGTTGCGACAATATTGATTGTTCGTTGTTGCGAATTGAACTGAATTTCATCTACCACATATTGCCGATTTTTAGCCACTGACTGAATACCCCGCAACTGTGCTTTGGAAACTACAGGTGGTTTGAGCTTCACCACAGCTTGACCCGGAGTAGAATTTTTGACGGTAAAAGTATTTAGGGGTATACCACTCCAAGTTACTAGCTTACCTGTGGGGCGATCGCGTTCACCCCTGATGATTTGCCGTCCATTGCTTCTGTAAACTAACGCCCCATCCTTGAAAACTACTTTTTGAATTTGGCTGAGGTCTATCGTGGCAGTTTTATCACTACGCTGAATTGATAGTGCTTGCCCTTGCACATCGATTCCTATGATTCGTCCACTCTTTGACTCACCCCCTTTAAGGATGACCTCTGCTAACTCTGGTAACGCTACTGCAAGTTCTAATTCATCGACATTGATTTGTGTCTGTGCCAACAAGATATTTCCCGTTTTGACATCTTTGCTAATTACAGCTTGAATGTTTCCTGCTTGTGCTGCTGCCATTATTAGAATTACCACAGCCCATCTTTGGAAAAAAGCTTTCATGGCTTAAACAGTATATTTGACTATATTTAACTTTCTCATTAAACTTCAAAGGCATATACAAAATTTCCGTAAAATTACTAACAAGATCCCCGACTTCTTTAAGCGGTCGAGGATCTGAGTACTCATTTTCCCCATTTTCCGTATGACTCAAGCCCCCAACCAGGAAACAAATATTTTAGGTAAATTTACTAGTGTAGTTGGCTTGCTGGGTGCGGCGCTTTTCTTTGCAGGTTGGATTTATCGGTGGTCATACTTTTACTTTTTTCAGCTAGAACTCAATACCCTCGATTTACCTGCACAGTCTTTTTTGATAGTTCCTCTGCAAATATTTCTCGGAAATAGTTGGGCAATATTTAAAACAGCGATCGCTTTTTTTGTAACTGCGATCGCCATTCAGGTAACGTTATGGTTAATTAAAATCATCAGTGATGCGGTAGTCTCTGCTAGCCAATTACTACTAAATCGCATTATCTCTGCAACCCAACACAAACGCTCATGGACAGCTAAACGCCTAAAATCTCTGGCTGAATTTGGTGTTGGACAACTGCGTTCAGTAGATTTTCTGAGATCGCTAGTCAATGAGATAGTAATAGTATCCTGGGTATTAATTGTGATATTTTGGTTAGCTCGTTGGCAAGGCATTGCAGATGCCAGGCGGGATGCTGGTCAAAACTCTACTTTACCTGTTGTGGCGCTAATCACACCTGAAGATAAGTTTGCTATTGGACGCAAACTCGATGATATATTTGCCGATCCTTCTTTGCAAGGCTACCGTATTATTGGAGACAGAGGTTTATTCGAGGATTTACGAGGCAGAGAAGATAATGATATTAGCAATCCCAAACAGCCGAGAGTCTGGCGCTTACTCCTAGAACGTGGCGGCTGGATTTATTTGTTTCAAGCATTGCCCCCAAATGTAAAGCCTAACGAAATACCATCGATGTTAGCTATTCAAACAAGTGATAAGGGACACATCATAATTCGCAGTCCCGAAGTTTCTAAAACTAGTTCTCCTTAATTTTAAAAATGAATAATTGATACCATTTCACGAAAAATCTGATACAGATCCAAACTCTGAAAGCTTTGCTAACTCTAGGTTTTTCAATTGCGAATTGCGAATTGCGAATTGTGAATTGGTATGACACACTAATTTTTACTGTTAGTGTGCGAAACAAGCGATCGCATGTTCAAAATGATTAATCTTAAGAATGAAATACCACAGTTGCTAAGGGCAAAAATGCTAAAAGAAAGCTATGCCAAGATTGCAATTGCTCTGATGGGATAGGTTCTAGCGGCGCTAATAAAGCTTCTATTCTTTGTTCTAAGCGATCGCCTACACTAGAAGTACCCAACGCAGCACAGCAAACTCCTGATTCTACAACAACAGATTTATTGCTAACTACTAATAACAATGATTCCGCCAGCAGTAAAGGATCTACCCGTGATGCAGCGTAACTGTCAGCACGTAATTCCCGCAAAACTAATAGTTCTTGCCATAAAGGTTCTGTATTAGGCAACCAAGCCGTGCAAGAACGCACCCAACCCAACCAAAAAAACCAAAAAGTATCTCGATAATAATAATGTCCTTGCTCGTGGGCTAAAACACTATCAAGATGATCTGGTGAAAGAGTTTGCAGTAATCCTTGACTAACTACTAGTTCTGGTTGCCAAAATCCAATCTGACCAGCAAACAGCGCCTTTGTATTTAGTAATCTAACTTGTTTACCCTCAAGATTAACTCGTGGAGATTTACGGGCAGACTCTACCGATTGCCACCCTTGAAAAGCAAGTTTGACACACAAAATAGCAAAAAATGTCAAAGCCATAAATACCAGTTCATAGCTTAACCAGCCTGTGTACATGCCGCCCATTTGTCCTTGAGGCCCCATGAATAGCACAGCGATCGCAGTCATAAAAATTAATAAAGGTGGGAAGAGAAATAAAAATAGCGATCGCCGCCATCTTACCTGCCAACGTCCTTGGGAGTTGTTTTTAGAGCATCTCAATAGCCAAGAAACTGTCAAAGCGCTCAAAATCATCATTAGATGCATTATTGTTCCTCCCTGGCTTGACGTGCCGCTTGAATGCGTTTAGCGATCGCTTCTATTTGCTGGCTGCTAGCTTCATCGAGACTATCTGCAAAGGCCGCAATTACATCAGGATTGCCCACTGCTAAAAACCGTTGCAATTGTTCGTGGGCTTTAATGACTTGTGCTTGTTGTTGTGTGAGTAATGGCCGCCAATAAAAGGCGCGGCCTTGTTTATCGCAAGCTAGCCAACCTTTATCGGTGAGGCGGCGCAGAACTGTAGTTACAGAAGTATAAGCTAATTCTCGATTAGGGTCAGACAAAATGCGATCGTGTACATCCTTAACTGTGGCTGAACTCAGTTCCCAGATAATATGCAAAATTTCTGCTTCTAAAGGGCCTAAAGATAGTTGTTTAGGACGATAATCGGGTAAAGGTGCCATTTTGGTTTAGAGATTAGATAAGCGAAACTAGATGCAAAATTCCCCTTTCTATTTTTGAGAATAAAGACAGCTGGAAAATATCGATTCTGTTTTTAGATTATCGCTGTTTGCCTTCGTTGGCATGAACTTGACAATCTCAAAATCAAAAACCATGCCCAATACTTCGACTTCGCTCAGTACAAGTGCCCCATGCCCCATGCCCCATGCCCAATGCCCCATGCCCAATGCCCCATGCCCAATGCCCCTTTCCATAAAAAATACTCTTGTATAAAGATAAGAAATACTCTAGACGCAACTGTGGTTATGGTTCGTGACACCAATTAGAATGTAATCTCGGCAACAGTATTTGAAACAGGTGTATCCAGCGCGTGAAGCTATTTGTATACGACACCCCTGAATTGACTCCAACTGGTAAAACTCCAGACTGCGCGATCGCGGTCGATGTCTTACGAGCTACTAGCACTATAGCGACTGTCTTAGCATCTGGAGGCGAAGCTGTGCAAGCCTTCAGCGATTTAGACCAACTTATCGAGGTTAGCGAAAAATGGCCAGCAGAAAAACGTCTGCGAGCAGGTGAACGCGGCGGCGCAAAAGTAGCTGGTTTTGAGTTGGGTAATTCTCCTCTCGACTGTACACCAGAATTAGTCCAAGGTCGTCGCTTGTTTATCAGTACCACTAATGGCACTCGTGCCTTACAAAGGATACAAGATTCTCCAACTGTACTAGCAGCAGCCTTAATTAATCGGGCAGCTGTGGTGCAATATATCCTAGAAAAGCAGCCAGAAACTGTGTGGATTGTTGGTTCTGGTTGGGAAGGCAGTTTTTCTTTAGAGGATACAGCCTGTGCAGGTGCGATCGCTCATAGTATCGTTGAACAATCTCAGTTGTCATTAGAGGAATTAGCTGGCAATGATGAAGTAATTAGTGCGATCGCTCTTTACTCACAGTGGCAAAATGACTTATTGGGATTATTTCACCAAGCTAGTCATGGCAAGAGATTGTTGCGTCTTGAATGTGATGAAGATTTAAAATATTGTGCCCAAACCGATATTTTAGATGTCTTGCCTATGCAGCAAGAACCGGGGGTATTAAAAAGTAAATGAAATGTGCAGTATAGGGCATAGGGCATAGGGCATAGGGCATGGGGCATAGGTTACTTCTTATCCCCCTGCTCCCTGCTTTCACTAGTACAGCACAGCGGAAATAAACCACCCATTCCTAATCAATGAAAAGCTTATGCTGTGTTCATTTTTAATTTTTAATTTTTAATTTTTAATTCCGCCTTGCGGTACTAGCCGCTTTCCAATTTGCCAAATCAGCCAAAGAGCGATCGCGATAACGTCCATAACGCTCTGGTTTACTTTTGATTTTTACTCCTAAATCAGGGAAAATCCCAAAGTTAGGCGGCATTGGTTGAAAATGCTTCGGTGAAGCAGAACTGATAAACTCAAACAATGCCCCCATCATGGTTGTTGGTGGTAAAGTTAATGCTTCTTTTCCTAAAGCTAACCGTGCAGCATTAATTCCTGCCAAACAGCCACCCGCAGCTGCTGCGGTATAACCTTCAGTACCAGTCAATTGTCCAGCCGCTAACAATGTCGGACGCTGTTTAAATTGCAAAGTCGGATGCATTAACTGAGGCGCATTGATAAAGGTGTTGCGGTGCATCACTCCCAGCCGTACAAATTCTGCATTTTCCAAACCGGGAATTAGCTGGAATACTCGCTTTTGTTCACCCCAACGTAAGTTAGTTTGAAACCCTACCATATTCCAAAGTTGTCCGGCTTTGTCTTCTTGGCGCAACTGTACTACAGCGTAAGGGCGTTCTCCAGTACGATTGTCTGATAAACCGACGGGTTTTAAAGGGCCGTAACGCATTGTGTCTTCTCCCCGCAATGCTTGTTCTTCAATGGGTAGACAAGCTTCAAAAAATTTTGCCGTTTCTCGTTCAAAATCTTTGAGTTCTGTTTGTTCGGCTTGACGGAGTTCTTCCCAAAACCGTAGATACTGCTCTTTATTCATTGGGCAGTTGAGATAAGCAGCTTCACCTTTGTCATAGCGAGAAGCCATAAAGGCAATATCTTGATTAATGGATTCCCCTACAATAATTGGGCTAGCCGCATCAAAAAAGCTGAGATATTCCATCCCTGTGAGGCGGCGCAAATCTTCTGCTAAGTCGGGGCTGGTTAAGGGGCCAGTTGCCAAAACCACAATTCCTTCAGGAATCGCTTGGACTTCGCCTCGCCTAAATTCAATTAAAGGATGGCTAGATAAAGCTGCTGTTAAATCTTGGCCAAATTGCCCTCTGTCTACCGCTAGCGCCCCACCCGCAGGAACAGCATGTTGATCAGCTTTCGCAATCACAATCGAGTTGAGCTGACGCAATTCTTCATGCAATAATCCAGTAGCGCGATCGCTTGCCATTGCCCCAAAGGAATTACTACAAACCAATTCTGCTAAATGTTCTGTATGATGAGCAGGACTAAAGCGTTTTGGCCGCATTTCATGGAGAATTACAGGCACTCCAGCTTGGGCTATTTGCCACGCTGCCTCTGTCCCAGCTAATCCACCTCCAATGACTTGTATCGGTTGTTTATCCATAGTTCAATTTTTAATTTCTAAATTAAATCCAGCTGGCTAGGAGTGCTTGTATATTAATAGCCTATCGATTAATTGTTATTTGGTGTTTGCTGCGAGGATAGTTTGTTATTTCTGGCTCATCGTCTCAGGCATCGTTAGAATAAGATAGTAAGTCCTTGACAGTTGCCACCGCGATCGCATGAATCCAGTCTTTCTTGATAAAACCGACTGTGTTTATGCTTTCTAGCTTCATGGAAATCTGAGCAACCACTGTCGCAGCTTGGGGAATTTTGTTGAACTCACCAACTCTGTAATGTCTTGTGCTATCTGCATGGGGTACAAACCATGCCTTCGATAAAAGACTGAACCAGCAGAGTGTGGCGGTTTTATATGGATGTACACCACTTCAGCCCCTAGTGGTCTGTCAACCCAAAAATGATAGGTGGAGGCAGGCAGGGGAAGCAGGGGAAGCAGGGGAAGCAGGGGAAGCAGGGGAAGCAGGGGGAGAAAAGAACTGGACTTTTTCACATTAACTCCGCAAAGTTCTCTTGGCAGACTACTAGTCCCTTTACTCTTGTTTATTGCAGTTTCTGCAAAACTAGTTTTTTTCAGTGCAGATGTGATAGCATCCAACTTAATATTAAATACTATAAATCTATCAAATTACCGGAGTTTGTCTGTCGTAATTTCTCAAAAAAAGTTTATTTTTGCTGGAATTATCTTGCATTGAGAGCCTTATCTACCAACAATCAGCTTTACTAAGTATGCTACTAACTGATTTGCGAACAATTTATGAACGTGACCCAGCAGCCCGTAACTGGCTAGAGGTATTGTTCTGCTATCCTGGATTCCAAGCTCTGCTGTTCCATCGTCTAGCCCATCGACTCCATAAAACCAAAATTCCTTTTATACCAAGGTTTATGTCCCATCTGAGTCGGTTCTTGACGGGAATTGAAATTCATCCTGGGGCAGTAATTGGCAAAGGAGTATTTATTGACCACGGGATGGGTGTGGTAATTGGTGAGACAGCAGTCGTAGGTGATTATGCTTTAATTTACCAAGGTGTTACTCTTGGCGGGACTGGCAAAGAAAGCGGTAAGCGCCATCCCACTATAGGTAGTCATGTAGTTGTAGGAGCAGGTGCAAAGGTTTTGGGCAATATTTATATTGGCGATCGCGTCCGCATTGGAGCAGGTTCAGTGGTATTAAGGAATGTACCCAGTAACACCACAGTAGTTGGGATTCCAGGGCGTGTGACTCGTCAAAATAACTTGAGTATTAATGTTCTGGATCATGATCAAATGCGGGACGTAGAAGCAGAAGTAATTCGTGCTTTATTTGAACGAGTTAAGGCTCTAGAAAAACAATTGGAGCATTTAGAAACTCAGCCAAGTTACTTACCAACTCTAGAAAACGACCAAACAACGGATGACGGTAAGAACAATACAGATTTGATGATTGCAGAATTTCTTGATGGTGCTGGGATTTAGCCTCAGTTAAGGGTTATTAGTCTTATCAGACGCGATTTATCGCGTCTCTACTGAACAGTATTGTGATATGTATATACTACGGTTATTTAATCGATTAAGTGTAATATAAAATATGGTATCTTCATACTCAAGTATTTCTAATCCACCGAGGCAAAATTCTCAGCAGGTTTTTACGCGTCGCTCATTTCTACCAACGCAACAAAATAGACTTTGGAAGATTGAAGCGGGTTTCGTTCGGACTTTTACTTATTTAGAAGACGGCACAACCGTTGCATTAGGATTGTGGGGAAGAGGAGATATCATCGGCAAAACCTTGTCAAAAGTAGAACCTTATCAAATAGCATGTCTGACGAAAGTAGCTGCAACAGTTTTACCCATAGAAGAATGGTGTCAACCAACAGAAACCTTGCTTGCTCACATTCAGCAAGCTGAAGAATTGATGATCATTCGCAGTTATAAAAAAGTTGACACCATGCTGATTAAGTTATTGGCATGGTTGTCCAAAAAATTCGGTCACGAAATCCACCAGGGGCGTTTGATAGATATGCGCCTGACTCATGAAGATTTGGCTGAAATGATTGGTTCTACTCGCGTGACAGTTACTCGTATTTTAGGGCAATTTGAGCAGGAAGGTTTAATAGATCGGCTGTCTTTAAATCGGATTGTGCTACGAGAAGAAGACATTTGGTACTATGAGATTTAATCTGAGTTTATTAGTAATCATCCCAAAGCTGATAAACAAGGTAATATATAGTCGAGTGTTATAATCTCGTCAGGATGCGATCGCGCTTCATATTCACGAATCTAGATCAAATCCATAAATAACTGGAGAGGTGGCAGAGTGGTTGAATGCGACGCACTCGAAATGCGTTTTGGGGCAACTCAACGGGGGTTCGAATCCCCCCCTCTCCGTTTAATAGCAGTTATTGCGCTGCTAAAAAGTCAATCACTTGTTCAAGATTTAACTTAGCTTTGTAGATGGCTAACAGTTTCTCTTGGTTATATCTATCTGGGTAGTTCATCCTTCTACCCTCCATCGAAATTCTAATTAATGCTATCTGTTCATTAGTAGGTGTACTCATCTCATCTAAAGCCGTACCCATAACCTGTAAGCTACTGAATGATGGTGCTTTTAGTCCTCTCCCATCTTCTAGCTGCTTAAGGGCTAATATCGAGAATGCCATCAGGGTAGTAATGTATGAATCCTTGTAACCTGAGTTTCCGGTTGGTCTTAGCCCATAGCGGTTACATAAAATTCGCAATTGCTGGATTGTCAGCAGTTCAAGTTCGGTACGAGTAAACATAAAATAGAATTACCTCTTGATAAAAGTGGTATCGGTGGTATACCAGTTTTCCAGACAAATATCACCACCGATTAAGACTTTATTCGATTGGTTTCATTCAGTTAAAGCTATATTTACGTTTCTACATAAATGCCTAACCCTAAAGGGAATCCAGAAAATTTAGAACCGGGAAAAAGAAGAGGTGATGAACCGCTAACAGAACAGTTAAGTTTTAGGGTTAGCAAAGAAATGAAGGAGGCTGTTAAAGCCAAAGAAGACCCTCCAGAATTTTGTAGGAGGGCTATACAAAAAGCTTTAGATGAAGAAAAGTAAAGATACTTGTTTATGAGCAATAGGCAACAAAAACCCCATGCCCCATGCCCCCTTTCTTTTCCATTGACATGCTATTGTGAGGTTGTTTTGCATCTACCTCAAAAGGAAGACAGTCATGAAACTGGCAAAGATCAGGCTGTATGATTTGGCTGGAGCTGAGGACGATCGCCGTTTTAGCCCTAACTGCTGGCGGGTGCGTCTGGCTTTACTTCATAAGCAATTACCGTTTGAAACTATACCTTGGCGATTTACTGAAAAGGAAACTATTGCTTTCTCTGGACAGGGTAAAGTACCAGTGATAGTTGATGGTGAACGATTTGTTTCTGATTCTTGGGCGATCGCAGAGTATCTTGAAAACAGTTACCCTGATAATCCCACACTGTTTGATGGATTAATGGGCAAAGCTTTGTCTAGATTTGTGACTGATTGGGTAGAAGCAGTACTCAATCCTGAAATTATTCGGTTGATAATCACAGATATTTATTCACACCTGCACCCAAAAGATAAAGACTACTTTCGCACTACACGAGAAAAGTTATTTGGTACAACCTTGGAGGCTTTATCTGCTGATCGCGACGAGCGAGTTATAACCTTTCGCGATCGCCTTGAACCACTGCGTCGAACTCTCCAGCATCAGTCGTTTCTGGCCGGACAAACACCAGCTTGGGCAGATTATGTAGTGTTCAGTTCTTTACAGTGGGCGCGCTGCATTAGTCCATTTTCTTTACTTGTAGAAAATGACCCAGTGTTTAGCTGGCGTGAACAGATGCTTGATACTTTTGATGGAGAAGCACGGCAAGCGATCGCCTATTCCTGTTGAGATATTGCTCAACAATGTACTCAAGTTAATTGTTCCTCCAAATCATTTTTGGAGGACGTTTTTGTATGTGTCTGCATTTAATTAACTTATAGGTTATTGCACCAATTCAGTATGTTGCAAACCCAAGCCAAAAGAATAAAAACTCCATCCCTTTATGGGTAGAGTTTTATTAATAGTTAGTGGCAAAGCGAAAAGTCTGTGCGTCCCGGTTTCCGAAGAGAAGTTGCCGGGGAGATGTTCTTTCCGGCAAACTTCGGGGCGCAGAACTTTTCAAGACAGCGAAAAGTGCGGTCTTGGGTTCTACCCAAGAGGAGCAACTTTTCAAGACAGCGAAAAGTGTTTACCGACGCTCAACTTTTCAAAAAGATTTGTGAAAACCACTCATAGAGGGATGGGATATTAGACAAAATTACAAAAAACAACTGACAACACTTCGACTGCGCGGTAGTTGAATCTCGACTTCGCGGCAGTTGAGCGTAGTCGAAACTCGATTACCGCGCAGCACCGCACTGAGCCTGTCGAAGTGTCGAAACTCAGTGCATCGCTGATAACTGACACACGCAGCGTTAATAAATTGGCAAGTCACGTTACACAGTTGGACATGAAGCGTATTCTTGGGTTTAGCCTCTAATAGGTAAAATTATCATGGCTATCTGGTTTCATAAAAAGTTACTATTTGAATAATGGTTGTAATCATCGCAGATAATTATGTTTATCAGGTTTGCTAACCAAAATATTAATCAAACTTGATATATAGAATTTGAAGAACCTTGAAGTATTACGAAAATAAGTTGAGGATTAGCAAATGAAATTTGGAATTGATATTGGTCATAATGCTCCTCCAGATACTGGAGCTAGAGGATTAAGATTTGAAGATAATTTAACTGAAGAAGTAGGTAATAAAGTTATATCTAAGTTAAAAGATTTAGGACATCAAGTAATACCATGCAAGCCAGATAGGGCTGGATCAGTACGCGATTCATTAGCAAAAAGATGTGATACAGCTAACGCCTCAAGAGTGGATATTTATGTTTCCATTCATTTTAATGCTTTTAACGGACAAGCTAATGGCACAGAAGTATTTGCAACTAGTGAAAACGGCAGAAAAATAGCAAAGCCTGTATTAGATGAAATCGTCAAGTTAGGATTTTTTAATCGTGGAGTTAAGAGTGGCTCTCACCTATTTGTTCTGAGAAATACAAATATGCCTGCAATTTTAGTAGAAGGTTGCTTCATCGATTCGTCAAAAGATATGAAACTATATAACGGTGAAGCACTTGCGAATGCGATCGTCAAAGGCTTAACTGGTCAAGTGCCTAGTACTCCTGTTAATCCCGTCCCTGATGATGAGCAGAATACAGATACCTCCGTACTCAGACTACAAAAAGCTTTAAATCGACTCAAAATAACTGATAAATATGGCAAGCCTCTAGTAGAAGATAACCTTATGGGCGGGGCTACAAAATCTGCAACAGAAAAAATTCAAAATGTTTGTGGGATTTCTGTCGATGGCATTGCCGGCGAAACAACATGGAATGCCATTAATTTGATTGTAGCGAAAAGAATTGTCAGGCCTAATCATGCTGGTGGCCCTGTGGTTAGGTACTTACAATATCGCGTGGGTGTTGAGGTTGATGGTGTTTATGGCCCTCAAACAGAAGGGGCAATTAAAACATATCAAAGGCAGAATGGTTTGCTTGCTGATGGGATTGTAGGAGGAGTGACTTGGCAAAAATTGATTGGCTAACTTAAGCTAACCATAAAATTTGCTGCTACTGTGATCGCCACATTGATTAGTAACTTTGATGAATAATTACTGTGGAGCTAGGAATTTAGTGGTAAGTTCACTGTTCCACTAAAATTCCTCTCCATATTCAAGAAAATATTTACAAATGAATCAAGAGAAATTATGAACGCTTACAAGAAATACATCACCATTACAGATCCAAAGCAAGTTATATTGTCTGATTTACCTTTTCAAACAGGACAGCGAGTAGAAATAATTATTTTAGCCGGATAACCCGAAATCCGAAATCAGTAAAAAGCTCAGAGATTTATTTGATAAAACACATTTACTGCCTGGAGTTCAAGATATTACAGAAGCAGAAATAGCAGCAGAAATTGAAGCTTACCGAAGCGGCGAATGAAAGTTTTTATTGACACAAATGTTTTGGTTTCTGCTGTACTGAAGGGGAGAATACCAAGAAAAGTTATTCAGTTTATTGTTGAGAACCCTGCCTGGGAATGGATAGTTTCTGAAGAAATTATCGTAGAATATAAGAATGTATGAAGTCGCAGTAAGTTTAAATTGACAGACGAAGTTCTACTTGAATAGTTTAAAATTATCGATACATTGATCACACTAATCGATGTTAATGTAGACATTGATTTCCCTAGAGACAGAAAAGATGCTAAGTTTTTAGCGTGTGCGATGGCAGGAGATGCAGATTTTTTGATTACAGGTGATTCTGATTTTAATCAAGCACAAAATTTGGTAAATATCACGATTATTTTTGTTATTTCTGTGTTTCTATTTAACAAGTTAGTTTGTGATGTAGGGAGTGAGTAGTACTTAGGTTAGAGTCAGAATTTCTTTCCTATTTTCTAGTTTCCCACCCCTACTTTGCGCTGCTTAGAGCTGGACTTTAGTCTAGATCGCTTTTATTGGTAAACCAAAACAACCAACTTTTACTATTTGTCAACTAGCTGAAGATACTTATACTCAACAACAATATCGATTAAATCAATTGATTAATTCACCGCTTTTGCCTCGTCTTCAACTTCGCCTAGATGATATTCTTCCTCGATAATTTGAGTTGCGATCGCCTGGACTAAAATTCATATCGAACTAAGTAAAAATGCCTGATTACTTACTCGAAATGGCATTTGACTTACTCAAAATAAGCTTTTACTTTCTCAAACCCCAGTTTGCTTTCTCATTTTAGTGTTTTCCGCAAGTCAAATAAGCTTTTGCTTTCTCAAACCCCAGTTTGCTTTCTCATTTGAGTAATTCACGCAATTCATTTTGGTATATCATCGAGCTGAAAGCTTGTTTGCGTAGGCTTTAGAACTTGCAAGAAACGGGCAGATTGAATCTGTCACTTATCAAGATTTAATACAATTTATAAAATATTTATTTAGTTTGGTTTGATCCATCCTTTGATGATAGCTTTGCCAATATTGATATACGAATTATCTAAAAACTCTTCAATTGCTGCTTCACTACCACCTTGTAATGCGCCAATAACACGACGCTTAAAGTTAGGAGTAGTTTCATCATTTACATAACAAATTTTCTCATTTTCATTAGCAGCGGGTTTATTTTGCTCTAACTCTTTGAGAAGCCTTTGGATTTTAGCAGCAGCTTCAGCAAGAGTTTGTTTTTGTTCAGATATGTGAATGTATTGATTTGCTTGTTGCTGTGCATAATCTGAATTTTTATTAGCAAAATTGCCAATATTTACTTCCTTGAAATCATTATTGTAAATTTCTGACATAATATGCTCCACAGTAATGGGTCTTGTTGTTTGTTGTCTAATAATTTCTAATAAATTTGTACTTTGATGGCGATAGAATATAATATCATCATCTTTCGCTTGAAGTTCTCTGCGATATTGAGCTTCTAATAACTTCAATTGATTTTCATAAACTTCTTTAAAACCAGTTTCAAGAGATCCTTTAATTACAAAAGTGTTAATATCTGATTCAATATTCACATCTAGTCGAACAATTAAAGTGTTACTTTTACGTTCGATTCCTTGAATATCAATCTTGTGTTCAGGATATTGTTGACGTAATTCATTAAATGACTTGAAAAATGCTTTCCAGTCGATACCGTCTGTAAAAGTTAAATCGATGGTTTCTAATGCTTTTTCAGTAATTTTGATACGTTCTGTAAACTCATTCGGCGCGAAAATACTATTTATGTCTATAGGACGACGCTGATCAAACTTATTTAGTTCATAATTAAACTGGTAATAAATATAATCACATTTTATATTATTTAGATTAGTAGAAGAATCAATATTCCAATTTGCTATACAAGCCCCGGTAAAATTAGCATAACTTAAATTTGCACCAACTGCTTCCAAATAACTCAAATTGGAATTTCTTAAATCTGCCCAGTTTAAATCAGCGTACCTTAAATCAACTCCTTTTAAATCCGTTCCATATAAATTTACTTTATTCATATTAATATTTATTAAATTTAATTTTCCTTTTGAATAATTCAGCATTAATTCCAATCCTGGAAATACAGTAAGCATAATCATCAAAAACAAAGAAAAACGAATTGTTATATACAATGCCATCTCTGCAATTGCAGAGAAATTAACTTTAAAGAATGGGTTGTTTTCAAAAAAAACTATTAAATAATCTGTCAGGTTAGTATGTAGTAAAAATAAAGTAATCAGCAAAGATATAAGAGAGGAAAGAAGCCTCCAAGCCTTTTTTTGATTTCTTATAGATACTTCATGAACCAGATAAACTCCACTAAGATCGACATCTATATTTGGATTTGCTGTTCGCCAATCATTCCAAGCTGTAACTCCTTCTGCAAGTTTATTAAGATGAATTTTATTTGCCATGCTAGTAAAATTAGACTGAGTAAATTAATTCATGATAAACAGGACAATTACTAATTTATAAAAAAACAATGGTAGATTACTTATACACTTAATCTACCACTGTATTAAGATTTTCAAGACAGGCAATATGCCTGCACCACACGAAAATACAACTAAACCAATGCGGACTTCAAATCACTCTGCGCCTTCGCCAATGCCTCCGGTAACTTACTCGCATCGCGTCCGCCGGCTTGGGCTAAGTTCGGTCTACCACCACCGCCACCGCCGCAAATCTTGGCAATAGCACCGACAAATTTACCAGCTTGTAAGCCTTTTTTATTTACTTCTGGGCTAAAGGCTGCAACTATACTTACTTTCCCAGCTTCCGGAACAGAACCCAGTACCACTGCACCGTTACCGATTTTTTGCAGTAAGCGTTCGGCGGCGGTTTTTAAGGATTCGGGATCAACATCTTCCATCTGGGCAATAATAAGTTTATAATCGCCTGCTGTTTGTGTTGTTTCCAGCAAGCTATCAGATTTAGCGATCGCCAGTTGTGATTTCAAACTTGCTAATTCTTTCTCATTATTTCTCAGTTCGGTTTGCAGAGTGGTAATTCTCTCTGGTAGTTCTTCGGGTTTAACTTTAAAGCGATCGCTCAAATCTTTGACTACTTTATCTCTTACATTGAGATAATCTAATATCGCTGGGCCAGAAACAGCTTCTATTCGCCGCACCCCAGAAGCCACGCCAGCTTCAGAAATAATCTTGAAAACTCCAATTTCCGCAGTATTACTAACATGGGTTCCACCGCACAGTTCCATTGATACGCCAGGAAAATCGATGACGCGGACTTCATCACCGTATTTTTCCCCAAACATAGCTACAGCGCCTTTAGCTTTCGCTTCTGCTAAAGGTAGTATTTCCACATTAGCGGCATGGGCTTCAGCAATCCAAGTGTTTACCTGTTCTTCTACTTGTTGAATTTCTTCAGATGTCAAAGCACGAGGACAGTTGAAGTCAAAGCGCAACCTGTCAAAGGAAACCAAAGAACCAGCTTGTGATATGCCTTCATCAACTATTTTTTTCAACGCGGCTTGTAGTAGATGAGTTGCGGTATGGTTAGCTTGGGCGCGACGACGACAAGCACGATCAATTTGGGCGGTGATGCTATCACCTACGCGCAGTGTACCGCGTTCAATGTGTCCCAAGTGAATGAAGAAATCAGATTCTTTCTTCATGTCTTCAACGCGAACTAAAATACCATCACCGGAGATATAACCGCGATCGCCGATTTGTCCCCCAGATTCAGCATAAAATGGTGTTTGATTGAGGACAATTTGCACTTGAGTTCCGGCTTCTGCTGCTTCTTGAGAAACTCCATCTACTAATATGGCTTCGACTTTCGCTGTCGCCGCAGGTTGGGTATAACCTAAAAACTCGGTAGCGTGGACGTGTTCTGCTAGCTTATCGAGAGAACCTTGGACAGTTAAATCGATAGTTTCGTGGGCTGCTTTAGCACGTTCTACCTGCTTTTGCATTTCTACATTAAAGCCTGCTTCATCAATGGTGAGGTTGTTTTCCTCGGCAATTTCTTGAGTCAGTTCCAGGGGGAAACCGTAGGTGTCATACAAAGTAAAGGCACTTTCACCGCTAATAGAAGTTTTTCCTTGCTGTTTCACCTCTTGAATAATTTCTTCTAGAAGTTTTTCGCCTCTATCCAAAGTTCTCAAGAAATTAGACTCTTCCCGTTGCAATTCAGCTTTAATTGCGGCTTCGCGTTGACGCACATTGGGATAAACTGATTCTGAAAGAGCGATCGCAGTTTCGGCAACTTGGGTGATAAATTCGCTACTAATCCCAATCAATCGTCCATGACGCACTACCCGCCGAATTAATCGCCGCAACACGTAACCTCGTCCCACGTTGGAGGCGCGGATTTCATCAGCAATCATGTGGACGACAGCACGAACATGATCACCAATCACTTTTAAAGAGACTTTGGTTTTCTCGTCGCTGCTGTGGTAGTCAATCTCTGCAATTTGCGCTGCTGTTTGAATAATCGGAAAAATTAAATCCGTTTCGTAGTTATTTGGGACTTGTTGGAGAATTTGTGCCATTCTCTCTAAACCCATCCCAGTATCAATGTTTTTATTTTGCAGCGGTGTTAAATTGCCAGATGCATCCCGGTTATATTGCATGAAGACGAGGTTATAAAACTCGATAAATCGAGAATCATCTTCTAAATCAATGTTGTCATCGCCGCGTTCGGGGTGAAAGTCGTAATATATTTCCGAACAAGGGCCACAAGGGCCAGTAGCACCCATCGCCCAAAAGTTATCATCTGCACCCATGCGTTTAATTCTGGCTGCTGGGACACCAATTTGATCGCGCCAAATATTAAAGGCTTCATCATCGTCTTCAAAAACGCTGACAACTAAGTTGTTGGGAGAAAAACCAAAAACTTCTGTGGAGATTTCCCAACCCCAGGCGATCGCTTGTTCTTTAAAATAATCACCAAAGCTGAAGTTACCCAACATCTCAAAAAACGTGTGATGTCGTTTCGTGCGTCCGACATTTTCTATATCGTTGGTGCGGATGCACTTTTGGGAAGTAGTAGCCCGCTTAAATTCAGGTGTGCGCTGTCCTAAGAATATTGGTTTAAATGGTACCATCCCCGCAACCGTCAGCAGCAAGGTCGGATCTTCTGACACGACGGAAGCACTTGGGAGAATCTGGTGTCCGCGCCCAGCAAAGAAGTCAAGGAATAAATTGCGAATTTCGCTACCGCTAAGTTTTTGGGGATTAGAAGGCATGGGTGGACTGAAGTATTAAGTATTTAAGTATGAAGTGTGGAGTATGAAGCAACTGGTTATTTTTTCGTACTTCATCTTTCACTTTTTGGCTAGCTTTATATATTTTTGCATTTTGTTTCGTTTTGCTGCCAGTAAATTTTGCTAGCGGGTAGTTATATCTTGCTGGTACGTCCTGTTCTAACTCTAGTAAGATGTGCGATCGCCATCCGAAATAATATTGTTGATATATAAATGAAAATTCAAATTGTAGTCATGAGGTAAGTTAATGTCACTCAAAATGAAAGTTCCAGATATTACCTGTGACGATTGTGCAAAAAAGATCACAGATTCTATTCATACGATGGAACCTGATGCCAAAGTAGATGTAGACGTGAACTCTAAAACTGTTACTGTAGATTCTAAAGCTTCCGAAGAGTCTATAAAACAGGTAATTGTTGCTGCTGGCTACAAAATAGAAGGCTATCAATAGTGTTTTCTAAATTTTGTATGAAGTTTAGATGAGCTAGCTAGCATCAGATAATTTATCCTCGATAGTTTCTCCAGTTAAATAGGCGAAACAATAACACTTAAACGTGTTTTATCGAGGATATTATTAAGTAGTTATTTGATTACTTTTTCTCATATATTTACTAGACATGGGATAATTGAAAGTCAATATATATGTCACTGCATCATTTTAAACAAATGTGGTAACTACAAATAAGAGCTATTACTAAGTACATAATATAAAGCAGTATATACGCTGAGATTTTGCTCAAAAGCAGCTTTCTACAAGGAAAGCTGCTTTGTACTTTTATGGTATATAACATTAACTATATTTTTGATGCATCTCGGTTTTCACTGATAAAATAAATTTTTTATTTTTTTTTAATGTTTATAGCTACCTAAACATTCTGTCTCTGCATATTAAGTGCAACATAAATTGTCGATTTTGACAATACTTTTAAATAAGGAATACTTGGAAATCACAGTATTAATTTGAGGCTTAAAAATAAGATTCAGTATTTATACTGTTTCAAAAGAAATATAGAAAAGCAGAAATTAATTATCAGAGGGTAAAGTTTTAAAACTTGTCATAAAAGCAACATATTAAGAGGAGATTAAAATTACTAGGCAATTATAAATTTAGGGCTAAGACTATTCAGATATAGGGTAATAACTCTGTAAGATAAACACCGAATATATTCTATTATTCGGAATAAATACTAGTAACACCTAGCTTAAAATAGGGCAGAAAGCACAGCAATGAAGATTTCCATTCTGGTCTTTGGAAGTAATAACTTTCTTGCCAAACTTCCCGATCAGATCCGCGATCAAACCGCTTATATTTTAGAAGTTATTACCGATGTCTCTCAGGCAGTAGCACACATTCAAATCACGCCGCCCGATATAATATTTTTGCAAGCCAGTCTGGATAGCAGCATACAACTGTGCGGTTGGTTAAAAGAACAAACCCAGCTATCCTGGATATACTCTATTTTTCTAGAGGATCGTCCTGAAGAACTGGCTAACAGAAATAGATATGGCTGGGAATGGGAATTGCAGATGACCGCCGCTATTCTCAACCAAGGAGCTGATGCTTATGTTTGGCAACTTCCTGAAGATAAAAAAGACTATAGCTTAACAGGTTTAACAGCAAATGATCGCCTAATACTCGCTCATTTGACGGTTGGTTTGCGTAAAGTCCAAAAGTACCGTGATTTGATTCAAAAAAATGATTTATTATCAGCGATCGCTTTAGCTGATTCGTTAACAGAACTCAATAATCGTCGGGCGTTGGAATGGGATTTACCCAGGCAAATTCAAAAAGCTCAAAATCAAAATACACCCTTGAGTTTAATTATTTTAGACGTAGACTATTTTAAGAAAGTCAACGATACCTATGGTCATTTAGTGGGCGATCGCCTCTTGCAGTTACTATGTAGCCGACTGCGGCATAATCTACGGTCTCAAGATACTGCATTTCGTTATGGTGGCGAGGAATTTGTAATTGTTCTGGCTAATACTACAGGTGAAGAAGCGCTATTAGTAGCGGATCGCCTCAATCGTGTAGTTAGTGAGCAACCTTTCGCCATCAATAGTAAAGTAACAATTGATGTTACTATTAGTTTAGGTACTGCTAGTTTAGAAGTCGGTGACGATGAGAAAGGGCTTAGTCTACTACATCGCGCTGATCAATGTTTGTTTCATGCAAAAGCTACTGGACGTAACCAAGCTATTAGTTGGGAACATTTATCTCGTTTTTCGCATTTGCAAGCTGTATCTTCATAATACATTTTTGCTTTCAGTATAACGACGAGGCGTATAAACAGAAATATTCTCATCGCCGCGCTGAATAATCTTAGTCTGTGTTGAACCAATAAGAATAATAGTCTGCATATCAGCAACATCTGGCGCTAACTGGTCAAGAGTAATTACTTTTACTGTATGTCCTAGTCTGCCAATATTTCTCCCTAATACTACTGGGGTATCAGGTGTTCTATATTGCAACAAAATATTTCTAGCAGCTGTCAGTTGCCAAGTGCGTTGTTTGGAAACAGGATTGTAAAATGCGATCGCAAAATCAGCACAAGCCGCCGCCGCAATTCGTTGTTCAATAATTGACCAAGGCTTCAAGATGTCCGATAGAGAAATCGCACAAAAGTCATGTCCCAAAGGAGCGCCAATTGCCGCTGCCGCCGCTTGCATTGCTGATATACCTGGTGCAACATAAATATCAATACTGTTCCATTCCGGTTGGGCGTGGTGATCCAATACCTCAAAAATTGCTGCTGCCATTGCATAGATCCCAGGATCGCCAGAGGAAACCACTGCAACATATCGCCCTTCTACCGCTAAATCCAGCGCCATCTTTGCTCGTGCAATTTCTTCGCGGTTATCTGACTCATGCCGCT